>DHGO01000118.1 GCA_002402795.1 Deltaproteobacteria bacterium UBA4796
CAGCATATGCCATACCAAGTGCACGCCCCACATCTCTCACGGCTGCCTTTGATTGCATGGTGCCGAAGGTAATAATCTGTGCAACATTGTCCCTCCCATATTTTTCCGTCACATAGTGAATGACCTTTTCCCTTCCATCCATGCAAAAATCAACATCAATATCAGGCAAACTGATTCGTTCAGGATTGAGAAACCGTTCAAAGAGGAGGTCGTATTTAAGAGGGTCAATATCTGTAATGCCAAGACAGTATGCTGCAAGGCTTCCCGCAGCAGAACCTCTTCCAGGACCTACCGGAATCCCCTGAGTTTTTGCAAATCTGATAAAATCTGCAACAATCAGGAAATAACTCGTGAAACCTGTTTTTCTTATAACATTCATTTCATAATCAAGCCGTGCTTTGTATTGTTCAACTGCGTCCTGGTTGAAATTTTCATAGGTGTTTTTTATCCGGGGTATCCTTTCCTCAAAACCCTTTCTGCATAACCCTTCAAAATAGTCGTCAAGAGGTATGTTTTTAGAATTTTCAGGGAGTTTAAATTCAGGAAAATGGTAGGTGCCTGTTTCTATACTGACATTGCATTGTTCAGCAATTTTTAAGGTATTATACAAAGCCTCCGGGTACCCAGAGAAAGCTAAGGCAATCTCTTCCTGAGATTTGAAATAGAATTCGTCACTCTGAAAACTCATCCTGTCTTTGTCATGGATGGTTTTGCCTGTCTGAATACAAAGTAGAAGTTCGTGTGCTCGTGCTTCTTCTTTTTTCAGATAATGACAATCATTTGTCGCTACTATGGGGACATTGTAATGGCGGGAAAGTTTTATCAATGTCTCATTAACTGTTTTTTGTTCTTCAAGGCCATTATCCTGAAGTTCAAAATAGAGTCGGTCACCAAAGATGGAAAGGTATTCCTCAATTGTCTCTTTGAGAGCCTTTTCTTCATTTTTTAAAATGAGACTCGGTATTTCACCTTTTATACATGCGGTGAGGCATATGAGACCGCTGTTATAATTTGTGAGTAATTCTTTATCTATCCTCGGCACATAGTAAAAACCTTCAAGATGAGCAAGGCTTGTCAACTTTATGAGGTTCTTGTACCCCTCGTTGTTCATGGCGAGAAGGAGTATATGGTATGCATTCTCTTCACCTTTAATACGTTTCTGGTCAAAACGGGATTTCGGTGCAATGTATGCTTCGCACCCGATAATGGGTTTTATTCCTGATTCCATAGCAGAGAAGTAAAAATCTGCTACCCCGAACATATTGCCGTGGTCTGTAATGCCACAGGCACCCATCTTAAATTTTTTTGCAAGGTTGAATAAATGGTCAAAGCGAATAGCCCCGTCTAAAAGGCTGAATTGTGTATGAAGGTGAAGATGTACAAAATCTTTCATTTATTCCCACTCAATGGTACTCGGAGGTTTTGATGAAATATCATATACCACCCTGTTTATATCCGGTACTTCATTTATTATTCTCCGTGCAGTTCTGTCAAGCACTCCATAGGGTATTCTTGCCCAATCCGCAGTCATGGCATCCCTGCTCTCGACTATACGCAGAGCAATCACATTTGCATACGTTCTTTCATCACCCATAACACCAACGGTTTTAACAGGCAGTAAGACTGCAAAGGATTGCCATAGATGTTTAAAGTGTTCCTTTTTCTCTATCTCCTGTCTGACAATATCATCGGCTTCTTTGAGAATCTGTAGCCTTTTTTCATTTACCTCTCCAATAATCCTTACAGCAAGACCAGGGCCAGGGAAGGGTTGTCTATAAATGATAGCATCAGGTATGCCCAGCTCTTTCCCTACAACCCGTACCTCATCTTTGAAAAGTTCTCTGAGCGGTTCTAATAGAGTGAATTTCATCTTTTCTGGAAGCCCCCCTACATTGTGGTGGGTTTTTATTGTAGCAGAGGGTCCCTTAAATGATGTACTCTCTATGACATCTGGATAGAGCGTGCCCTGGGCGAGATATGTTAAATTACCGATTCTACGTGACTCTTCTTCAAATATTCTGATGAAGAGATGTCCTATAATTTTCCTCTTTTTTTCAGGGTCTACCACTCCTTTCAATGCATTAAGAAATCTCTTTTTCGCATCCACGTACTTCAGGTTCATACGAAGCTTACTCCTGAATATTACCATCACTTCCTTTTCCTCGTTTTTTCTCAGGAGCCCATTGTTGACGAACACGCAGTAAAGATTTTTTCCTATGGCTTTATGCATAAGCACTGCAACGACCGATGAATCAACCCCACCACTCAGTGCGCACATGACCCTGTGATTGCCAACATGTTTTTGTATCTTTTCAAGGGAATAGTCAACAAATGATTTTGGAGAAAAGACCCCTTTAACTCCACAGATGGCAAAGAGGAAATTCTTTAAAATAACCCTTCCTTTCGGAGTGTGGTGTACTTCAGGATGGAACTGGACCCCGTATATCGGAGCATTTTTTGATGCAATAACAGCATGGGGCGAATTCTCTGTGCGGGCAAGAGTTTCAAAACCGGACGGCATTTTGAGTACCCTATCCTGATGGCTCATCCAGACGATGTCGCCGTTCCGTATGCCCTGTAATAGTGAATTGTTTTTATCTATAAAGAGATGTGCTTTTCCATATTCCCTCTTTGATGATTTTGCTACCGTACCATTATAGAGTTTGGCAATAAGCTGGAGCCCGTAACATATACCAAGAATGGGAATGTTAGAGGAAAAGATTCTTTTATGGCAAATGGGTGCCCCCCGTTCTGTGACGCTGCTGGGACCTCCTGAGAGGATGATGCCTCTCGGTTGAAGTGATTTTATTCTCTGGAACTCCATGTTGTAAGGATGTATCTCGCAGTAGACCCCAAGCTCTCTTACCTTTCGTGCAATAAGCTGGGTATACTGAGAGCCAAAGTCCAGAATGAGCACTAATTCTTTATGGTAGTCCATTGCCCTTATTCGATTCTGTAATTCGGAGCTTCTTTGGTGATGATCACATCATGTACATGGCTTTCCTTTAGACCAGCAGATGTAATCCGTAAGAAGGTGCTCTTTGTCCGAAGTTCTTTAAGATTTGTGCACCCCACATAACCCATACCAGCCCGTAGACCACCCACAAGCTGCTGGACAACCATGGAGAGGGAGCCTCTGTATGGCACCCTTCCTTCTATACCTTCTGGAACAATCTTTGTTTCAATTTCGTCTTCAGCAATGCAGTAACGGTCTCTTGATTTTCCTTCTTTCATGGCTTCGAGAGAGCCCATACCTCTGTAAACCTTATATGTTCTTCCCTGGTAGAGAATCATTTCACCGGGCGTTTCGTCAGTACCTGCAAAAAGATTACCTATCATTACCGAGTCTGCACCTGCTGCAATGGCTTTTGTAATGTCACCGGAATATTTTATCCCTCCATCGGCAATGATGGGGATATTATATTTTTTTGCAACGCTGGCAGATTCAAAGATAGCAGTAATCTGCGGAACACCAACGCCTGCGATTATTCGCGTGGTGCATATTGAACCTGGCCCCACACCTACCTTGACACAATCACATCCTGCCTTGATGAGGGCTTCGCATCCTTCTGCTGTTGCAATGTTTCCTGCAATGAGCTGAATGTTTTTAAAGTTCTTCTTTAATTCTTTAATCGAATCAATAACATTCTTTGAATGGCCATGGGCTGTATCAATAACGATGACATCACAACCAGCCTTGATAAGGGCATCAACCCGTTCATCCCTGTCTTTACCAACGCCCACTGCTGCACCTACACGCAATCGTCCAAGGTGATCTTTACAGGAGTTGGGATATTTTCTCATCTTCTCAATATCTTTAATAGTAATTAATCCCTTCAAATTATAATCTTTGTCCACAACAAGGAGCTTTTCTATTCTGTGTTTGTGGAGGAGTTTTTTTGAATCTTCAAGGCTTATCCCTTCTCTGACTGTAACGAGATTTTCTTTTGTCATAACATTTTCAATCTTTTCCTCAAGATTGGTTTCAAAACGAAGATCTCTGTTTGTGATGATTCCTACAAGCTTTGTCCCTTCGGTAACCGGAATACCTGAAATTCTGTAGCGAGCCATGAGTTCGAGGGCATCTTTAATCTTTTTATCAGGACGTATTGTAATAGGACCTATAATCATTCCGCTTTCTGACTTTTTTACCTTCTCCACTTCCTGTGCCTGTTCTGATATGCCCATATTTCTATGGATTATGCCAATGCCGCCTTCCTGGGCAAGGCAGATTGCTGTCTTTGATTCTGTCACAGTGTCCATGGCAGCACTTACGATAGGGATATTGAGTCTTATGCCTGGTGTGAGGATGGTGGATACATCCACATCCATGGGCATAACCCTGCTCATCTGTGGTACAAGCAGCACATCGTCAAAGGTGAGCCCTTCCTGTATTGTATATTCTCTCATTATCTTGCTCCTTTTCATTGTTCCCTTTCTGTAAAGTTGCTGTGTTCCCAAATTAAATTACTGTTGACTGTAGCCTACAGGCATTATAAGAAGCGGTTCGTGTGTTTTTTCAATACCTGAAGCATCTTTTACCATATCATCATGGAAGGCGCCGACAATACCACAGCCTAATCCTTTATAAATGGTAGAGAGAAAAATATTTTGCGATACATTACCTGCTTCAATTAAGGCATATCGTATGCCTCTGTCTCCATATTTACCGGTAATTCGCCTGTATTCAACTGTAATAATAAGCATAACCGGAGCCTGTGCCATCCACATCTGAGAGAGGGAAGCACGGGCAATGGAGTTTCTGAGATCACCCTTTTTTACAAGCTTAAGGCTATGGGTATCAGGTAGATAATGATAGACACCCTGCATCATAACAACGTATATATCGAGAGGATAAAGGGCACCGGCTGAGGGTACGACCCTGCCACCGCCCTTTTTAAAGCCATAAGAAGACCATAGAACATAGGAAAGGACATCCAGGGGAACGGCTTTATTCTGAAAAGCCCTCACGGTCTTCCGTTCAGAAAGTAATTCTTTTAAATTGACTTCCTTTGTATCTTCTGGTTCAGTAAGTTTTATTGTTTCCATAGCATACGAATTGTTACAAAAAAAGCAGAACGAGATTATTATCAGTGGCCATATAAGTCTTGCCATTTTATATGGGTTTAGTATAATGCATAAGGGTAAAATAATCAAAAATTTTTAAGATATTTTTTATTCCCATGACGGAAGAAAATACCAGTACCCATCCACTTCTTAATATCGATGACCTTACTACCTCATTTTTTATTGATTCTTCTATCTTCAGGGCAGTAGATTCAGTAAACCTTACTCTCCATAGAGGCGAAATATTCGGTCTTGTTGGTGAGAGTGGTTCGGGAAAGACCATGACCGCCCTTTCCATTCTCAGGCTTGTGCCGCCGCCTGGAAGAATTGAGAGAGGGAAGGTAATCTTTGAAGGTAGAGACCTTGTTCGTATTCCTGCAAAAGAGATGCAAAAAATTCGGGGTAATAAAATAAGTATGATTTTCCAGGAGCCCATGACATCGCTTAATCCTGTTTTTAAAATAGGCGACCAGATAGCAGAGATTCTTGAAACCCATACAGAATTTTCGAAGAAAGAAATCAAAGAAAGAACAATCGAACTTCTTATGCGTGTGGGATTTAATGAGGCGGAGAAAAGGTATATACAGTATCCCCATCAATTGAGTGGTGGCCAGAGACAACGCATTCTCATTGCAATGGCAATTGCCTGCAATCCATCCCTTGTAATTGCTGATGAACCCACGACAGCCCTGGATGTGGCTACACAATCTCTCATTCTTTCGCTTCTTCAGAATTTGATGGTGGAGCACAGGACGGCCATGCTTTTTATTACCCACAACCTCAATGTAATAAAACAGCTTGCCCGAAGAATCGGAATCATGTATGCAGGAAGGATAATGGAATTGAATTCTGTAAATGATTTTTTTACAGACCCGCTCCATCCCTATAGTAAAGGATTGGTAGAATCGATAATCGGACTTGAACGGAATGAAAGGAGACTTAAAGCAATTCCTGGTTCTGTGCCCAGACTTTCAGAATTACCCCGGGGTTGTAAATTCCATCCGCGGTGTGCCTTTGTTATGGAAATATGCAAAACCCGGGAACCACCGGTAACACAAATCACAAATGAGAAATGGGTGAGATGCTATCTATATCGGAATTAACAAAAACGTTTGAAGTACGAAAGACCGCCTTTTCCATAAAAAAGCATGTTATCAGTGCCCTTGATAAGGTATCTTTTTTTGTTGAAAAGGGAGAAACTCTGGGGGTGGTAGGAGAAAGCGGGTCAGGCAAAAGTACCCTCGCACGGTGTATCCTCATGCTTGAAGTACCTGACAGCGGCACCATCACCTTCGCAGGGGCAGACCTCATGGATTTGACCCATAACCAACTCAGGACATACCGCAAAAGGATGCAGATTATCTTTCAGGACCCTTATTCATCATTGAATCCGAGGCACACAGTATACTATACCATTGCTGAGCCCATACTTTTTCACCATATTGCCCCGAAAGAAGAGACCCGCAAGAGGGTAATAGAAATATTTAAAAACGTTGGCCTTGATGAGGATTTCATGAATAAGTATCCCCATGAAATGAGTGGTGGTCAGAGGCAGAGGGTTGCTATAGGCAGGGCACTGGCTACAAATCCTGCCCTCCTCATAGCAGATGAACCGGTCTCTTCCCTTGATGTTTCCATACAGGCACAGATAATAAATCTGTTTATGGACATAAAAGAGCAATACGCAATTACCATGATATTTATTTCCCATGACCTAAATATTGTCCGCTTTGTTTCAGATAATATTATTGTCATGTATGGAGGAAAGATTCTGGAAATGGGTACAAAAGAAGAGGTATTGAATCACCCGCTCCATCCCTATACGCAGATGCTGATGAATGCCTCTCAGGGAAAATTTTCTCATTATAAAGGGCAAGATATCATAGACATAAGTGGCTGCCTCTACTACCCGCGATGCCAGAGAAGAAAAGCAGTATGTAAAAATAGTGTTCCTCCTCTGACAGGAGACAAAGACCATATGGTTGCCTGTTTCAAAGAGTGAAGTTATTTTTTATATTTTTCAATAAGTTCAATGAAGTCAGGGTGCATTCTATGGCCCAGTTCAAGGGCTTTTTCACTGTATTTCACTGCTAAGTCATATTGTTTATGATAAAAATAGATTACCGCGAGATTGTTATAGGGTGCTGAAATATCTGGATTGATTGAGATTGCCTTTTTATACATGGCAATAGCCTCACTATATTTTTTCGCTTCGAGATATGCATTTCCAAGATTATTATATGCCTCTGCAGAGTATGGTTGAAGCTCAGTGGCTTGTTTACATGCTTGAATAGCAGCCTCATACTTTTCGGAAATTCGATATAATGTGCAAAGGGCATTGTAGGGAATTTCATTAAGAGGGTCAAGTTTAATCGCCCTTTCGTATGACAGTATAGCCTCGTTATATTTTCCCAATCGATGATACGTATCACCTAAGTTAATGTATGCAACAGAAAAGTCCGGCTTGAATAGAAGGGCTTTCTGGCAAGATGAAAGGGCATTATCATATTCCCCTTTTGCAAGATATGTTCTGCAGAGGTTGTTGTAAGAACCGGCATTATAGGGTGCGTATTGCAACGCAAGGTAAAAATCCTGAATAGCTTTGTTGTAATCCCGTAGAAAGAAATATGCTACCCCGCGGTTATTATAGGCGGTAATTACAGTTGGATACTTACTGAGTACATCATTCCATAAAGTTATGCTGTTTCTCCATACCTGAGTCCTCTGCCATGTTAGAAAACACAGTATGAAAAGAATGAGAATTCCCGTGGTCCGATAAAGTGTTTTAATAGTACTATTATCAATACAGGCATAGAGATATACAACAAATCGGGCAGTAATATAAAAAATCCCTATGGACGGAATGTAAGTATATCTATCTGCCGCGATAATATTCCCTATGGGAAGCAACTGAAGTACAGGCGCAATGGTAATTAGAAAAAACAAAACCCCGAAAAGTAAGTCTTTCCTATTTTTTATATATTTGAGAATAAGAATGAAAAGAATGACTGAAAATGCAAAGAATGCTGAATAATAGATTAGAGTTTGATTGAGATTTTCAGGGTATGGATAGAGGGCTGATAATTGTACAGGATAGAATATTTTCTTTAGATAGAAAAGAATTCCATAGCAGGGAAGAAGGAGGTTTTTTGGAAAAAGAACAGTTATGTTTGCGTCTACATCAGCCCTTTGTGCATGGAGGGTAATAAGTCCAATGATAAAAGCCCCGGCAAAAAATGGTATTTTTTCAAAAATAATTCGTGCTTTAAAGATTCGACCATATTTATAGTCAAGAAGAAAGAGAATAAAGGGAAGAGAAACTGCCATGGGTTTTGATAAAAGGGATAAAGAGAAAAGAAAGAGGGTTAGTAAATAATAGGGTAGGGAGCATTGTTTTTTAAGATAGTACCAGTAGGTTATAAGCGCTCCCAGATAGAAGGCAGAATAGAGTACATCTTTCCTCTCTGCTACCCATGCTACTGATTCAACATGCAGCGGATGAATACCAAAAAGCAGGGCAACAATAAAAGCCAGAGAAGTTCTATTGCTGATTATATAAATAAAAAAGAATGTGAGAATGCAATTGATAAGGTGAAGAAGAAGATTATTGGCATGATAGGCATGGGCATTCAGTTTGAAGTAATGATATTCAATCATATATGAGAGGAGGGTAAGGGGTATATAATTTGCGTAATACTTTAAGGTAGTAAATATACTCTGGATGCTTTTCCATGAAAGATTCTTGATTTTTGGATTATTCCATACATAAATGTCATCATCCCAGTTGTTAAAGTCATTGTGCAGGGAAGGGTAAAAGACCATGCCTGTTACTGCTATAATTATTGCAATTGATAAAATAATTTTCAGTCTGCTCATGGCTTAGTTATTTTTTTGACTTAACTAAAATAACCGATGCCCATTTGAGCGGTATTATGTGTGCATCCACCCAGATAAAGAAGGCATAAAACAGGTTAGCCCATTTAAATAGCCATGATAG
The DNA here is from genome assembly GCA_002402795.1 of Deltaproteobacteria bacterium UBA4796. Taxonomy (GTDB): domain Bacteria; phylum Desulfobacterota; class Syntrophorhabdia; order Syntrophorhabdales; family Syntrophorhabdaceae; genus UBA8905. Next base: position 9,065 of record DHGO01000118.1, read on the forward strand.
GAATCTCAAAAATCGCATCCTGCCAGGATATTTTTTAGACATCGGCTTTGTCATTCGTATTTTCTGGAAAATAAAGCAGGCTATAATCATTGTTATCTTTTCTAAAGGACCTAATACTTTCTTGATATACTCAGGTTTTAGCCCAGCATTATTGAGCATATCAATCATTTCGTAAAGTTCATATCGTCTCTGGTGGTGAACGAAACGGTCATCATAAGAAAAATAATGATGACCGTGAGGAAATGTAATAATAATTGATCCTGATGGTTTTAATGTTCTTGATATTTCTTCAAGCGCTTTACGGTCATCTTTTATATGTTCAAGAACTTCAGAGCAGATGGTAAGGGATAGACTATTTGCTTTAAAGGGTAACAACGTTACATCTGCTGCAACAATCAATGCATGAGGGTAATATTTTTTTAGAAGCATGAGGGGTATTAATGATACATCAGAATATATAACGTTATTATGTACCAAAGAAACAATGGGAGATATTCCACTACCAATTTCCAGAATCATGTTGTGGGTATTTTTTTTCAATAATCGATTGATAGCATACCTTCTCAGTCGATAGTTATAGAGATGATTTTTCAATATGACGTAGTATTGATTGCTAAATAATGATTGAAAATTGCTTACCTTATAATCTTCCATTATAATTTGCGAGGAAACATACGGGAATTGATTACGCCAATCTTTGAAAGTCGGAACTGGAAAGCTGTTAAAAGGCAGCCAAAACCATATTTTACACTTCGAGAAAAATTCAATGATGAAGCCTCGGAAAAATACTTTGTAGGACAGCTCACTTCTGCAACAGTATAGCCAAGCCATATAATCTGGGCAAGCATCTGATTGTCAAAGACGAAGTCATCAGAATTTCCCTTGAATGGTAGTTCTTCAAGAAGCTGTCTTGAAAATCCCCTATATCCTGTATGGTATTCGGAGAGTTTTGCACCTATGAGGATATTTTCAGTTAATGTAAGGATTCTATTAGCTATATATTTCCAAAAAGGCATTCCACCCTTCAATGCATAGCCGCCAAGAATTCTCGAACCAAGGACGCAGTGGTAGAGGCCGTTACCAATCAAAGATGCTATTGCAGGTATGAGCTTCGGGGTATATTGATAATCCGGATGAACCATAATGATAATATCTCCACCTTCCTTTAATGCCATTTCGTAGCACATTTTCTGGTTTGCTCCATAGCCTTTATTCTTTTCATGGACAAAAACTTTTGTATTGGGTAAAGTCATTGCAATATTTGCAGTGTCATCATGGCTTGCATCATCAACAAGGATAACAAGGTCAACAATCTCCTGTTCCATGACCTCGCTGTATGTCCTGCGAAGGGTCTGTGCAGCATTATACGCAGGCATCACAACGATTACCTTTTTGTCTTTGAACATTCACGCACCCTTAATTTATACTTAAGTCTATTATATTATTTGCATACATATCAAAAAATATTAAGTTCACCCCTCCCAAGATTATGCCCCATGGACTGTCATGGACTATTGCAGTGTTCAATTATATAAGCTATACTCAGACATCCATAAAGTGCTGAACGAAAATATTATGCTATTGCAGTGTTCAACTATATAAGTTATCACCCTCCCCTCAATCCCCTCCCATCAAGGGAGAGGAAAGAAAAACAAGCTTCCATCAATGGAGGGGAAAGAAAAACAAGCTTCCATGAAGGGAGGGGAAAGAAAAACAAGCTTCCATGAAGGGAGAGGATATAAGTAAATTCCCTCTCCCCTTGTGGGAGAGGGTTAGGGTGAGGGGGATTAAAAAGATGACCCAGCCTATTATAAAAACAGCTAAAACTCTCAGAAAGAGGTCAACAGATGTAGAAATGTTCATGTGGAGGCATTTGAGAGCTAAACAACTGAAAGGGTTGAAATTCAGAAGGCAACAGCCGATTGGAAGTTATATTGTTGACTTTGTTTGTTTTGAAAAGAAAGTAATCATTGAAGTAGATGGAGGTCAACACTCGGTTGAAACAGATAAAGAAAGAGATGAATGGCTCAAAAGTCAGGGTTTTAAAGTCCTCAGATTTTGGAATAATGAGGTATTAACCAATACGCAAGGTGTCTTAGAGGTGATAAGAAATAACTGTTTATTGCCTCCCCCAGCAACTGGGGTAGAGATAAGGAGGAAAATTTAACAACATAAAATGAGAAAGAACCTGTGTTATATGTTATATGAATGATAGCGATTGGTGAGTAATGTCAAAAGTTTTATGAAAAAGTCTTTTAAAACATAATTGAAATATAAAAGAAACCCTCCCCCTTGAGGATTGATGGGTAAGGAAACAAATATGGGAAGAAAGATAAAAATATTTACCGATTTTTTCACAGGGTTGAACATTTATTATAAGGTTTGTATTGCCTTTTTGTTTCTCGTAACCATCTATTATCTTTTTCAGTGGCCCATCTTTGCTGGTGACACAGACCTCTGGTACCACTTAAACGGTGGCCGTTATATTCTTGAGAATAAGAGTGTTCCAGAGGATAGCTACTTTTCCTTTATTTCTCCACCCCGTGAATGGGTCGATTATTTCTGGTTTTTTCAGGTCGTTGTTTACACAATACATAATTTTTTTGATTACTATGGCCTGGTTTTTTTAAGGGCTATTCTTTTTCTCTCTATAACCATAACAATATGGTTCTTCCTTGTAAAAGATAGTAAAGACACATCCTCATTGTTTTATTCAGGCATAATCCTTGCCCTTTATGTAATGCTTTTATTGCCCCGATACCATCTTATAAGACCGCACACATTTACCTATTTATTTATTGTGCTTTTCCTTTATATCCTTGAATATAGACCTGATAGAACCTATCTAATTCCCATACTTTCTCTCTTCTGGGTAAATCTTCATGGCATTACATATCCTGTCATGATTTTGATTCTTCTTGCCTACCTGCTCGAAATCTTCATCCGTCAGATACGAAATAAAACCTCTCTCAAGAGAAAGGAACTCTATTTTATTATCCCGATTATTGTTGCAATGGCGTGCGTATACCTTACACCCCATGGCGCAAAACTTACCTGGATACCTTTTGTGCCTACAGAGTTTGCCTCCTTATATATCAGAGAGTTGCAACCTATTGAATTAAAAGAGCTATTTACCTTTAATATTTATAAACTTATCCCCACTCATGGAACAATATTTAATATTCTCTTTTATAGCGCCTCAATTGCTGTGATTGGAATGTTTGTAAGGTGGCGTATCCGTTTGAGCCATTTGATTTTATTTACAGGAGGTGTAATCCTTCTGACAAAGGGAATCCGTTTAAAATATGAATGTGCCTTACTTATCCTCCCTGTTTTAAAGGATGCCATTTCGTTAATCTCTTTCCGTCATGCTGTAAGGAAAGGTTTAATACCGCGCGTTATTTTTATAGTAATTGTGCTATTAATGCCCTTTATGTATATGAAGGGTTTTTTTGCCCAGATGCCAAAGTTTCCATTTTCCTTCAAAGGCCTGCCCCATGGCATTACCCTTTTTTTAAATAAAATAGATGCTAAAGGTTTTGTGCTGAACCATCCAAACACAGGAGGATACATCCAGTGGAAACTATATCCAAAGTATAAAATATTCATGGATATGGAGGTGCCTTTTCTTTTTACCAATGAAGATTTTTATGTTGTTAAAAAGGTATTTACTGATGAATTGTTTCTCAAAAAGACTCTTTCCCGATATGACCCATCCTTTATTACGGTTCCTTTAAAAAATTTGCGATTCAGAGATTTAATAAGCTCCTTTCCTGACTACCGGGTTGTCTTCTTTGATGATGAGGAGGTCCTGTATATAAACAGGAACCATTACCCATCCATAGCTTCAATGTATGAACTTAAAGCAATTGAGCCCTATGCTTTTATAAATATGCCTTTTGAGAAACTGGTGGAAAAGGAAAATATGCAGGATATGCTGAAAGAAGCCGGGAGATTACAGAGTATTTATCCTGAATGCGGTGCGATAAATCACTATCTGTCAAAGGTTTATATGAAGAAGGGGATGTATGAAAAGGCGCTTTACCATGCAAAAATTATCAAAGAGAATTTTCCTGAATCCATAACAGGCTACAGGTTAATGGCTGATATTTATAAGACCATTAAGGATTATGATAAAGCCATAGAAAACTATAAAAAGATATTAAAATTCTGGAATGTTGCAGAGATTCATAAAGAGATAGGGCTTATCTATTTTGAAAAGAAAGAATATGACAGGGCATATAAGACACTGGTAAAGGCAATGAATATTTACGAGCAGGGAACAGATTATAAAGACCTCTACTATCTCATTTTATCCGCACTCTATTCACACAGGCTTAAAGAGGCGAAAACGCTTTTTTATTATGCATTTAATAGCGTTCCTGAAAAGGATATAGAATGGTACAGGAAATATGAGGAACTTCAGGGAAAAATGCAGAATCCAGAAAATAGAAGGCAGAAATAAGAGGCGAAGGAGTTAGAAGGCAGAATTCACCGTTTCTATTCTAAATTCTGGCTCCTGTCTCCTGAATTCTGACTTCTGAATTCTGGATTCTGAATATTTTCTAAAAAAAGTGATATTTATCATTTACAAAAGGAAAAAATATGGTAAAATTATGCTGTAGTTATAATAATATTAAATTTTTCAGGAGGTGTTTTATGATTAAGATTCAAAGAAACAGTAGGGGCTTTACCCTGATTGAGCTATTGATTGTTATTGCAATCATCGGTATCCTTGCCGCAATAGCAATCCCGGCTTACACAGGGTACACGAAGAAGTCAAAGGTTGCTGGTATTGTCCACACTATGGGTGGCATCAAATCTGCAGTGGCTGCATACTACACAGAGAAGGGTACTGTTACTGACATCGCTATGGCAGATATACCGTCAAATCTCGGTGTTACTGTACCGACCCAGTATATCTCAGACCTGACGGTCAATAACTCGTCAAACAACGTTACCATTACAGCAACTGCAACAAACATTGCCGCTTCTGATGTGGATGGTTGTACGCTTGTTCTTTATTCTACTGATCCAAATCTGCTTTCATGGAGCTGGACAGGCACTATTGCTATAGGATACAGGCCAAAAAATTAGGCAGTCACCATTAAGAGAGGGGGGCGGGTAGCCCCCCTTTTTGTCATGATGATTGGTAAAGGAGAGGCTGATGGTGACCTTGAGGCAAATGGATTTCATGAAATTGTAAAGACAAATTTAGATGGGGCGAAATGGTTCATATCACATTAAAAATATTCGTCTTCTTATTGGGAAGTGTCATTGGAAGCTTTCTTAATGTCTGTATCTTTAGAATACCAAGGGAAAAATCCATTATTCATCCCCCTTCCTTCTGTCCTCAATGCGAAAAACCTATAAAATTTTATGATAATATCCCCATTGTCAGTTATGTTTTATTAAAGGGAAGATGCAGGTCCTGCGGGGTTAAAATACCCTTCAGGTACCCCTTTGTTGAATTTATTACTGCTCTATTGTTTTTAATCCTGTACATGCAATTTGGTCTTTCTTTTGAATGGTTTGTAAATATATTCTTCCTCTGTCTTTTAATTATTATCTCTTTTATTGACCTTGATTTTAAAATCATACCTGACATTTTAAGCATAGGAGGTCTTGGTGCAGGTCTCTTCTTTTCCTTTTTCAGACCTCTTTTCAAGCATCTCGAACCTGTCATTCGTATACAGGATGCATTCCTTGGTGTTGTGATTGGCGGTGGCGTCTTATTTGCAATTGCCTTTATCTATCAATTCTTTACAAAAAAGGAGGGCATGGGCGGGGGTGATATAAAACTCCTTGCCATGATAGGTTCTTTCTGTGGCATAAGGGGTGTCATATTCAGCCTTCTTGCCGGCTCTCTCTTTGGCACTATTGTTGGCATTCCCCTTATGATTGCAAAGGGAGGGGATACAAAATATGCAATTCCCTTCGGACCCTTTCTATCTCTTGGAGCACTTCTCTTTATATTAAAAGGTGATATGCTCATAGGACTATTTTTAAATTTTTTGAGGGTGTAATATGAAAATGAGAAAATGTGGAAGAATTTTTCTTTTCCTTTTTATGCTTATCTTTTCATCTCTTGAGGCAGGTTTTACTGAAGACCATACAGATAACCTATTATTGACAGGTTTTATCAAATCCTTTGATGCAAATATAGGGGTTATAATGGTCAATATAACATCTGAAGGTTGTGAAGGATTGAGGGAATTTAAGATTCCTGAAGATGCAAAAGAAGACTTAGATGCCTCACTCATCGGTAAGAGAATACAGTTTTATATAAACAGTAATACCTGTGAGCGAGGCAAGGTTTATGACATAATATTTGAGAGGTAGGTATGAAAATACGCCCTTATATAGCCTTATTATCTTTATTATTGTTAATTGGTTCTCCTTTTATTCTGCAGGCACAGGTAATGACTGATTACTGCCAGATGCCATCCTCCATTGGAACACCCATTGACCCCAATGTTTTGCTTGTTATTGATACGAGCGGAAGTATGGCATGGGAAGCCTATTCCCGTGGCGATATGGATATTAATGGCGATGGTATTCTCGATAATTATAATGCTACTACTACCTATGAGGGTTACTTTGACCCGACAAAGTATTATGTGCAGGATGCATATGGTGTGTGGATCGAGACCACCCCTACAGGTTCACCCTGTGTCAAGACTTGTACTTCTTTTGAATGTCGGAGTTCACCTTTTGGTGACTGCACGTATGCTTATCCTGATGAATGTAAAAGCAATAAGCCTTACTATTGCTGTGAAGCATATAGCCAATCCGGGGATTGTGGTGTAACTACAGGAAATTATTTGAATTACAAATACATGAGAAGGACGGATGTTCTGAGGTGGGCATTGACCGGGGGCAAGCCTCAAAGCTGCAACAATTCCATTCAGACCTGTGACCCTGAGGTCTATCCGAATGCCCAGTTAACCTGTGATGCAGAGGGTTGTATTTTAAAAGGCAATGACGGAACCCTGGTGAAAGCTCGCTGGGAAAGGATAACAGGCAATAGCGGTGGTCTTTTATTCCAGCTTAAAAACCTATCTCCAAAGCCACTCATGGGTGGCATGTTTTATGACACTAACGGGGTTAATAGAACCGTTTATATAGGGGACTTTACTGCCTCCGCAAGTTACGATGGGGTACAACCATACAAAAACGTAATAACTGCCATAAACTATGAACCACCTGGAGGCTCAACACCCACAGGTTATGCCATGTGGGATGCCCTCAATTACCTTGCACAGAGAGATGCCCAATATGGAGGACCACAGCCGCAGACAGGGGAAGGTAATGAATGGAAAAACCCCATGTATCGGTGTGCTGATACAAACAATGACGGGAACTGCCAGGGTAATGAGTTTCACCTTGTCCCGTGTGCCAAAAACTTTTTAATACTCTTAACAGATGGTCTATGGAATACCGCTTCTTGCAATTGTCATATAGGTTCAGAATCAGGGTCGCCTGACCCTGTTGTCCCTGCTTACTGGATGCACAAGAAAGGCTATACAAACGTACCAACCAGTATTGCAAGCTACGTGGAGTCAGTATATGCTGTGGGCTTATGGCTTGGCGGCGAAGGCGAACTCGCTATGAAGAACGTGGCAATGTACGGTGCTTTTGACAGGAACAATACCTGGCCAGGAGGCACAAGCGGTTACCCCCAGACATCGTGCGGTCCCTTGACTGACTGTTGTGGTTACAATGGTAGCGGAAGCCAGTGCACTCCCATCCCTTCCTCCCATTCTGACTGGGATAAAAACGGCGATGGCATCCCGGATACGTTCTTTGGCGCCAGTAATGCGATAGAGATCAAGGAGAGGCTCATAGATGTAATCCTTGACATACTCCGTCATGTCTCTTCCGGTAGCGCTGTCTCCATTCTTGCTTCAAGTGAAGGTAGCGGCGCCAATCTTTTACAGGCAGTATACTTTCCGAAAAAATCCTTTGGCACAACAGAGATTGACTGGATAGGCAAGATGCACAACCTGTGGTACTATGTGGACCCGTTTCTCGCGAGCAGTAATATTCGTGAGGATACAGTTACTGACAAAAAATTACACCTTATTGATGATTATGCAGTGCAGTTTTTTTATGATACCATGACGAACGAAACCAGGGTTAAAAGATACCAGGATGCAGGTGGCGATGGAGCCCCTGATACATTTATAGGCTATAGTAGCCTTGAAGATGTGAGAAATCTCTGGGAGGCAGGGGAAGTTTTATGGTCAAGGGATGTAGTAGCATTGCCAAGAACCATATATACACAACTGAGCGGTAGTTTCACGGATTTTTCTGTTGCCAATGCATCAACCTTACAATCCTATCTGCAGGCTGGTACTGTTGCCGAAGCAGAAGACATTATCAGATATATTCATGGGATAGATAAGACCGGCTATAGAAGTAGAACAGTGACCATAGATGGAACACCTGGGGTCTGGAAATTGGGCGATATTGTAAACTCAACTCCACGAATACAATCTTTCGCGGCTCTTAATAGTTACCACCAGGTCCCGCCAAATGGTTATCTTGATACAACCTATTCCCAGTATATTAATCAGGATAGCTACAGGAATAGGGGTATGGCATATGTAGGTGCAAACGATGGTATGCTCCATGCCTTTTTCCTCGGCAACTTGAAACAGAGCTGGACTGGTCAGGGCACTTACGAGAAAGGATGGTTAGATGGCAGCAATCTCGGGAAAGAGGTCTGGGCATTTATACCAAAAAATATTTTGCCTTATCTTACCTATCTTACTAATGAGGATTACTGCCATCTCTATTTTGTTGATGCATCCACGATTCTTGTTGATGCAAGCATTAATGGGGATGCGGATGCCAGTAAAACTGTGGGTAGCTGGAGAACGATACTTATTGGAGGGATGGGGTTAGGGGGTGCCTGTAGAAATTATGGAAGTACGTGCACCAATTGCGTAAAGACCCCGGTATCTGATGTCGGGTATTCATCCTACTTTGCCATAGATATAACAGACCCGAATAATCCTGCACTTTTATGGGAATTTGCAGACGCGGAACTTGGCATGAGTACTTCAGGACCTGCAATAATCAGGCAGGGGGATAGTTACAAAAACGGTAAATGGTTTGTAGTCTTTGCCTCAGGACCAACAGGTCCTGTTAACCCGGTATACCGTCAGTTTTTAGGAAAATCTGACCAGAACTTTAAGCTCTTTGTTCTTGACCTGAAGACAGGGACACTTGCGAGGAAGATTGACACAGGTATTACAAATGCCTTTGGTGGTTCCTTATATAATGCTACCCTTGATGCAGACAGGGGTAATCAATATTCATCTGGTTTTTATAAAGATGACGTGTTGTATGCTGGATATACGAAATGCGCTGAACCATGTACGTCAAGCTCCACATGGACAAAGGGCGGGGTATTACGACTTGTTACAAAGGAGAATGATGACCCGAGTCAGTGGGCAGTAAGTACTGTGATGGATAATATCGGTCCTGTGACTGCTTCTGTCACTAAACTCCAGGACAGGGTAAACGGCAAGCTCTGGCTCTATTTTGGAACAGGAAGGTATTTTTACAAAATGGGTACAACAATGGATGACCCCGGGGATGGAACTGATGCAACGATAAGAAAGATTTATGGGGTTCAGGAACCATGTTATTCATATTCAGATATTATAGATGCATGTGCATCACCGATAACAGGCTCTCTTAAGAATCAGACGGATAACCCAACTTCAACTATCGGAGAAGATGCGGGTTGGTATGTGAATCTTGATACGCCAACATCATCTTATACGCAGGAAAGGGTTATAACAGACCCCCTTGCAGTATTCAGCGGTGTTGTGTTTTTTACAACCTATCAACCTTCTGCTGATATATGTGCTGTAGGTGGTAATACGTATATATGGGCATTAGATTATAAAAGTGGTGCTCAACCTTCTGCTTTATTAGGTAAAGGACTACTTCAGGTGTCAACCGGTGAGATTAAGGAATTGACCCTTGAAAGCGCCTTTACTGAGAAAGGCGGGAGAAGAAGCGTGGCAATAACAGGTGTGCCACCAAAGGGACAGGGCTTATCAGTTCTTATTGCGCCAAGACCATTGAGGAGGATTTTACATATTCAGGAAAAATGAAAAGAGACGGATTTACCTTAGTTGAAATTCTTACTGTAATTGCTATAATAGGCATTGTTGCGGGTATGGCAGTTATCAGTTTTTCAGGTATGGTGAGGCGGTATAATGTGGAGAGCCAGATAAAGGAACTTTATTCAGACCTTGTAAATACACGGGTTATGGCAATGAGTACAAAAAAGACCCACTTTGTTGACATAAAATCAGGCCAGTATAGTGCTTATGTGGATACCAATACAACAAACCCCAATCAGGATGGGGACGGTATACTTCAGGACGCTACTGATGTGAGGCTGGCAGGTTATCCAAAAACTTTTAAATTTCCCCTTTCATGGGGTGGTGGAAGCACCACAATTGAATTCAGCGCTAAAGGTTTAGCAAATACATCAAATACATTTTGTGTATTCTCAAACATAAATCCTGCCTATGATTGTATAGTTGTTTCATGGACTCGCATAATTTTAGGAAAACTAAAAAGTCAGGGGAGTTGTAGTGGAAATTGTGAGACAAAACAATAAGGGTTTTACACTCATTGAGGTATTGATATCCATTGCGATTCTGATTATCAGTATGTTTGCAATCCTCAATGCCCTTGTTGTCTCTGTTCAGCAGAATATAAACAATATCATGATGGATGAGGCGGTAAATATTGCTGAAGGTAAAATGAATGAATGGAGAAATGTCCCGTTTACATCTCTGAGTACAGGCACCTTTACTGAGACTGTTCAAAGGAGATTCAGGAATCTTGACCCGTTTGCTTTTACCATAGAATCAAGATTGACAAGCTTATCCACAAACAGTATGGCTATACAGGTAATTGTGAAATGGACTGCAAAAGGCACTCAAACAGGTATGCAACATTCACATAGCATCTCATCGGTGATAACCCGTGAAACGTAAAGCCCATAGAATTCTCACGACCCATTATGGATTTACCCTCATAGAGCTTATCATTGTCATGGCTCTTGTACTTATTGTCTTTGTAATGAGCACAGATACATTTTCTATACTCATACGTCATTCGCGACAGCAGAGCCAGATAGTCGTGGCAGAATTCGAAGGTATCGTGGGTCTCGAAATGTTACGGGCAGATATAGAACAGGCGGGGTTTGGACTTCCCTGGGCATTTCAGGGCGCAATAAACTACCAGGAGGCTCAGGACTCACCAGAAAAAGACTATAATGATTCACCATCCAATCCACCAAGGGCTATTTTAAGTGGAAATAATGTAGTTCATACTTGTAATGGTTCTGATTATCTTGTTATTAAATCAACAGTTACAGCAAGAAATGCAACATCTGAAAAATGGAGCTATATAGTCAAGAATGATATGGCTGCCAATGCCCAGCCCCACGAATGGGGAATAAAAGATTTTGAAACAAATGAAAGAATAATTGCCATAAAACCGAGTGTTGGCGAATCAAGAATAACACAACTGATAATGGATGGTGCAAACTTCTATACATCATATGCTGCTGCAGGCGCTTATCCTCAGGTTTTTGCCCCCCAAAAACTTACAGAAATGTTTCTTCTCTATGGTATTGCACCTTCCTCTATATCAACCCTCAGAATGCCTTTTAACCGCTCAGACTATTATATACGTCGACCCGCAACGGGCATGCCATCTACATGTGCACCAGGAACAGGTATTCTCTATAAGGCAACGCTCAATCATGCAGATGGCAAATTGAATGAAATGCCATTAATAGATTGTGTTGCTGATATGCAGGTAATTTTCAGGCTTGATACAGATGGTAATGGTGCAATAGATAATCAGACAGACGACATCTCTGCACTTACAGCTCAGCAGATACGGGAACAGGTAAAAGAAGTGAGGGTGTATGTCCTTCTTCATGAAGGACAATATGATAAAACATATGTTTCATCCTTACCGAACCCCCTTCCAATTGGAGAATTTGTCTTGGGAAATGATTTCAATTTTAATAGCAGGATAGGCTCAACATGGAAGGGATACAGATGGAAGGTCCATACAATTGTGGTGAAACCAAGAAATCTTTTCCGTTAGTTGAGGTTGAAGGCATGAGAGATTATTTATCAAAACGAGGTATGGCATATGTAACTGTTGCTGCAATTATCGTCATATCTGCCATTATTATCACGTCAGTCTATTACTTTGTCTTTAAGGGCACTCAGGTATCAGGTCTACAGAAGAAATACCAGACAGCAAAAGAGGCGTCCTTTGGCGGCCTTGATGTAATGACAAAGGAAATTATCTCGTCAACAATTGGAGGAACAAGCCTTTCAAGTATCATAGCAGGATATACAGTTACAACCACAGCCTTAGTAAATCAAATTGTAACAGATGCTTGTTTTACAAGTAAACTTACAACAGAAACCTCATCATGGCCTACAGGATGTGATAGCACAGTTGATGCAAAGACATCATCTGATATTAGATTTACACTTTCAGGCGTTGCTCCAGCTTCTCCGTACGATGTTTACGCAAAGATAGTTGATACTGTCGTCGGCAACTCGAATACAAGCGGTATTGTACTTGAAGGTATGGGTACTGCAGAATCAACATCAGGCATGATAACCTCCCAGCACTTTCCCTATGTCTATAGAATTGAGATACAGGGAGAGAAGCAAGCAAACCCAAATGAGAGGTCAATCCTTACTGTTCTTTATGGCTATTAAAAAAAGACAACCTACAATAGAGCAAAAGAAACCTGTAAAAAAGGGAATAGATTCGAAAGAGATAACCTATACTGCACTTACAGTTCTTGCTGTTGTAATTTTAGTAGTTCTATATTTTTATTTTACACGTTTAGATAATAAAATTACACAGGGCGTGGTAACGCCGCCTGAAGGAACTACTTCTGCAACACAGACAGGGGAGGGCAGGGAAGGAAAACCTCAAAGCGGACTTCCTGTTGTTACAGGTGCAAAGTTACAAATAGAAACTGTTGATGGGGTTGATATAATAAAGGTCGTACCTGAAGGCACAACAAAGACCGGTGGTCCACCAGCATTTATTTACCGGTGGACAAAAAATGGACAACCTGCTGGAGAGAATACAGATAGTATAAGCGGGTTTAAACGGGGCGATAGCATAGCAGTGAAGATTACCCCTTTTGATGGAGTGGATTATGGAGAGACAAAAGTTTTTACTACAGAAATACAGAATACCCCACCAAAAATTGTGGAGCATAAAGAGGTGGGCTTTGATGGAAGTACGCTGGCCTATCAGGTTAAAGCCACTGACCGTGATGGTGACAGGATTACCTATTCTCTAATAAATCCACCTGCGGGGATGACCATAGGCCCTGCAACAGGCACCATTACATGGCAGGTAAAACCAGGGGATACAGGCACGCATAATGTTCAGGTAAAAGCATCAGATGGATATGGCGGTGAGGACATCTATACCATAACTATTACCATAAGTCCTCCCCCATCATAATACACGAGAACGGTCCATTATGGATATAACAACAATTATTTCACTTCCTATTTTCTTTCTTATTCCTTTCCTTGGAGGCAATCATCTCCCTCTTTATTACATAACCATAGATAAATTCTGGATTGAATCATTTTTCATACTCTTTCTTATCTTTGCAATTGTTTTATGTCATTTTAAAAAAAAAGATTTCATGATAGTATCTACACCTTTTTAATTTATTTTGCACCCTTTGCAATCGTTACCATAATAAGCCTTTTTTATACCTGGAGTCTTTTCAGAACCCTCAGAGAAATCAATATTATTTTATGGGGTGTGGCATGTGCCTACCTCCTTGCCATGTCAGATAAAAAAGAGACTTTACTTAAAGCCCTTGTGATAGGTACATTTTTCTCGTCCCTTTGTATTATCATACAGTCGAAAATACTATTTCCCCATCTTGTGGAAGAAGCCGGGATAGGTAAATATATTGCCCTTGTAAGAGAGCAGCCCATAGGGTTCTCATCATTTATCTACCATAATATTCTTGGCGGGTATTTTTGTTTTATATTTCCTATTGCCGTCTATTTTGGGATTGTAAACCAGCGCTGGTTTTTTACTATTGCAACAGTGGGAATTATTACAGGGTTGATTTTTACCACATCACGAATTGCCATGGGCATTACTCTACTGAGTTCCCTTGTAATTTTAATGATATTATTGAAAAAGAGACAGTTGAAGAGTATTCTGCTCTTTGTTATTGTTATTATAATAGGAGTTTCCCTTGCATTTACACTCCTCAGTGCAAATAAGAAAAAGGGCATCGGGGGGGCGCTCGTTGAAATTGAGAAAAAAACAGGCATTACTCAGACAGCCACTTCCTTATTAATGAGGGCTGAAGTATGGAAAGATGGCTTTAAGGCCTTTATTGCAAAACCTGTAATCGGTCATGGAGCTGGCACTTTTGAATACGCTTACAGGCAGCATTACAATGGAGGGGTATACACTCGCTATTCCCATAGTGCTTTGCTTAAGATTGCCATAGAGCTTGGAGTACCTGGAGTTATAACCTTCCTTTTGCTTCTGGGAGGAGGTATCCGCAGCTTGAAAAACAAAGAATGGGAGAAAAACAATTACATGGCAATATTATTTATTGCTTTTGGAGCTGGCTTTCTCTTCAGTATGGTAGACTTTGCCCTTGATACACCATCATTTTTTATAACACTTATAATTTTTGTCTCTCTTTTTATGGTGGAAGAGAAAAAAGAAGAAGCAAAAAAGACATCTTCTCTACTATTTTTCTCTGTCATCATTCTTCTACTTTTTTCTTTTTTATTTACGAGCAAAGCAGCCCTTTCCACGAATTCAGTGGAGAATGGTAATGGCTTCGAAGAGCTGGGTCTTTTTAATCATGCGTATGAATCCTATAGCCATGCAATCAAAGAGATGCCATTGAACGATGAAGGTTTTATGTATATGGGTAATCTACTCATTAAAACGCACCTCAGAACAAGAGATGAAGACGAAAGGATGAAAACAAAAGCCGTGCTTGAAAGCTACCTCGGAATGGTGGAAAAACGTAAGGCAAAGGATTCAGAATTAATTTTCACAAAAGCTGTAGCCTGTGAATTGCTCGATAAGAAAAGTAAAGCAGAGTTATATTATAAAGAATCACTTTTTTATTACCCTGCCTCTGTCTATTATGCAGTGCGGTTCGCCCGGTTTTATCTTAACCAGGGCAATTCTGGTGAGGCAAAAAAAATAATAGATTCGATAAACAATTATCGGGAGAAATATAGAATCTTCAAAAATCCTGATGGTGTCTTTTTCTATATCATAAGAGACCTTGAGGCAGAACTGGCATACAGGGAAGGTTACCACAAAAAAGCCATTGAAATAGCGCAAATGAATCTAAGAGAAGCTGAGACGGATACATTTGTGACATCAAGTATAAAAGGAAGAGAATTCATAACCCGTGACAGGGTAATTGCATATTTAAAACAGAGAATAAAACTATACGAAAGAGATGTTTAAATTGTAAAATATATATGAGATATAAAGATGAATACAAGGCTACGTTATTACATTGACCTGGTTGCTGTTCTGACAGAAAAGGAACTGAAGATAAGGTATAAAAGCAGTATTCTTGGCTATTTATGGTCTATTGCCCATCCCCTTGCCCTTGCCCTGGTATTTTATATAGCTTTCAAAATAGTGATGAAGGTTGAAATGGACGATTATGTACTCTTTCTGATATGCGGGCTTTTCCCCTGGCAGTGGTTTGCAAATTCTGTAAATGCCTCGCCAATACTCTTTCTTGGAAACACCTCCATCATAAAGAAGATAAGATTTCCCAGGCACTTCTTGCCCCTTGCCCTTGTTTTGCAGGACATGGTTCACTTCCTTATGTCTATACCTGTAATCATATTCTTTCTATTCCTTTACCGACATACACCCTATATTTCATGGGTCTATGGGGTGCCTCTACTTTTGCTTTTCCATTTCTTTACGGTCTATGGTATATCCCTTGCCATCTCTTCCTTAAACCTCTTTTTCAGGGATTTAGAGAGGATGACTTACATAGGTACCATGCTCCTTTTTTACTTCACCCCTGTTATCTACCATGAGGCAATGATTCCCCAGCGATACCATGCCCTGATATATTTAAACCCCATGGCACCATTGATTATGGGGTGGCGTAACCTTTTTCTTTATGGAAGCCTCAATTGGGGTAATATCTTCATCTGCCTCACCTATGCATTCTTTATAGGTCTTGCCGGATACCTTATATATTCGAAACTTTCATGGCGATTTGCCGAGGTTCTGTAATGGAATATGCAATCAGGTTTAAGGATGTTTCAAAAAGCTATCCCCTTTATCACAGCATTACAGGAGGCATAAAACGTTTTATATTCAATTTACCAGGAAGCATAAGGGCATTAAAAAATGCAAGGTTTGAAGCCTTAAAGGATATATCCTTCGATGTTTCAAGAGGTGAGTGTCTTGGTATTATAGGCAAAAATGGGGCAGGCAAAAGCACCATCCTCGGGTTGATTGCACGGGTCTTAAAGCCTGAGAAGGGTGAAATCTATGTGAAGGGTAGGGTATCACCCTTACTTGAACTTGGAGCAGGTTTTCACCATGAACTGACAGGAAGGGAAAATATTATTTTAAAAGGTGTGTTGATGGGGCTTACAAAAAAGGATGTAATGAAAAAAATGGACGAGATTGTTGGTTTTTCTGAACTTAAGGAATTCATAGACCAACCTATAAGGGTATACTCCAGCGGGATGCTGGCAAGATTAGGTTTTTCAGTCATAGCGCATCTGGACCCGGATATTCTTTTGATCGATGAGATTCTTGCGGTGGGTGATCTGGAGTTTCAGAAGAAATGCATTGCAAAGATGGAGGAGTTTAAGAAAAATGGTATCACAATAGTTTTCGTGTCACATTCAATGGCATATGTGGAACGAATATGTGAAAGAGCGATGTGGATAGAAGACCACAGAAACAAAATGATAGGTACAGCTCAGATAGTAGTAGCATCATACAGGGGCGTTGGTTAGTGGTGATTCTTCTAAAAATGGGGGCAAATGACTTCCTGTGACAGAATTCGATAAATTTTATTATGATTCTAAAAATGACCTCTATTTTGAGCAGGGCTTTCAGCCAGTTGATTATTCAGATGGTTCGGAAGACTACCTTATAGAAATATTTAATAACATTGATTATTCACATTCATCACCGCAGGAGCTACAGAAGTATATTAAGGACTGGCCTACACGTTATCACCTTTCCCACTTGCGGACAAACCTTCTTGAAGCAATGAAAGATATCTTCAAAAAAGAATGGAGTGTTTTAGAACTTGGTGCTGGCACAGGTGTTATTACCTCGTGGTTATGTAAATATTTTTCAAATGTCTGTGCAATAGAAGGTGTTATAAAGAGGGCTAAATCCTTGCGGTTGAGAACAAAAAACATACAGAATCTCCAAGTTGTTGTTGGAAATGTTTCCAGTATTGTTCCACCGCAATGCTATAACTTAATTACCCTTATCGGTGTGCTTGAGTATATCCCATATTATATTAATGGTGTTGAACCAGGAATTGCAGCTACAAATTTTTTAAAAAGGCTCAAGGAGTATCTTGCTGATGACGGTTTTATATTTATAGCCATAGAAAACAAATTTGGTGCAAAATATTTTTCAGGTTGTACAGAGGATCATAATAAGAAACTTTTTTCCGGAATAATGGGTTATCCTGAAAGGTCACCGATTACCTTCAGCAAGAATGAACTCCAGAGTATATTACAGGATGCAGGCTTTAAAAGAATTAAATTCTACCACCTCTTTCCCGATTATAAAATGATGAAGACTATATGTAAGGATGACCCGAATTTGTACAGGTATGTATCGGGTTGGATTAGAGGTATGTTTGAAAATTATGAACATGGTAGAGAATATTATTTTCATGATGCTCTTTTTATCGAAAACCTGATAAAGGGGAATATTCTTGAACATTTTTCAAACTCTTTTCTTGTTCTTTGTGCGAAATCAGATAAAGTAAATCTGGAAAGCCCCTGGTTGATAAAAAAATTTTGGAATCATGAACATACAAAAGACTCTTTTCATCATACAATAGCGTTGTTCTTTGAAAATGACAAAACGTTTATTCTTAGAGAACCACTTTCGGGTGGACAGAGAGATGTAAACATGGAAAATGTCGAATTCCATCTGACAGAAAAAGAAGATTTCATGCACGGTAGCCCGGTTATTGTTGAGGCCTATAAATCAATTTTTATAAACGATAGTTATAAGTCGCTGGTAAATATTCTGAAAGAAATAATGGGAGATGTAATATCGTTATACTTTTTGGGACAGCATGATGAAGAGGGATACCAGCTTATTGACGGAAAGGCGGTAGATTACTGCTTTTGGAATCTCATAAGGAATAAGAGCGGAACAATGGTTTTTATCGACAGAAAGTGGTCATTTAAAAAAGACATAACAATTGATTATATAATTTTTCGCAATCTCTATCATCTTTATAATGATATATATCCCTTCGTGAGCGAGAAAACACTCTCTGATTTTGTTTTTAACATCATGCAGAAATTATTCACACAGTATTCTTCAGAGAGGCATGCTCGTAATTTTGCAATAGAATCTGTGTTCCAAAATGATATAACGACATTACATTATAATCTGGCATATACCTCCGCACAATACAATATCAAATCCAATTTCACCTATATCAGGGAACTGGAAAGCAAAATTCAGCAAAAAGAGCTTGCCCTCCAAAATATTTATAGTTCAACAGGATGGAGAATGCTGTTGAAGTATTACAGGATTAGGGATTCCATTTTTCCTGAGGGAACTGCCAGAAAATCCTTGATGAATTCTGTTATAAGATTATTCCGGCTATTGACTGAATTGAATATCAAAAAATCAATTTCTTACCTCAAAACATATGGTATGAGGGCATTTCTCAGGAAGTTAAGAGAAAAGATCGCTGAAGGCAATCTTTACGATATCTGGATCGCAAAGAACGAACCGGATAATACAGAGCTTGCTTACCAGAAAGAAAAAACTTTTCCTGTAAGTCCTAAAATAAGTATTGTAGTCCCTGTTTATAATACGCCAAAACAGTTTTTAATTGACATGATAGAGTCAGTTATAAATCAAACATATCCAAACTGGGAACTATGTCTTGCAGATGGTATGAGTAAAGAACCATATGTGCATGAGATACTAAATGGGTATTCAAAACAGGACGATAGAGTCAAGATAAAGTTCCTTCAAAACAATAAAGGCATAGCTGGTAATTCTAATGAAGCTCTTTCCCTTGCAACAGGAGATTTTGTCGGTTTCCTTGACCATGATGACCTGTTGCCGCCTTTTGCCCTTTATGAAATTGTAAAAGCTATTAATGAAAACCCGGGTGTTGATTTTATCTATTCGGATGAAGACAAGGTTTTAGAAGATGGAAGGGTAAGGTTTGACCCTCGTTTTAAGCCTGACTGGAGTCCTGATACCCTTAGAAGCCATAATTATATTGCTCATTTTACCGTTATAAGGTCAGATTTACTTCAAAAGATAGGTTGCTTCAGGGAAGGATATGATGGGAGCCAGGATTATGACCTTATTTTGAGGGCAATTGAAAAAGCGGACAGAATATTACATATTCCCAAAGTACTCTATCATTGGAGAGCTTCTGGCGCTTCGGCTGCTGGAGATCCAGAAGCAAAACCCTATGCCTATGAGGCAGCCAAAAAAGCACTAAAGGACCATCTTGATAGAAATGGAATCAAAGGTGTAATAAGTGATGGTATCTTTTTGGGAAGTTATAAAGTTACATATGAAATCAAAGACTCTCCTAAGGTTTCGATATTAATACCAAACAAAGACCATGCAGATGATCTTTCAAGATGCATAAGTTCAATATCTTCGAGGTCTACCTATAAGAACTATGAAATTATTGTTATTGAGAACGGCAGTAACGAAAAAAAGACCTTTCAACTTTACGAAAAACTTAAAAAAATGGATCAAATCAATGTAGTAAATTGGAACAAAAAATTTAATTACTCTGCCGTTAATAATTTTGGAGCGCAATACGCAAAAGGAGAGATATTACTTTTTTTAAACAACGATGTAGAAGTTATAAATTCTGACTGGATGGAGAATCTATTGCAGCACGCTATGCGGAAAGAAGTAGGGGCTGTCGGGGCAAAATTATATTATCCAGATGATAAGATTCAGCATGCAGGCATTGTTATCGGCATGGGAGGTATTGCTGAACATCCACATAAATACTTTCATCGGAAATCCCAGGGCTATATGAAGAGACTTTTATTTATCCAGAACGTTTCTGCTGTCACGGGAGCGTGTTTAATGGTAAGGAAGGAGGTGTTTCAGGAGATAGGTGGATTTGATGAAGAATTTCCACTTGCATTTAACGATGTAGACCTTTGTCTTAGAATCAGAGATAAAGGCTATCTGGTTATTTTTACTCCATATGTTGAACTGTATCACCATGAATCGAAAACAAGGGGATACGATGATACGCTCGAGAAGAAGTTAAGGTTTCAACGTGAAATAGACTTATTCAAAATAAAATGGAATAAACTCCTTATTGAGGGCGACCCTTATTACAACAAAAATCTTACGTTGAACAAAACAGATTCATCAATCAGAATATAGATGGAAATGGTCAGTGTGATAATAGTTAATTATAATGGGAGAGAGTATATACAGCGCTGTTTAGAATCAATGTCGAGACAGAAGTATGATAAGTTTGAGATTGTAATAGTGGATAATAGTTCACAGGATGATTCCCTTGTTGTTATTAAAAATTCTTTGACAGGATTGAGACTTGATAAGAGAGCAAAAATAATTGAACTGGATAGAAACCTTGGTTTTGCTGGAGGTAACCTGAAGGGTTTACTGTATGCTGCCGGGAGATACATAGCCACACTTAATAATGATGCTGAAGCTCATGAGGGGTGGCTAACATCACTGGTAAAAGTCATGGATTGTAATCCAGATGCAGGACTCTGTGCATCAAAGATACTGCAATACAATAGTAATATCATTGATAGTGCCGGTGATGGGTTTTCTAAATCATTGCAGGGTTTTAAAAGAGGTGATGGAGAATCTTCCGACAAATACAGCAAACGCGAATATGTATTCGGAGCCTGTGCCTGTGCTGCCTTATACAGAAAGAAAATGCTTGAAGAGATAGGATTCTTTGATGACGATTTTTTTCTTATACATGAAGATACTGACATGAATTTAAGGGCACAACTAACAGGCTGGAGAGTTTTATATGTGCCCGAAGCTATTGTATATCATAAAGTGAGATCATCTATAGGTTATATGAGCGATACGGCTATATATTATACAATACGAAACAGAGACCTTGTAAGAATTAAAAATATTTCCATCAATGTATTGATAAGATGTTTCCCTGAATTTGTGATTGGTATTTTCGCTGAATTTGTTTATTTTGTTTTAAAATATAAAAAATTAAAATTGTACATTTATGCAAAAAAAGATGTGATAAAGATGTTGCCATACATGATGAAAAAGAGATCGCTGAACTTAAAGCAACAGAAGGTTGCTAACAGTTATTTAATAAATACAATGACTCCATTATGGAAAAGAGATTTCTTAAAATCGAAACTTAAAAAGATACTTTATGGTTAGCGTATTACTTCTTACATTTAATGCCGGAGAAGCAATCAACAGTCTTTTAACATCGATAAAAAATCAGACTGTAAAATGTGAATTGGTGGTTATTGATTCTTCTTCAACAGATGGTACTCCTGAAGTTGCCATGTCATACGGAGCAAGGGTAATACCAATCGACAGATCTGTTTTTAATCATGGAAAAACAAGAAATTATGGTATACAGAATTCCCGTGGCGATACTATTGTATTTATAACGCAGGATGCTCTTCTGTGTGATGAATACTGTATTGAGAACCTTATAAAACCGCTTGAGGATAAGACAGTTGCCGCCACCCATGGCAGGCAGGTTCCGAAGGTAAATGCGAAACCTACTGAAAAGTTTGCGAGGCTCTTTAATTATCCTGAAAAACCAGCTATCAGGGGTCTTGAGCATGTTCCTGAATTGGGTATTAAGACATTTTTTTTCAGTAACGTATTTTCTGCCATAAGAAGGCATGAATTTGAAATGGTTGGTGGATTTCCAGAGAATTTGATTATGTTTGAAGATATGATTTTTGCTGCAAAGTTAATGCTAAAGGGCTATAAGATAGCATACGCACCTGAAGCAATAGTTATACATTCCCACGATTATTCATGGACAGAACAGTTCAGGAGATATTTTCAAGCAGGCATTTCCTTCAAAAAAAATTTATGGTTTATGAAATATGCCAAATCCGAAAACGAGGGAATAAAATTTCTTACAGAAGAGGTGAAATACCTGTGGAAAAACAATTATTATAGATGGATTGTCTATGCAATGATTGAAGCTTTTTTTAAATATTCAGGATATAAACTCGGTTTGAATTATAACTGGATGCCCTATCTAAGAAAAAAGTATTGAAATGAATAAAAGCAATTGGTTGAAAAATTTACTGATAGTTCTGACTGATATTGTGGCAATATATCTTTCCTTTATTCTTGCCTTTTATTTAAGATTCCTGATAGGCAACTTTATATCCTTAGTTCCTCTTGGACATGGTCTTTCTTTCTATCTAATGAAATGGTGGATTGCAGGA
>DHGO01000074.1 GCA_002402795.1 Deltaproteobacteria bacterium UBA4796
TTCTCTTTTCGATCGTGGACTCATCTTTAAGCCCTCCCTTTAAGGGCTATTTATCCGGTAACATCAATTATGAGTCAACGATCCCTTTTAAACTACTCCTTGGGTAACATTTTTTATGAGGCAATTCGCCTACAAATTTTTTTATTGACAAAATATTTTTTTATGCTTATAATAAGGCATGATAAATAATTCACATCATAAGGCAATAACAACAGGTAATAGACCCTGTTTCTATGGACATTTATCCTTTTGCGATATAACTATGGAACAAAACATAGAAAAGAACAGGCAAGATAGTTCTTTAATTCACAAATTCATCATTTAAAAAGACTATTACCTCCATAAGCTTCTCATAATAACCCCCCTTCCCCCTGGGCAATCCAGGGGGTTTCTTTTTACATCTCTTTACAAACGGCAAGGGTTTATTGTAAGATTATTCAAATGGGTATCTCAACTATAAATATGTATACCGGTGGACTCTTGGGTCTTATCTATGCCACAGGTCCTGTAGCAAAGGCAGTTGTTATAATATTATTTATATTCTCAATAGTCTCGTGGACCATCATGTTCTTTAAATGGAAACAGTATAAAAAGGTTGAAAAGGAAGGGAAACGGTTTTTAAAGGTTATTAAAGAGGTGGACGACTTTAAAAAGCTCATTACCATTTATAGAGAAAACCCTGAAAACTCATTTTACAGGCTCGTCCTTGCTACTTATAAGGAGATTTCATCCCGGCAGAAGGATAACCCGAACGTAAAACCTGAAACTATCCCCCTTATTGAAAATGCACTGAAAATCACAATCTCAGAAGAATCGGAACGCCTTGAGAAAAGACTCTCATTTCTTGCCACCACAGCAAACACAGCACCCTTCATAGGTCTCTTTGGCACTGTATGGGGTATTATGGATTCATTCAGGGAGATTGGCATAAGGGGGACAACAAGCCTCGCAGTCGTTGCCCCTGGAATAAGCGAAGCCCTTGTGGCAACTGCTATCGGTCTTGCCACAGCAATACCGGCAGTCCTTGCCTATAACTATTTTCTGGGCAGGCTGAAGAGCATCACCTCGAAGATGGAAAATGCTTCCATGCATATCATTAATCTATTGGAAAAATGACATTCTCAAAGGCATCAAAAAAGGGACCCCTTTCTGAAATCAACATCATACCCCTCGTTGATGTTATGCTTGTTCTTTTAATCATCTTTATGATAACCGCACCCATGATGCAGCACGGGATGAATATTGATATTCCAAAGGTAACATCAAAACCCCTTCCATCAAAACAGGAACCCCAGATTCTCAATATCACAAAGGACCGGAAGATTATTCTCAATGAAAAGAGGGTTGAGATGAAGGATTTAAAAAAGGCTGTTGAATTTCTTTTTGTCAATAAACCTCATAAGGAGATATTTCTGAAAGCGGATAAGGATGTCCCCTATGGTTTTGTTGTAACCTGCATGGGGCTTATCCGGCAGGCAGGCATTGAGAAGATAAATATTGTAACAAGGCCCCTTGAGGAATAACAATGAGCGAAGCATCCTGGTATAGAATGCTCGTTATATCTATTATATTTCACATGGTTGTTATTGCTGTCTTCAGTATTCCCATAAAAGGGACATCCCGTAAGATTGACCTTTCTTCATCCTATTCAGTAAGCCTTGTGGGAGACATAGGAGGTACAGGCGGGAAAGGAGATACAGGTACTTCTCCGGGAAGTAAGACACCTTTGAGTAAGACACCTTCTCGTGAAGCAGACCTTTCAGAAAAAGCCATAAAAACAACGAAGGCAAAACCGCGATTAGTGAAAAAAGAATCGGATGCCCTATCCCTTTCTAAAAAAAAGGTTCAGGCAAGCAAAACCCCTTCGCAGGCAGAAATCTCCCGCCTTGAAGAGCGGTTACAGGAACTCAAACAAAAAACCCGGTATATTGACGTAACCCAGGGTGGAGGGGGTTCAGGTACAGGTGCAACAGGATTACCTCTGGCAGGTGCAGGGGATGCAAAACCCCTTGACCCGGTAACACAAAAATACATCCTTGAAATATGGGAAAAGATACGTAATGCCTGGGGACTTCCAGGCATTGCATCATTTAAAAAACAGCTTGAAACTATTGTAACAATCAGGATACGGAAGGATGGTAGAATTGTCGATATTGCTATTGAGAAGCGTTCTGGAAACAGGATATACGATGAATCTGTCTTGAGGGTATTGAGGGCAGTTGACCCTCTGCCTCCCATACCTGCCTCTCTAAATACAGAGAGTATTGAAATCGGTTTCAGGTTCCTCCCAGGGGAAATCTCTTGACCTTTCTTGAAAGTATTATTCTCGGAGCAGTCCAGGGTGTCACGGAATTTCTTCCTGTAAGCAGTTCAGCTCATCTCATTATAGTTCCCTGGTTATTTAAAATACAATCAAACAATATCAACAAACTCACATTCGATGTAATGCTCCACTTCGGAACCCTCTTCGCTGTCTTACTCATCTATGGTAAAGCATTTATCCATATTGTGATGGAAGGCTGTAGGGAGGCTAAGAGAGGAAGCCTTCTTAATTCCCTCCTTGCCAAAATCATTCTTGCCACATGTCCTGCTGCAATCCTTGGTTTCTTCTTCAAGGACGCAATTGAGCAATATTTGCGTAGCCCTTATGTCACAGTCTTCACGCTCATTGCTGTTTCAATCTTAATGATTATCGCAGAAAGAAGAAGAGGAAAGGAAAGAGAGATTACCTACCCCCTTGCCCTCCTCATTGGTTGTGCCCAGGCAATAGCCCTTATACCTGGAATTTCGAGAAGTGGCATCACCATTGCCAGCGCCATACTATTCGGAGTAAAACGGACAAAGGCGGTGGATTTTTCTTTTCTCCTTTCCATACCAATCATTTCTGGAGTTTCGCTCTTCGAGGTGAGGCATCTGAGTTATGGGATGGGTACCCTCGGAATGTACAGCGCAGGCTTTTTATCCGCCTTCTTCTCTGGCGCCCTCAGTTTAAAGTTTCTGATTGCTTATCTGAAGAAGCACTCACTTGAGGTCTTTGCTTACTATAGAATTGCAGTTGCCCTTATCATCCTTTTTCTTTCTTAATACACCATGGATGATATAGCTTACAAAACGAACAATATAATTCCGTGAAAGGTATAACACAATAATCAGTATAACGGTGAGAATAATCAGATTAAAAAAGGCCTGATACCTGCCATTCTTCACAGCATAGCCCTGTAATGTCAGTATCAATGTTCCAGGCAGCCTGCCAAAGAGATTCATAAGGATAAAATCCATCCACCGCATATGGGTCAATCCAAGAAGATAGCAGAGGGAATCTTTTGGAAATCCAGGGATGAGAAACAGGGCAAAGGAGATGTAAAGTCCTTTATGGGTGACAAAAAAGTTAAAGCTTTCTATATACTTCTGTTTAACCACCTTTTCCACCAGTTTCAAACCAAAGGTTCTTGAGAGAAAAAAGGCAAGCATGGAGCCCAGTGTAAGGCCTATGGTGGAAAGTATTACCCCTGATGTTTTTCCAAAAAGGAGACCCCCCACAAATCCTGTTACTTCACCGGGTATGGGTGAAAAGACAACCTGTGCTACCTGAACAAGGACAAATACAATGGCTGCATAGGCACCAAAGGAGGCGATAAAGGCTCCCAATCTCCGTGGATTGAAGAAGACCTTGTAATAATTGAGTATCTCCTTCCATACGCCTTCATGATATACATATAAGATAAGTATGATAAGCGCAGTAAAAAATGACCAGAGAATGAACCTTAAAAGGAGTGAAACACTGCTGGATTTAACTATGGAATTTTCTTTCAACCCTGCTGTATTACAACAGTTCTGAGTACCTCATCAACTGTCGTAAGTCCTTCCTTAAGGAGAACGAGGCAGTAGTCTTTAAGGGTCTTCATACCACTCCGTATAGCTTCCTGTCTTATAACATTCGTCTCAGTGCCTTCGCCAATGAGGTGTCTCAAGCTATCATTCACCATAAGTAATTCATAGACGCCGACCCTGCCTTTGTAGCCTGTCATACCGCATGCCTCACATCCCTTGCCTTTATATAGTTCAACACCATCTTCGAGGTCAAGATATTTTGTTACCACACTATCAGGTACATACTTTTCCTTACACTTTGTGCATATTCTTCTCACAAGCCTCTGGGCGAGAATGCCTATGATGGAGGTGGAGACAAGGAAGGGTTCTATACCCATTTCAAAGAGCCTCATGAAGGTGCTTGGTGCATCATTGGCGTGGAGGGTTGTAAAAACAAGGTGTCCTGTAAGTGCTGCTTCCACAGCAATCTTTGCTGTCTCTTTATCCCTTGTTTCTCCAACGAGTATAACGTCTGGGTCCTGCCGCAAAAAAGCCCTCAAAACCCTTGCAAAATCAAGGCCTATATCAGGGTTCACCTGTACCTGATTAATACCTGCAAGGTCATACTCAATTGGATCCTCTACTGTAGATATGTTGACACCGGGGTCATTGATTTCAGAAAGACAACTGTATAGTGTGGTGCTCTTTCCTGAACCTGTTGGTCCGGTAACAAAGATAATACCATAGGGCTTTTTAATCATTTCCATCATCGTATCGAGGGTAGGCTTATGGGTAATGAGTTTATCCAGACCCATGGTGGTATTGCTTTTATCAAGAATACGGGTGCATATCTTCTCTCCAAATTTTGCAGGCACTGTTGATACCCTGAAATCCACTGACTTTTCACCAAGTTTAATCGTGATTCTTCCATCCTGTGGCAATCTCCGTTCAGTAATATCAAGCTTTGACATAATCTTTACCCTGCTGATAAGAGCAAGCTGAACCTTTTTTGGTAAAACCATCTCCTCCCTGAGAACACCATCAATCCTGTAGCGAACCCTCAAGGTCTTTTCCATGGGTTCTATGTGAATATCGCTTGCCCCTTTCTTCAATGCCAGGGCAATAATGTTGTTGGTGAGCCTTATGATGGGTGCACCTTCTGCTTCTCGAGCAATATCTGTAATGCCGAGGTCATCCTCTGCCTCTTCATCCACTTCCATATCCTTCATAATATCAGACTGGATATGGTCCATGGAGTCGAGGAGTTTGTCGATGTTTACTTCCTCGTGGACCTCTGCCTTTTTTGACTTCATAGCGGTCTGGTATTCACTCTCCATAAATTTTTTGAACTCTTCTTCTAATACAAGAACAGGGTCTATGGCAACACCTTTGATAAACTTCCTTGCCTCATCAATGGCGAGGATATCATGGGGGTTTACCATAGCAAGGGTAACCGTGTTATTGGAAAATCCTGTGGGAATCATCTTATACTTTGTTACAAGTTGTTGCGGTATGAGGCTGATAATATCTCTATCAAGCTTGAGGTTTGTAAGGGAAATATAACCCATTCCTTTCTGGGCATTCATCTCCTCTATCCTTGCTGCCACAATCTTATTCAATGATATGGAGATAGAAGGATGCTCCCTTAAGAGGGCTTCGAAATCGTTCTTTTCAAGCACAAAAACCTCTGTGGCCTGTGTCGCTATAACCGTTGCAGTTCTCGGCTTTCCTGTCAATAGCGCCATCTCACCAAAACAGGAACCATTATTCAGTGTTGCTATGGTAAAATCCACACCCACAGCAGGCTCCTGTTTCTTTACCTCTACCTTGCCATTCTTTATGATAAACATGGAATCACCTGACGCGCCCTCTCGCACAATGGCAGTATTCGGTGGATATACCCGCTCTTTTAAGCGGAGGGCAAGCTTTTCCAGCTCGTCATCCTGGAGGTCTTTGAAAAGGTCAGCATTTTTTAAACAGGTTAATCTGTTGACCGTGTCCATCATTTCCCGTACCTCCTGTATCTGTGCTGATAACTTCTTATAGCACGCAGGAAATCTATCTTTCTGAACGCTGGCCAGAGGGCATCGCAAAAATAAAATTCACTGTAAGCACTCTGCCACAGCAGAAAACCGCTCAATCGTACTTCTCCGCTTGTCCGTATAATTAAATCAGGATCCGGTATGCCATTCGTATATAAATGACTCGTAATATCATCAATGGTAATACTATCCGCCAATGCTTCACATGATTGTGTCTTTTTATCCCTGATTGCCTTTTTTACTGCTTCCACAATCTCCTGCCTTCCACCATAGCCAATGGCAATATTCAAGACATAGTTCTTATTATGTTTTGTTTCATCCTCTGCTCTTTTAGCCACCTCTCTCAATTCGTCAGGTAACATGTGGAGATTGCCAAGCACCTTTATTCTGAATCCGTACTTCCTTACAACAGGGTTCTGGAATAGGTCTTCTATCTTCTCCTTTATTACAGCTATGAGTCCTTTAAGTTCATCCTCATCTCTTCCCACATTTTCCGTTGAAAGACCCCATATGGTGACAATCTTTACCCCGTACTCAACGCACCATTGTAACACATCGTCCAGTTTCTTTGCCCCTTCTCTGTGCCCGAGATTTACGTTTTGAAACCCCATCTCCTTTGCGTATCTTCTGTTGCCATCAAGAATCAGGCCCACATGGGTTGGTATTGCGCCTTTCTGAACTTCTTTCTCAAGAAGTTTTTCATAGTAATAGTATATAAGCCTTTTAAAGGGCATATTACATTATAATGTATATTTTTGATTTTCTCAATGCAAGAACATGAAAGGGTATCAAGTCAATTAAGGGCTGGTTGCTTTGCCTTTGAGGTAAGGGCTCTTATACCATCCTTCAATCCATCAAGGGTAAGCTCAAACATGGGAAAGATCTTACCTATTGTATCTACTGTATAGTGACCCCAGAAGTTTTTATGGGTAGGGTTTAACCAGATAGAGTGGGGAAAATGTTCCCTTATCTTAAGAAGCCATTCCATGGCAGGTTTATCATTTGTATAGAAATAGTCGATACATCCATTTACATCAAAAAGTTCCGAATATGCCATCCTTGCATCACCCACTATGATAACCTTGTATCCTTTATGGAAGTTGGAAAATAATTTTTCTGTGGGAAGGCGCTTGTAATTTGCCATATCCTCGTAAATATCCTGATATATACAGTTATGGAAATAATAGTGTCTGAACTCTTTAAAGTGCTCCATCTGGGATGCTGCAGAAAATAGCCTGTTGCATAGTTCTGAGTAGGGAAGCATGGAACCACCTGTATCCATGAGAAGGATAAGCCTGACAGTATTTTCCCTCGACCTGTTAAAAACAAGCTCGATTTCTCCCCCCTCCTTTGCAGTCTTATCTATTGTCTGGTCAATATCAAGCTCTTCTTCTGCCCCTTCCCTTTTTAACTCCCGCAATTTTTTAAGTGCGACCTTCATCTGTCTCACATCGAGGATAATATCATTTCTGTAATTTCTATATCTTCGCTCATCAGCAACCTTCATGGCTGATTGCATCCATGATTCACCCCCTACCCTTATGCCTCCAGGGTGATACCCATAGGCACCGAAGGGGGATTTTCCTCCTGTACCAATCCATCTGTTACCGCCATCATGTCTTTCGTTCTGTTCTTTAAGCCTTTCTCTGAACTGTTTCAACAATTCATCCATATTGTGCTGTTTCTGAAATTCTTCCATTCTTCTTCTGAATTCTTCCATCTCCTCAGGGGTAAGTTTTGGAAGCCTGTTGAGAGGATTATCAAGCCATTGTAAAACCTTATCAAGCTCTCCGCCCTCTGTTTTTATGCCTCCAAAGTATTCCTGGAAGGCTTCATCAAACATGTCGTAATAGGCTTCGCTTTTTACGAGGAATGCCCTTCCTACCCAGTAGAGGTGATTGATGCTTGATTGAAAAAAGCCATTGTAGAGTGCCTCAATGAAGGATACCCATTCTGTAATGGAGACCGGCACACCCTTTTTTCTCAGAATATAGAAAAAATCAGTAAACATCAGTATTTTCTCTTAAAACCGAATCCACCCTGTGATGTTGCCACCCGTATGAATCTTCCTGTGTCCTGCTCATTTTTGAGAAGGGTTCCGAGAAAGGGAATCTCAGAGGATATCTTATCAATGCTTATTCCGCCCAGATGGAGTGCCTTTATCCAGTCAAGTAACTCACTCGTTGAAGGCTTCTTTCTCAATCCGTCCACTTCCCTTATCATATAGAATCTCTTGATTGCCTCCCTCACGAGTCTTGTTTCAATATCAGGATAGTGGACCTTTACAATGCGCTCCATCATTTCGTGGTCAGGAAAATCTATATAGTGGAAAATACATCTTCGGAGAAAGGCATCAGGGAGTTCCTTTTCTGAATTGCTTGTTATCACCACTATAGGTCGATGCTTTGCAACAACCTCTTCATCGAGTTCAGGAATATGGAATGACATTTCGTCGAGTTCATTGAGAAGGTCATTGGGGAATTCTATGTCAGCCTTATCAATCTCATCAATCAACAAAACTATTTGCTCTTCGCTTACAAATGCCTGTCCTAACTTACCAAGTTTTATATATTGACGGATATCGGAAACATCTTTGTCTTTAAAGCGTGCATCATTCAATCGCTGCACAGTATCATAAACATAGAGTCCATCCTTTGCCTTTGTGGTGGACTTTATATTCCACACAATAATCTTTTTATTGAGTGCGGTTGCTATGCTATGGGCAAGAAGGGTCTTTCCTGTTCCTGGTTCCCCCTTTATGACAAGGGGTTTGCCTAAGGCGATTGCCACGTTCACAATCTCCATCAGGGGTTTAGAAGCAATATAATCCTCACTACCTTTGTATCCCTGGACACTCTGTAACATTATTTATCCTCCTGAAATCGTGAAAAATATCACTTTTATTATAAGCTCTATGCTGCCTGTTGTCAATAAGATGTACTCGTCCATTACATATGAGA
>DHGO01000117.1 GCA_002402795.1 Deltaproteobacteria bacterium UBA4796
ATAGCAAGAGTGACATGACACTAGGATTATTATCTAATTCAAGCCAATGATGTTGTCCAGCATAATCTTTATTTATATTTTCTTTACTTTGCCTATTATATTTGCACTGTCCTCTATTTTTTAATTGTTCTTCATATTTTTTTAAATGTTGAACTATAGAAGGATATAAACGTAATTCCTTATAAAATCCAAATTTTGCAATAACCACCCACAGGTCAGCCCATTCATAATAATATCTTTTGATATCGCGACCACGGAGGATAGGCTTTATGATGGCTTCGGTGCGGCTTCGTTCGGCTTCATCTTTGCAATTGTCTAAAATCTCCTTACGTCTGGCTTCATTAATGATGAAAGCCTCGTTGAGCCCGGTTTTTATACCATAGTAAATATTTACATCCCACTCTTTAAGAGGCTTGCCTATGCGCTCGATCTTTTCTTTGAGCCGTTGCTCGGCATCGCTTCCTATAAACCAGGCACCAGCAGTGAGATTACTTAACTCAACGCTGCTATCTTTCATAATTTGCGCAAAATCGAGATTATCCTTTTTGTTTTTAGCTATGGTAATGGCCTTCAGTTGTTTCTGGTTCTCTGCTTTTTGAACAACAAGGATATTGGTATCCACTGTTGAACTCTCAAATACATTAGGGCCTAAATCTATCAAAATTCTGGGATTGTATTTAAGAAAAAAACTTCTCATCTTTTCGCCATAGCCTGCACGCATCCATTTGTTAGAGGTAATAAAGGTAAGATTGCCGTTATTGTTCAGTATCTGCAACCCTTTTTCGTAAAACAGACAATAGATGTCGCCAGTACGTTCAAGGGTTTCAAATTTTTGATTTTTGTATAAATCAGCGTATTTTCTTTTATTGTCTAAAGCCTTCTGGAGCTGGATATACGGGGGGTTACCTATCACCACATCAAATCCACCTTTGTGATGAAATACCTCCGAGAAATATAATTTGAAGTCGAACTCTGTATTGCCATTGGTGATGTGATGAATCAATTCATCTATTTGTTTTTTGTATTCTTGCTTCTTTGTGGGGTTGGTTTC
Organism: Deltaproteobacteria bacterium UBA4796; assembly: GCA_002402795.1. Classification (GTDB taxonomy): domain Bacteria; phylum Desulfobacterota; class Syntrophorhabdia; order Syntrophorhabdales; family Syntrophorhabdaceae; genus UBA8905. The sequence continues at coordinate 1,052 of DHGO01000117.1, forward strand.
GTTAAAGTATAACACTTTGAGCCTTTCAAGCTCATTGAAAAGCTTGGTATTGAAGAGATCTTCTTCGACACTTAAAAGCGAATTCCCACAGACAATCTTATAATCCAGGTTAGGTAGGGGTTTGATGTTTTTAATGTCTTCCTCCTCCACTACCAGCGAGAGCCAGAGGCGGAGTTTGGCTATCTCCGCTGCACCCGGGTCAATGTCCACGCCATACAGGGAATGTTCAATGCACTGCCGTTTAAACTCATAAGGTGTTCTGTTGGCATCTTCTATAAACAGGGAAAGGATATCTCGAGCCCGAACAATCTCGGTCATCATTCCTACAGGGAAGGCACCGGAACCTACAGCAGGGTCACATACTGTAATATCAGCAAGCCAGCTATCGATGGTCCATGCATGTCGGCGAACGTCTTCAGATAACAAAGAGGTGTACTCAGTTGACTTTTGCCTGCCGCTTTCAATATTCTTTGCCTTTATACGCGCCACTGCTTCATGTTCGGCAATGAGCTCTCCAAGCACTATAATATCTTCGATGTCCTGCCTTGATAGCTGATTTTCGAGTTTTCCCTCTATAGCTTTGGTATGTAAATATTCAATCAGGCTCTGTCTGCACATATAGTGTACAATTTCTCGTGGTGTGTAGTATACGCCGTAGGTTTTGTTGAATTTATTTTCCTCGCCAGTGCCAAGGCTTTTTATATACTCTTTGAAGTTATCCGGGCGGATGGCATTGAATTTTTCATATGCCTTCCCGAGCAGTTCCGGGTCAATTGCAACTTCCTTTTCCAGCGGTTCATCCTCTTTTACTGTAAAATTGTAACGGTCAAAGACATCAAGTATGCCATCGCCAATATCTCCTTCTTTTGTAGGGTTTGTGTTGGAAAAAAGCCCATTGGGCGGTATGATATCCGTATGCACCCAGTCATAATTGCCGATGGGGTCAAAGAGCCCGCCATTGAGGAACGGTATTTTACAGTTGAAATGGCTGTAATAGTCATCATCATGGCTACGGTCTATGCGGAGGGCTTCATAAAAGAGAGGCTCTAAAATTTCATTAAAAAAGTTTTTGTATGTTCCATGTTTCTCTTCAAAGAGTTCACGTAAAAAATGTCTGGAGCCTGTTCCCCAGTCAGCATCCCTTTCGACACCAAACCAGCCTTTCTTCTGCAGGAAATAAAGAAACGTAATTTGACCTAAAAGTTTTTTGGCAAAGTCAACAGCGTTCACGCCTTTCGATTCAAAATCTACCTGAATTCTATCGCTATTTTTTACTAAGTTATCCAGCTCTTCTTTGGTGCGTATAAAAAGGTCACGGTATTTAAGGAAGAATTCCCTGGCTACTGTTTCTATATTGAAGGCTTCTTCCAGTTCAGCAAGGGTAGGGTTATGCTCATCGTTGATAAGTAAGGGCACGAGCCGGCTCTGGGCAGTGTGGCTTTTTTCATTGGCACCCACGAGAAACGACCAGCGTCGGGCAGGTGTAAACTCTTCCTTCACCTTCATACTGCCAGTTGGAGTTTGCTTAAGGTTATAATCCATCTTAACGAGAGAAAACCGCCAGTCTGCCTCATCAGGTGATACAAAGGCAACAAGGGCTGCCTCCTTTTCTTTTGAACTGCCGTATTTACCCTGTAAATATCCGGCGACAAAGTTTCTCTGCATGGTGCGGGCACGTTCAAAGGAGGTCCCCTTCTGAAGCCTTATGATAAGAATATCTATTCTATTTTCGCCATCGTTGAATTTGCCTATCCTCTCAAAGGCGCTGATGTATTGTCTGTAAGCCTCGGGAATGAATTGTCCATAATAAATGAAAGGCGCATCTTCAATATGGTTTAAAAGGTTGCGGATGAAATTAACGAATCGGTTTTTATCGAACGGATTCTCAAAGGTTGTCTTGATGAGATCATGTGCCTGCTGTTTATCCATTATACAGCCTCTCAAAAAAGCTTGACTTTTTCCATATATCCGATTGTATTTTTCCTACAATCACGATGAGAGGTAAACCAAAGGGTTCCGTCCCGCGGCAATGCCTCTTTTTTATTGCCTTTTTTGATGTCCAAGCTTGCCTCTTAAGTCATTCATAAAAACAATATGCTCCATAGGCTTTGAAAGCAGTGATGAAAATTTATGCTTAATACTTTCTAAATCTCCTGAAATCGAGAACCCATCCCTGGTCACGGATGGACAAATTCAGGTTTTGGCTGTCGATGAAAGCATAGTTGTTATCTTCTGTTTTCATATTATTCGCCAGTTAAATATAGCGATAATATCACCTCGCGTTTTCCAAATACTACAGGGTTCTGCTCGGCATAATGTGCCTCCAGAAGCTTTAATGGGATGCGGGTTTGTAAAACTGCCAATACCTTGAACGGATTAACAATTTCATTTTTGAGCGTATTCAGTGCCTTTAACCCAGATTACGCAATAGAGA
>DHGO01000154.1 GCA_002402795.1 Deltaproteobacteria bacterium UBA4796
GTTAATTATGCGACACTACACTAGGATTTATTAACCTTGATAATTGGGGAGCAACTTTTTCTATATATACGTGCACCACAGCTTGTCCAGGTTCCCGTTGTGCTTTTGCAACTTCAATGTTTTTTTGACACAGTTCTGAATCATCTTCAGGTAAAAGAACTATCTGAGCGTTCATGGGTATTTTTGCCACAAATTCAGGATGCTCTAGAACATATCGATCAAATTCTGTACTTAAAATCAAATTTTTTGAAAATAACTCTTGCTCTGTCATACGTCTTCAACCTCCTTTAAAAATCCTTTTCTGTAATTTTCCCAGTTTGCTCTCAGATCATTCTCTGCATAGGCCAAGGCCATATTAAAATCAATCCTTTCCCTTCACATCAGGATTTGTCGGTTTGCTCACAAAATAATTATACCATAAAACAATCCCTCCTGCCTTTAACGCTCGCAACATTTTAGAACCAATTCTCTGTTTCATTTTTCCGTCCAGAATAGCCTGCTCCCGTCCCCGCGCTATGAATAGATTACTTCCAAATTCCACTTACGAAGTGGATTATTCCAGGCAGAGGTGTTTTATTTCTGACAGTCTTTCTTGATAGTCCTTTCTTGTCTCTACAAATGTCTTATATGATTCTGGCTTGGTTTCAATGTATTTTAAAAAACTACACAGAGCATCATCAGGGTTATTCAAGTATTCATTGTATGAGGAATATTTCCAATCTTCTGGTTTGTCAACAAGGCTATCTGATGTGGGGTTGAGATGGATATATCTTGTAAGGTGAAAGAGTTGCTCATCGGTTTGTATGAGAATGCTTTTGAACCTTCCCTGCCAGAGCGGACCCTTTCTATTGTTTTTAATATTGAAATATCTTGTGTAACTATTCAAAAGGTTTTTCATATACAGGGATATTCCATCGTCTTTAAGCTGACATAAGACGAGATGGATATGGGTTGGCATGATGCAGTAAGTAATTATGTCAATAAGACGGTCTTTATTTGATAGTTCCTGAAAGGAGCCAATATTACTGCTCAAAATCAACTTTTGATAAAGAGAATATTTAACAGGTGGATTATCAAGGGCATAGTATTTCATCATCTCTTTCATCCTTGAATAGTCCTCATGAGATCGAAAGATTATATATCCTGCAATGCTTTTGGTGCATATGTGGTATAGATAACCGTTTCTTAATGGATCTTTTCTCATCTTATACCCTTAAAATTCCACTTACGAAGTGGACCACCTACGAAGTGGAAAATGAGGCTTTCTTATCAGCCCGAGATAATGGGTATTCAGGATTTTCAGCTTCTCAAGCAAATAGCAGGTGAGCCCTATTTTTTCCTGATTCTAATCTTCCCTGGCTCAAGAATAATAAGATTTCCTTTTAAATCTGAGTCGGTAAGGGTAGCAAATGCTTTTATGATTTGGTTGTTTATTTCCTCCTTTTGTGCAAATCGGAATATCTCTTCATCACTTTTTCCTCTTAAACCACAATCCCTTACGTCGAGAACATCATAACCATTACGCTTTAAAACTGCTCCTGTTGACCGAGGCATATCTTCATCAATTACAAATTTAAGCATCCTAAATTACAGCCCTGACTTCTTCATCTGATAGGTGCTTTGCAGCATAATGCAAAGCAGCCAATATGTCTTCTTTAGTAAGGTCATATTCAGTCATTACCTCTTCATAAGTCATGCCTCCAGCCAGTTTACCGAGAACCAGTTCCACTGGAACACGGGTCCCTTTTATTACAGGTTTGCCAGATCTTACTTTTTCGTCTATTATAATTCTTGGGGCAATGTCCATAACTATTTACCTCCTCTTAAATTCATAGCAGATTAAAAAGAAAGCCTTAATTAAATTATTATACTACAATGCACAATTCATTTACCAGTCTTCCAATTCCACTTACGAAGTGGACCACCTACGAAGTGGAAAATGAGGCTTCTTTATTATCCCCATGTAATGAGTGCAAAGCAGGGGAATCTTCTCAAGCAAATAGCAGGCAAGCCATGAGTAAGGCGCAAGGGCTCTTGCAATGGGTGGGGCGAGGGTAATCCTGTGGAAATCAAAATGGGGTCTCACGTTCTGACGTTCACAAACGAGCTATAGATGTTTTCCCTGTTTCTTATCAAAAACTTCGCGATTTTATCCACATAATCTTCATCAATCTGAAGGTGCGTTGGAAGATTCACTATATGCTGGGAAATCTTTTCCGCTACAGGATTTTCTCCCCATCTGTAATGCCAGCACTCAAAGTTTTTTGTAATGGGATGGATGGGGGATAAGAACCAATCGCCAAGTTCTATCTTTTCCTTTTCAGCAAGCTTAAAGAATCCCATTCTATCCTTAACTAAAAGCGGAAATTTCAGATAGGTATGCACCGCATACTCCGGTTCATATGGCGGCTCTATTCCCATATCAAGGAGGATTTTTTATAAAAAATAGATAGTCACTCAAAGATTATATCTGTGTGCTTAATTTTAGTATTGTCTGAGGCTTCAAGTTTTTGAATAAGTTTTTTCAAATCAGATTTATTGAAAATTTTCTTTCTTAAAAGAGTTCTTAATATTATATGGACATTTATAACCGTTATCCCTTCTTTTAAAGCCACATTAAATGCTTTTAAATCATTTGTAGCAAAGACACATTTTCTTATCTTTGCCATAGGTATTGCTTCAATTTCACCCTTACCAAGAAATGGATATAAGGTTTGAAAATGCTCAGATTCTAAATATTCTTCTTTAGTGGGAAGAACCAGTTCAAATTTATCAAATATTTGCTGAGGAAATGAATAGCCATATTTCAACGGGGCAGAAAATTCCTCTTTTATCTTTGGGGTTATACAGAGTTTAAAACCGGACAAAAGATTAAATAAAACATCAAGAGCCCCTGCCTTAGCAAACATACTTAAGATGTCTGTATCAAAGATAATTATCTTCATTTACTCAAGAGTAAGGAAACACCTTTCTCTAAAGTTTTCTTGTCTGGTGCTTCTATTTCTATTTTCAATCCCCTCCTTACCAGTTCCTCCTTAAGAGACTCTATATCAAGACCTGCTATCTCAGCGGCTTTTGAAAAAGCTATCTCTCTTGATTTATAAAGTTCAATAGCAGCTTCAATCAGAATCTCTGGTTTATATCTGAAAAAAAATCTTAATGCATCAGCATAAATAGCTTCCTTGTTTTTATAAATTCCTTTTTTAACAAGAGCATTTATCTCTTTTTCTAAAATCACTCTTATCAACTCCTTCCCTATTTAAGTACTTAAATATTTGACACTCCTATCCCCTGAAAGAGATAGGATTCTCAGGCAACGTTAGCTAATGCTGACGTTAGCGCCTGAACCCTCTGCCCAAGGGCTATGATGTTAATTGCTGCATTCTCATCCCTATCAAGGACTAACCCACAGAAAGGACACTTATGTATCCTGATAGAGAGAGATTTAGGCACTTTCTCTCCACAACCTGAGCATATCTGAGATGTATTATTTGGGAGGACTCTTACCAGCTCACGACCAGCCTCTTCCGCTTTGTACGCAAGCAGGTTGAAGAACATACCCCATGAGGCATCAGAGATACTTTTTGCCAGGTGGTGGTTTCTAACCATGTTCTTTATCTGAAGGTCTTCAATGAAGATTTTATCATAGTGTTTGATGTATTGGTTTGCTGTCTTATGGAGAAAGTCCTTTCTCTGATTAGCAATCTTCTCATGGGTACGGGCAACAAGATACCTTGCCTTATGACGTCTGGCAGAGCCTTTCTTCTTACGGGATAGAGACCTTTGACGTCTTTTTAATAACTTAAGAGACTTCTTTAGAAACCGGGGATTATCTACCTTATTGCCATCAGAATCTACACAGAAGGCTTTAATCCCTACATCAATACCAATATCTTTGCCGGTAGGAGAGAGTTTCTTTTCTGGTACATCATCACAGGAGAAAGAAACAAACCATTTGCCTGTGGATTTTCTTATGATAGTGACAGTCTTAATATCTCCTTCTATTGGACAGGAGAGAAAGAGCTTGAACCTGCCAATATGATTAATATAGAGGTGCCTTCCGTTAAGCCTCCATCCTGCCTGCTTCAAGGTAAAGGATTTGTATCTTAAATAGGACTTAAACCGTGGATAGCCGGGCTTCTCTCCTTTCTTTACCCTGCGAAAGAAGGCATTAAAGGCACGGTCTAATCTCTCAACTACATCCTGTAAACATTGAGAGCCTACGACCTTAAACTCAGGGAATGCCTTCTTAAGGGAGGGAAGTTGTACTACCTGGTCGTAACCAGAGATGTTTTTACGGTACTCCTTCCATGCTATAACTCTCTGTTCAAGGGCAAGGTTATATAGCTGCCTACAGGTTTCTAACCAGGCAAGATAGGATTTCTCAGTCTCTCTGGATAGCCTGGCTCTATATAGGAAGGTCTTCTTCATATAGTTTTATATTACTTTTCTACAACGCCTCTCATCCCTCCCCCTGAAGGAGAAGGATCTTCTCGGCGTGGAATATAATTTATATCAAATTTTTGTGTCAATATCCACATAAACAGGCTTTGGATCTAAGTGGAATAAGAGGCTTTCTTATTATCCCCATGTAATGAGTGCGAAGCAGGGGAATCTTCTCAAGCAAATAGCAGGCGAGCCATGAGTAAGGCGCAAGGGCTCTTGCAATGGGTGGGGCGAGGGTAATGCGTTGGATTTTTCGGATTGTTCATGTGATAGTCGTACCACAGGATAAACAGGAAGGTTTAAGTACCCTCAACATCTCTCCTGCAATCTTCTTTTTCATATTCATATCAAGTATTGAGGTAAAAACAGTAGACTGCATTACAATATCAAAGAATTCATCTTCATAGGCTAATTCCTCAGCATTCCCACAGCGAAAGTCAATATTGGGCGATATCTTTTTAGCACTTTCAATTCTATCCGGAAGAAGATCGATGCCATATAAACTTTCAGGCCTCGCCCCATATTTGATAAAATCCCTTAGTATCTGTCCCTCCCCGCAACCAAGATCAAGGATTACCTTATCATCCAGAGGATTCATACCGTATTTATCCAGAAGATTAAGGATAGCTTTCTCACGTCCCTGCGCTATAAATAAATTACCCTTATTAAAATAGGAGTATAGCCCTTTAGGAACTACCTTCTTTCTTCGGTCATAGGCTTCTTTAATGCGATCAGTTTCCAAACCTTTAATTTCTCCCTGCTCCCTCATCTTCCCCTAACCCCTAAATCCTATATCCTATATCCTATTTTTTCACCTCGTAATCGCCACATCCTCTATCCTTTCCTTCCTATGCCTTTCAACACCACAAAATCCCAGACGCCTTTCAGATAGCCTATGCCATAGCTGAAATGAAGAGTTGCAAAGGAAATTACCAAGAAAGGTAATAATTGCAGCCCCTTTTTAAGGGCAATGCTAAAGGAAAATGCAAGGTTGGCAAAGAGATAAAGTCCAATTATCAGCGAAAACAGCCATAAGAAATAACTGCTGAAGAATGATAATAAACCCGTAAATATTAATGAGCCAACAAATATTGCAGGGATTAATTGTCGCCAGGTAAGCACCGCTCCTATTTTTTGGGCAACCAGGGGCTTAAAATAACCATATTGAAAATACATCTTCCAGAGTTTTCCTAACGAATCCCTTGCATAATAATAAGAAACAATATCCGGAACCAAAAGTATCTTTCCACCATTTTTAATCAATCTAAGGTTAAATTCATCATCCTGATTCCTCACCAAGTCTTCATCAAATAACCCAATTTTCTCAAAAACCTCTTTTTTATAACATCCAAAGGGCACAGTATCCACATACTTAGGTTCTTTCGAACCTGTTCTAAAATAAGCATTGCCCACGCCGAATGAATGAGAGAGAACTAAAGCTATAGACTTACCAATAAATGTCTCATTTCCAGGTAAGGTAATCCAGATACCCCCAACATTATCTACATCGTGTTTTGTAAGGTAAGTTACGCACTTACTGATATAATCCTTCTCATATATATTGTGGGCATCCATCCTGATGATTATATCCCCATGAGCATTTTTAATACCGATGTTTAGAGCAGCGGGGACTATTCGGCTCGGATTATCTAACAGCTTGATGTACGGGTTTTTAAGAACATAATCTTTAATAACCTCCCTTGTCCCATCCTCACTCATTCCGTCCACAACCAAAACTTCAAGTTTGTCCTTTGGGTAATCTTGAGCAATAACTGAATCAAGGCAGTTACCAATGTATTTTTCCTCATTACGGCAGGGGACGATGATGATGGAGACTACAAACCAATTCAAAATAATCATCCCCTTTTTTCATTTCAGCAATGACCACGCTTCTGCTAAAGTCTTTATAATCTCCTCAATGGTCATAGAGTTTATGGTTTGATGACTTTCTGGATTCCCCACCGGGTGTAAATGCCATCCTCTTATATGATCAAAATCTACTCCCCATATTCTTTTATCTTCCTCTATAAGTGCAAAGGCCGTGGTTCTTGTAATTTCATTAAAATATACTTGTAATATCCGCTCCTTCTTTAGGGCTATATGGCCTTTGAAAATAAAAACTTCTGTTTGGAAATCAACATGCTCAGCAAAATCAATAGAAGAGAGTGCATGAAGTAAAGAAAGAAGGAATTGGTTTATATCCATTGATTTTTGATTTCTTCATAGTGTTTTATCAATGTTTCAGCTTCTTCCCATCGCCAGAAATCTTTTTCAGTATCAAATGAATAGGCATCCTTTTTGAGTGTCCCATCTTTCAAATTTTCTTTAAACTCATCAAAGCTCATCCCCCATTTTTTTTGAAATCCATCAATTATTTCGCTTAAGGTCTTTAACTTTAATTCTAAATAATCTGCTAAAACTTTATGAAAGGCATCGTCAATATCTTTCGAACCTGTTGTTTTAACTAAAAATTCTCCTAATTTTGGTGAAATAGCGGGCATTTTCTCACCCCCCTTAGTTTAACGTTCTAACCATGTAATTATACATTTATATCCCAATAAAAAACATGACATCAATTTATTCCAGCAACCATTTCCAGACGGGTATTATTTCAATACTTATATTCTCTTTTTCTCTTTCTCCCTCCTCGTCAAAAGAAAGAATTGTGCCCTTTTTTATACCCAAAGACTGGCAGGCCTCTCGCAGACCCTCTATCTCTCGCAATTCATTTTCCTCATTAAGTTCCCATACTACTTGATAAGCAGAGAGACTTCCGCCGGTGTCTTTTACTATGAAATCGCATTCTCTTTTTTCTTCAAAATAAAATATTTCTCCACCTCTTCTCCTAAATTCTAAGAAGACAATGTTTTCCAGGAGCCTTCCCGAATCGGCTGAAGTAACCCTTTTGGCAATACCTGTATCCACTAAATAAATCTTTGCTGGATTTCTCAGTCTTTTATAAGAAGATTCAGAGAACTTTCGGACCTCAAATGCAAGCATACTACTCAAGAAATGTTTATAGTATAGAAACAAACTATCCTTTGAAAAAGGAAATTTATCTTTATATTGCTTATAGAAAGCGGTCAGAGAGAATTTTAATGAAAATGAAGAAAAGATTTTTTCTCTTAAAGAATCTAAAAGATGCATATTAGAAATATCAAACCTTTCCACTAAGTCTTTGAAAAACATCGCTTCAAGATATTCTTTAATAAGTTTTCTTTTCTCGAACTCTGAGACGGAAAGGACTACCTCCGGAAAACCTCCCCATTTCAAATATTCAGAAAAATATTTCTTAAGCAAGGGTTTCTTGCGGCCATAAATAACACTTCTATCCTTCAGGTCAATGTCTTTAATCCTTAAGTATTCCCTGAAAGAAAAAGGCAACAGTTCTATGCTCCAGGACCTTCCTCTTAAAGAAGTATGGAATTCTTCAGGCATCACTTTTGAAGAAGAGCCCGTTACGAATACTTTTATATTCTCTCGCTCGACTGCTCTTCTGCAGAAACTCTCCCATCCCTTTATATTCTGGGCCTCATCAAATAATAGAAACACCTCTTTCTCTAAGAGATGAGGTTTCAGTTCAAAAAAGGCTTCTTTAAGTCTTTGGAAATCATTTACTCCAAAATCTACCAGCCTTTCGTCTTCAAAATCTACATACACGGCAGAATCTTTATGCTTCTTAAAGAAATCGAACAGGACATAGCTCTTGCCACTCCTTCTTACCCCGTAGAATACTATTACTTTATTTAGCTTTGCAGGCAAGAAAATATTCTCCCTCTCAACAATTGTTTCTATATCTTTGGTAATAAAATTCTCATTAGATACAATTACCTCTTTCAAGGTTTCTTTGCCTGACATATTCTTTTTCCTTTTCTTAAGGATATATTATGTAAATATCGTCCTTTTGTCAAGGATGAAGCCCCCTAAAAAGTTGGCTCTTCGCTATTTTGTGTGAGTGACTTTCAGGTCGATTTTCCGAACTATGCCATCCATAGGTTATGTGTATCATGTCAAGCGAAATTATAAAAAAGTCTTCTAATTCCACCTACGAAGTGGACCACCTACGAAGTGGAAAATGAGGCTTCTTTATTATCCCCAGGTAATGAGTGCAAAGCAGGGGAATCTTCTCAAGCAAATAGCAGGCGAACCATGAGTAAGGGGCGATTGCCCTGGCCAGCGGTGGGGCGAGGGTAATCCTATGGAAATCAAAATGGGGTCTCACGTTCTGACGTTCACAAACGAGCTATAGATGTTTCTTCTGTTTCTTTTCAAAAATTTCGCAATTTTTTCTCTATAATCTTCATCAATCTGGAGGTGCGTTGGAAGATTCACTATATGCTGGGAAATCTTTTCCGCTACAGGATTTTCTCCCCATCTGTAATGCCAGAGCTCAAAGTTTTTTGTAATGGGGTGGATGGGGGATAAGAACCAATCGCCAAGTTCTATCTTTTCCTTTTCAGCAAGCTTAAAGAATCCCATTCTATCCTTAACTAAAAGCGGAAATTTCAGATAGGTATGCACGGCATAATCCGGTTCATATGGCGGCTCTATTCCCATATCAAGAAGGATTTTTTTATAAAAAGTGGTTACCTTCTTTCGGTGCTCTAAAATCTCATCAAACCTTCCAAGTTCCTTGCGCCCCTTCTTTGCCTGTACCCGGGAAAATCCTTTTTCAAATCCTTCTGGCTTGACAGGTCTTTTCAGTTCTTCCCCTTGAGATGACCCTAAAATGAGATTGTTTTTGCTTAACCATCTGTAGGTTTTAATCATCGGCCAATAAAGTTTTGTGCCGAGCCTATCCCTTACGAAAAAAAGGGTCTTTAAGACCATCTCGTCTTTGATAGATGGCTTTATAAATGTTTCTTCCATTCCCCTTAATCTTTCGGCAATCTCAGGATTTCTGGTAACCGCAATACCTCCCAGCCCGGTGGAAAAGGGCTTGTTCCACTGGGTGCTGAAAAAAGACGCATCGGCGATTGTCCCATTAGGCATTCCCTTATAAAATCCCCCAAATCCATGGGCACAATCTTCGATGACAAAGAGATCATATTTTTTAGCAATTTCAAATATAGCATCTAAATCTGATGATAGACCGAATGTATTCTGCGCCAGGATAGCCTTTGCCTTCCTTAACGTTTCCACGTTTAAACGTTCTAAGGTTTTCACGTCAATATTGTATGTCTTTGGATCAATATCTACATAAACCGGCCTTGCGCCAAGATAGATAATGGGATTGACCGCTACCACGCAGGTAAAGGCAGGAAGGATGATTTCATCACCTTCCTTTATGCCAATGGCTTTTAATATCGCATATAAGGCAACCCGGCCTTTCCAGAAGAGGGAAATATTTTGAGAACCTATTCCTAAGGAATCTCCAATCCCGGATTTAAAAATTTGTCTACAATCATCCTTTGACATTCTGTTCTTATTTATTCTTTATTCAATTTCCTGTAAATCCTTTATCACAACCACAATTGCACTTTATTTACGAAAACGTGCGCCACTATTTCATTCATAATTTAAAACACCATAATAACCCCTTAATTCCACCTACGAAGTGGACCACCTACGAAGTGGAAAAAGGGGCTTATCGTATCAAGGATCTGGAAATTTTACAGGCTCTCTTTTTCCAATGATTTTTGCTGGCACACCGGCAACTATTGTCCATTCATCCACATCTTTATTTACAACAGCTCCCGCCGCAATAACAGCACCATTATTTATGGTAACATCTGGCAGAATCCTTGCGCCCATCCCCACGAAGGCATCTTTACCAATTACTACCTTACCAATTTTAACGCTTCTTTGTTCCCAGGGTACCATAGGACCTGACCCCCTGAAGCCATAGTTTGGCGTATCTGATGCAGTTACAACAGAAGATGATTGAGCCATACATGAGTAGTCTTCCATAATGAATTCACCACCACCACTGATAACACAGTTTTCTGCAATATGGACGCGCTTTCCAATACGCACTACACCTGCCTCAAGTAATACATTTTTATCTAATAAAACGAACTCATCTAATTCAACATTTTTTGGATTTCTAATAATAACACCTTGCTCGATTATAACATTACATTTCATACATTTAAGACGCCAGCACCAATAAATACCCCTTAAATAGTTTCCCAAAAAATATGGGGAACCAGGCAAATAAGTTAAGAATTCTAAAGTAATATCTCTATAAATAGGAATGGGCAGAGATAAAATAAATCCCAAAACTGATTCAATAATTCTTAAAAAAAAGCAAAAAATTTTATTTGAATACAAAGTCTTTATAAAAAGATAAGAGATTGAAACTCTCTCACCTTTTGCTTTTTTCAAATCAATCATGTGCTCAATCAGTCTCTTATCATAAATCATTAGGGTTCCTATTTTTTTATCTATATTTTGCAATAGCCATAAAAGAACCATATTTAGGGTTCCAGGGATTATGACCACTTAATATATTTAAAATAATAGATTTCCAGTTTGGATTAGCTTTTGAAACCAAATTATGTGTAGGAGATAGAATAATTTCTACTGAAAAACCATTTTGTTCGAATAGATTTCTCAATTCATCAAGAGGAAACCCACCGCCAGGTTTATTATGAACCTCAGCCAATAAATTTAATTTAGCTTGCTTTATATTGCGGAACATATATTTATTCTTCATTATATAGCTCAACGCTTTATAAAAGGTAAAACGTAGATTGAATATGGCTACGGCTATCGGACTCCAGGCCTTTGTCTCTTTGCTGGGTTCAGAATCAATGATAATTCCACCTGGATGTTTGCATATTCTACACGATTCATATATAACAGGTTTCCAATCATAGATATGGTGCAACACTGATGATTCAGTTACTATATTAATTGATTTATCACAAAATGGCATACAAGTAGCATCACCGCATACTACAAGAGAACCAGTATTTTTTCTTGCATTGCGGAGATTGTTAATTGACACATCCATCCCGATTGATATAAAGTTTTTAGACTTCAACCAGCCCAAAACATGACCGGGACCGCAACCAAAATCTAAATGATATAGATTATTTTCATGTTCTACTATCCTTGTCACTGCATTTTGAATTCGTTTAGCCACGCCAGGATATTGCCTTGTATATAACTGGTAGTTGTCAGAAATTGCATCGTAAATAAGTATATTTGCTTCAAGATTCGAGATTTGATTATTCTTATTTGTAAAGTGCTCTCGGAGAGAAGAAGACCACATTATTGGAATTATGTCTTCTGAAATTGGATATCTATTGCCACAATTGTTACAGAGTATATGTTCCTGATGAAGATGAATTGGCAAATCAAATGAAAAATTTTCTTTGACTAATGTAAGTTGACTGTTATCACAATAAACACATCTCAGTAATGGGAATAATACATTTCTAAATTCATTATAATTGTTTATCATTTTTAATAAGGCCTCATGGAATTAGTAAATATGATTACTTTAATTGCATTATGGATTACAGTAGTACCACAAGCTATAATGCCCGCTGTCAATTTGCAGCAGTCAGCGCTTCCTGAATTACTGTCTCTAACTTATCCACTAAAACAGGAATGCTATGATATTTTTCCACATATTTTTTCCCGTTATTTCCCATCTTAAATCTCTCTTCTTCATTCATTTTGTACAAATTTATTATCGCTTCTGCAATAGCTTCCGGATTTTCCGGTGGTACTGTAATTCCTGCTTTCGCTTCCTCTACAGGATTATTAGAGGCATTTGAAGCAAAGATGACAGGTCTTCCCGAAGATAGATAATCAAATAACTTATTTGAGCTTATCCCATATTTAAAAGTATCCTTCGCCAAAAGATTGAAGAAAAGAACATCTGCCTCACTTAGAACCTTTGGGATTTTGTCTTTTTTTACAGGGTCCCTAAAAGAGACATTATCCAGGCCTTCTTCTAAGGTTCTTTTCATAAGACGCTGCTTTTCAGGCCCATCTCCTACAAGCTCTATAGAAATGCCACTATAGCCTTTCTCTTTTAAAATCCTTGCAGAGTTCAAGAGAGTATCCAATCCATTTGCAATTCCATGAGCACCAGCATAAAGAACTTTAAATTTAGTTCTCTTTCCAAAATTTCCTTCTATATTTTCAAATTTTTTTAAATCTACTCCATTAGGAATCCATACAATCTTCTCTAAAGGAATTCCCAGAGATGTTATATACTCATAAGCTTTAGGCAAAAGAGAGATAATCTTTTTGGCTCTTTTATATAAAAATTTTTCAAGGATTCCTAAAAGTATGACAAAGGGATTCCATCTTGAAACCCCCATATCAATTAAAGTCTGAGGCCATAGGTCTCTAACCTCCATAATGAAGGGAATATTAAAATGCTTTGATAACAGATATGCAGTGTATACAGAAAAAAGATGAACAGAAGAGCCAATAATAACGTTTGGTTTTTCTATATTTATTTTCTTGGCTGTTTTATAGGCTCCTACAGAATAGGATAACATATTCAAAACTCTTCTCCAGTCGTTTTTTGAATAAGGAAAAGTGCCTATCCAAACAAATCTTATTCCATCATAATCTTCTATAATATAAGAACTTTTTCCATAATACTTTGTCTCTCTTAATAAACTATAATGAAAGCTGGATGCAAAAATAGTTACATTATAGCCTCTCTCTGTAAGTTCCTTTGCAAAATCAAAATGCCTTGTTCCTCCCGATAATTCAGGGGTAATGGCGTAGTGATTAAAAATCCAAATATTCATATCTTTGGATTACTTAAGACACAAAAGAAATATTCTCCTTTAAGTCAAATACCAATTAGTTCATACTATTGACTAAAGAAGGCAAAAACATGAATTTTTCGAGCGACCGGGTTCGCGGGCTCGCCTTATTGAGCAGAGGAGATGAAAGGGGATGATGATGGAGACTAACAAAGTATTATACACTTATATCCTAATAAGAAGTATGACATCAATTTATTTCAGCAACCATTTCCAGACGGGTATTATTTCGATACTTATATTCTCTTTTTCTCTTTCTCCCTCCTCGTCAAAAGAAAGAATTGTGCCCTTTTTTATACCCAAAGACTGGCAGGCCTCTCGCAGACCCCCTATCTCTCGCAATTCATTTTCCTCATTAAGTTCCCATACTACTTGATAAGCTCTCATTAGATACGATTACCTCTTTCAATGTTTCTTTGCCTGACATATTTTTTTTCTTTTCTTTAAGGATATATTATGTAAATATCGTCCTTTTGTCAAGGATAAAACCCCCTTAACATTTTTAATAATTTCTCTTCATTTTGGCAGGGGTGATGATGGAAACAAAAGGTAAATTTTCTCTAAAAAGTTCTTCTCCCATGCAATAAGGCTGGTATTCCATGCCGTGCAATGGTGAACCAGCATAATGATTGATAAGCAAATATATTCATAAATAAGGTAACCTGATTTTCAAAGAACGGATTTAACCTGTCGAGCTACCTGATTTTAGGAAACCTGGGTAGGTTTCAGGGTTATTGTTATTGGACAGCGTGTATCGGTGATAAATTTTTTATAATTAACAAATTCATATTTCCTCTCTCTGCAGTAATCTATTAACCAAAAATACCAATTTTTATACTGAGGGAATTCTTCACTAAAATATCTCTGATGAAATAATAGGGCAACATATTTCTTATTTTCTTTTTCTGCCCTTTCTGACAATTTCATAGTTTTTTCTTTGGCTTCCTCTAAAGTTAAATTCTGGCGAGGCCCTAAGAGATTCCCATCCATAATATGAAATGGAATTTCCGTTAGCTCATCTATTTTATATTCCTGTTCTAAATTATCTGATAAAATAGTTGTATCAAATAAATATCCTATTTTTGCCAAATTTTCTAAGGTTTCTTGGTTTAACCTTAAATAGTGCATTCTTATCCCGAAATTGTTTAAGTTGCTTATTTCTTTAAATACCTCATATTCTCTCCTCATTTCTTCATAATTGTCAAAACAGATTCCATGAACCCCCACATCAAAATCGTATTTTTTTATTAAATTAATTGCTGTCTTCGCTTGATTTAAAGAATAACTTAATCCTTTCCCGTTATTAACAGCAACAAAAAACGTTGAATCAACACCATTCACTTGGTCAAATTTAAGTAACTTACCAAGATTATTCCAACTATCTTTTTTAAACAACCTAATTATTTTCCTCGAAAAAATCTTTAAAGAAATTTTCTTCTTTATTAGTTCCAATAATGACCAAACAAGATACTTCTGGATAATTAAATCTTTAAAGATATGCTCCCTCACGCTTAAATGGTCTATATCATGAGAAACTATAATTTTCATGCGGGCCTTTCCCTTTTACACATAATATCATAGGCCTCAATCAGCTTTTCAGCCTCTCTATCCCAGTTATAAATATTAGAAGCCGCATCCTGACCTCGTTTGCCCATCGCTTCAGCCTCATCAGGATGCCCCAGGAGCCAGGAGATTGCCTCTGCTATTGCCTCAGGTTTAAGGGGGTCAACCAGCAGACCGCATCCCGATTCATTCACCATCTCACGCCACAGAGGGAAATCCGACACGACCACCGGAAGACCTGCCGCCATGTATTCAAAAAATTTATTTGGTTGTGACTTTATATGATTCGGAACCGGATGAAACAGCACCAGGCCTATCTTTGCGGAGGCAAGCATATCCGCCACAAATTGACGCGACTGCCATCCCCAATAATGAACATTACTGGGGCTGGTTTTCATCAATTCCTCCGCGAGGTTTAATGGCTCAAAAACGCCCGCGACCTGCAGTTCCACATCGAGATCGCATGAAAGAAGTTTGACCGCCGCAAGCATCTCCCTTATCCCCCTTAATTCCGTTATTGCCCCGGCATAGGCCAAAACCGGGCGGCGCTCTTTGTAAGGGATATCTACAGATGGATTCCACCTATCCAGGATGGGGTAATTCTGTATGGTTATGGTCTTTGCGGGAGGAAATTTTCCAGCTATATGAGGGGTCGCGGTAATTATCAGATCAAAAAACCCTGCCCCGATCCATTCCGCAAGGTCTACACCCCTGGCAGTCAAAAACCGCAGCCATGAAGGGAGCCATGTCTTGTACAACATGGAACCTCCATATTCTTCATGGACATCATAAATCACCTTCTTCCCGTGCAATTTAAGAAGGATTCCTAAAGGAATAAGCTCCGGGTCCTGGATATGGTAAACAACCGCATCCTCCCGCACTGCCAGGAGATATGCCCTCAGAACAATTCGTGTCATCCTGTCGAAGCGTCCCCCAGGTCCAGGAAGGGCCCGGATCATGACGTTATCAAATTCACCGTCTTTGTCATGCTGAACAATATAAACGACCTTATATCCAGCCTTGCTCAGAGATTTGCACTCCTTATGAAAAATCCTTCCGCTAAAGGCATTATGCACAGTAGATATGTGGCAGACCTTAATGCCGTTTTTATTTGATTCGGGAATAGCCTTTTCCTCCAGCAGGCTGGGCCTTCTCTCTCTTATTGTACAGCCATATTACAAGCATGCTGAACAGAAGTCCGTTTGACAACAGGGTGGTAAAGAGAGATCCATTAATTAACTTTTGCATAGGGATTACTGAGCAGGCTACGGCGATGTAGATATTAGTCCGCCTGGAAAGCGAATCTATCATAACCATGATAAGGCCGAGTATATACGAAAAGACCATCATGCCGCCGAAACCAAAATTCATAAAGGCATCACCTAAATACCCGGTGTTCACATTCGTGTTCTCATTACCCGCATAAATGCTCCCCATCATCTTCGTTATCGGCAGGTTGCTTGTCTCATACGGATTTTCTGCTAAGCCAAGTCCTGCCTTTGACTGTGATAGATATGTATGGGGATTCCTCGAAAAATAGTCATAATACATATAGGAAATTTGGGGAGGATTATAGAATACCCTTCTGATTAATAGCGACGCCGGAAGTGAGGATACGCCCATCACATACAGTATATAGCAGAGCATAAAAAGAACAAGAAGGGAGAGGGTGGCAACCCGCATCAATCGCCACCTCTTGACGATAATAAGCAGAAAAAGAACAGCAAATGGCGCAAAAAACATGCTCTTATGACCAGTAATCGCATATATTACCATCTGCAGGAAAACAGCCGGTATCAATAACCAGTATTTTCTCTCATATACAGCAAGGCCAATAAGAAAACAGTTTAAGACATTCGTCACCCACCTGACAAGATAGTTTATAGACTCAGGCCCATACAGGGTTTCACCACGTATTTCATAGACTCTCCTGAGATCAAATGCCGTCAAGGAAGGCATACCATTCAGGGCTATTAAAAAACTCGGGACAGACAATAAGATAATGACCATTAGCAGGATTAATGCCTTGTTTGAACCATCTATTTTATTGATTTTAAAACTCGGAATGAGCCTTCTAATGATAAAAGTCACAAGGAAGCTGAGCATAAACACATAGTAGTATCCTCTGTCCATGTCGGCAAGGGCGTAAAATGACGACATCGGGACTATCATTAACAGAAAAAGGACTTTAAAAAATATATCAGAAGGCCTGAGGTCGTACTTGCTGTCGATGAGCAAAAAGAAAAACGTTACTGTTAGATAGGATTCGATAAATTTTACTATGTCCGGATTTAATGTAAAGCCCATGTATCGAAAAAGGGGATATACGAATGTGATGTAAGAGATCTCAAGCAGTATCTTGAATGCTATCAGCAGAAAAAAATCTATCAATTTATATCTTCGCAGCATAATTTATTTTGCCTGAATTCTCACAGCCCTTTCTATATCCTGTCTGTCTATAAAAAAACTTTCCGTGTAATTACCGGGCTCCAGCAATGTCATGTATGCCTTGATCTTGTTGCGTGCAGTGTCATCAAATTCATCGAATATTGAGGAATGAAAGTTCACCGTAAACAGACCATGCACATCCGCTGCCTCATGGGCAAGGGAAAGCATTTCTTTGACCATTATGCTGCTGCCTTTTTTCCCGCTGTCCATGTATATCAATGGCACCTCGATAACAGGGGAAGGTCGATCATTTTCAATATCAAACGGCCGGTACGGCCAGCATGTGCCGGCACGAAATCCGTTGGTCGATGACCACCCCATATTGGATGTAACCAAAAAACCCACCTTTTCCGCGAGATACCACGAATCAGGAAACTTTGCCCTGAGGTAATGATTCCGCATCAACTGGCATTCCCTGTCCATCACCCCTTCAAGGCCGCGTTTCTGAAAAGACAGATGCACACTATCATATGCCCGTGCGTAAGCCGGATGAAGACCAATCTCCCATCCCTTTGTGAGTAACATCTTTATGACCGTATGCGTTTTAGGATGCTTTATTGGATATCTTATTCCTTCATGAAAGGATATCCCATTCCTGAGGCTCATGAAAAAAAAAGTGCTCTTTGCCCCTGTCTTGCCTTCAAACTCCACGATCTTTTCAATGCTTTCATACGTAGGGTCTTTCCGCGTTGTCATCCATTTTACGGTCTTTTTCAGCCAGGCATGACATCCCTTTAAATCTCCGCGGATCAGTTCCTTAAGAGAAAAGGCAATCCAGCCCATTATTCGCAAGACCAGCCAATAACGCCCCATCAGCTTGTCCACATCATGAGTCAACCACACGGCTTTACCATATCCTTTTCCCCATGGCGCCCTGTTCAGCAACTCTGTATTTAACCCTTTTTCGATTGTCTCTATTAACTGCTTTAATAGTATGTCCAATACCGGCTTCTGGGATAGACCATGTTTATAAGCCAGAGTCCTCTCTACACGGAAACGGCCGTGTTTATCCCAGGCCGCTGGATCATTCTTCTTTTCATCCTCCTCCACCCTATTTAGAATCCACAGGGCAAAGCCCACAATATCAACATTGAGTATAAAATTATTATTGGCCCTGGAGATCCAGTCAGAGTTTTTAAACCTGTTAAAGACATCTTCTGCTTCAATATCACCGGAATGTCCTGCCGGAATCATCAGATTTATTGCGTTTTCCTGGCTGTCATCTCCTTTATGATTACCGTATATTATATTCATGGATAAAGGGAGCGGTGAAACCAACCGCGCGGACAGGAGGCCCCTGAACCACTTAAGCCTGTTACCATGCTGCGGTTCACATAGTATATTTATGCGTTCTTCCACAGAAATTCCCTTTTAAAAGACGAGAGGGCATCCTTTGTAACTATGCCTGTGCCAAACAAAAGCGCCGCATAAATGAGACAGCCGGCGCCGACGACCGTGGCAAGCTGAGGCCATGTACTCATGGGCATCCAGTACACGCAGCCACCCATAACCAGAGATATTATCAACATCTTTCCTATCAAGATCCAGGGTATTTCAAACCGGATATATTTACGCGACCATACAGTAACCACAAGCGCCATAAACCCAAAGGTGCAGAAACGGGCAATCACTGCTCCAAGGAGTCCTATAGATCTTGTAAGGAAGTAGCCAAGCATAAAGTTCATCGCTGCGGTAAGAACAAACAGGACCGGCAACAGATAGGTCTTTTCAACAAGGTGAATCGCGTACAGATGATTCTGATATATCATTATCGCGAGTTCAGCCAGAAGGAAGAAAAGTATTAATAACTTTCCGGTGTGGTAGCCCTTGCCGGCAAGGAGGAGGATCAGACTGTCTGATACAACCAGCAACCCGACTAACATCGGAATGCTGCAGGCAATGGTCATTGTAAGGGCCAGTGAAAAAAAATGATTTACATCGTCTTTTTTTTTCATGTTCCACGATGCTATCACCCTCGGAAACAGCACAAAATTTATCGGACTTAACACAATAGACATGACATTTGTTATTTGTAACGCAACCCCATAAATACTGACGGCAGATAGCCCAATAAGATTTACAATAAGAATCCTATCAATCGATTTGGTAAACCATAAAAAGAGAGAATTAATTATAAGAGGGGCCGAATAACCGATAAACTTTTTAAGGACAAGCCATGCTCTAAGCAGAGATGTGAGCGGGAGTGGGGTGCGGATCTGAAACAATATCCAGAGCAATAGAGCTGTATCGCCGGCAATACAAAGCCATATAAATTTTTCGATATCAAGGCCCAGCAGATATGCGCAAACAGCGCTGAATACCGTCCATAATGCCGACATTAATTCCCTTAAAGAGAGTGTCGTTATCTTTTCCATGGCCCTTAAAACAGACAAGCCAACGTGCATGAGTCCATTTACTGCAATCCATATGGAACCGATAAATAAAACGCCGGCAAAGGTCCGCTCGCCAAAGATAAGATCGCCCGCCAGGCCATGGAAGAAATACACAAAGGCAAGAAAGGCCAGGGTTACTAATACTGTAACAGTAAACACGCCTTTTATAATAGCCTGTGGTTCTTTCTCTTTTGTTAAATACCTGAGGATGGCTGTCTCTAACCTCAGACTTAACAGAGGCAAGAGGATATCCCGCATCAAGAGCAATTGAAGCCATGCACCGTAAACCTCCTGCGTGTACAGGCGGGTAAGCAGAGGTATGACGATAATGCCCTTCAGATTCACAGGGGCTGTCAATATCAACCTTACTAAAATATTTTTAATAAAAGAACGCTCCTTCATTTGTTGCTTGTAATTCCTATTTTTGTCTACCGAATAAAACTACATTTTATGTACCATAAGGGCCATGTTATTTGTGATTCACAGATTATCTAACATTTTAATTTTAAGTAAAGAGGAAAAATAATTGCTCTGGCAAAGGTCGCACTTCTTTATTGAACTATTCCCTCCTTGACAAGGTCAGTCATATACCAGAATTTTGGATTATTTATTTCTTTTATATCCTTGTATTTTTTAGGGATATATACATGAAACTGCTTTCTATCTACCTCTTTTAAAAGCTCACGCATATAATTAAAAAAGCTTGTGCTAATAAATCCATTAGAAAGAAATATTCGCCCCAACCTTCCATTGCCGCCTGTTGTTGAGAAGCTTATTGCTTTAGCACCTTCCCTTGTAGCTAAAGCTACCATCCCCTTGATTAATGTCCCAATAATACGCGTATCCTGTTTTCCTGAAACAATATCTGCAATGTGAATGATGTGAGCTTTATCCTTGAAAATAATAGCATACCCGGATATCAAGCCATTTTCTCTATGGATAAGGTAACGATATTTCGCATGTGGACTTTGGTTTATTCGCCAGTTTAGATAAGCTGCTGTCCGGTCAACCGTAATACCATAGAACTGTCTGTTCTGCCTCCAGAATTGCTCAATCTCCTCTAAAGGCGTATCCTCAGCAGAGTATAATTCGAGATGACTATCGAAAATATTCTTGGGGAACAGCTTGGAATAAAAAGATAGGAGTGTTATTATCAAATTGGGCAAAGGAACCTTTTTCCCGAACGGCATATTAGTTTCACCATCATTTAAGGAACTATTGCCAAGAAAACGGATATAATAGACCCATGAATCAAATGATACATACCCCATCTTTCTCCTTACTGCCCCAACTTTGCCCCCTGATACATTGCCCGTTGTAGTAAAAAATAGGTCGAAGATTTCCTTAGCTTCATTAAAGCTTCTTTCCTCATGCGGGACATATACCTTTCCTCTATAATCAGGATGGCACATGCAGTTTTCTGTCTTTCCTGCAAGATAAGATTCTCCCCATATGCTGAAAGGAACGGGCAACAAGCTATACTGAGCAATGAATTGATCATTCTCAGGCCTTTCAGTGTCAAAGAGAAGCCACATAAAGCCCATGCCATACCATGTCTTTAACCATTCCCATTCGTATTCTGACAAAGTTCTACTTCTCCCTGTGATCATGTTATACATCCTGTTAATTTGAACCTCATCTCCCGGTTGATATTTTCTGCTTATCAGTTTCATGTTTTAAAAAATAATCGATTACCCTGCGATGCCAGTTGCTGTTCCTACCAAGACCTTGTCATGATTTTGGTTTTCAACATATATATCCAAAACGTATTTCACTGTTGACCCCTCTTGTTCCTTGCCTACCACCTTTGCCTTTGAAACAAGCATATCTCCATCGACAACAAGCTTGATAAATTTCACATTACTCATCCTTCCATGGTTTAGCCATGCTTCGCCAAACAGGTCAATCATCAATTCGGCCATGTGGCCCAGGTACTGTGTTGCTGAGACACCCACTGTTGGCAACCCCAGGTTTTGCGCGAATTCTATGTCAGTATGAAGATTCTTCTTTGGCCAACCCTGCGAGGTAAAGACCCCGCCGGAAAAGGTCCAGACCCTCTCCCATATCATCTTCTTAGGCTTGCCGGCAAACTCCTGACCTATTTCTGTATCCTTGGTTATTCGCACCATTTTTTCCTCCTTATCTCTTCAATTCCCACGAAGCAAATGTATTGGTCATTTTTCTCCGCATGATTATAACGCCGTCTTCATCCACAACAAGGATATCCAACACGTGCCATGGTCTTCCCCGCTTTTCAAATGCCTCGATTACTTTCCAGGTTACCCGGAATTTCTTGCCCACTCTCCCTGGATTTATATACTCTGTTTCCTCACCGGCGTGAATCTCTCCCCAACCTGGTGGAAGATAGAAAGAGGGACTTCTTGTATTATTACTCATATTAAGAAGCAACCCGGGATGAACCAGGGGTGGTCCATCTCCTCTTGGCTCTATATACATCGGGTGAAAATCTTCCTCAGCATAAAGGTATTGCTGGTTCATTTCCGGAGTAACGATGAATTCCAACGGTTCAAATTCTTCTCCAAGCCCCATTAAATGTGCACTCTTCATTTTTGTCTGTTGATTAGACATCTTTTGTAACCTCCCTTTCTGTCTCAGTACTGAACGGGTTCGCCGTGCAATACGTCGAGTATATTTTGATGGAAGAAAAGGTCACCAACGTTCCTCTTCTCCTCTCCTTGATTCACACTCTGAAATATAGCCATTTAATTGTTAAATAGACATTCACCATCATTAATAAAACACATAGAAGGGAGAAATTGTATGAAAATAGATTGCGTACGCGGATTTTTCAAATTTTTAAAATCGATGGTTTTGGGACGCTTAAAGTTATTCCAGTAATTTGTTTCATAATGGTCAGCAATATGTTTATGAATTTCAGGATCATTTGAATTAAGCATATCAATCAATAAAATACATAGTTTTTTTATATCCTGGTTATATTTCGACCAAAAACAGTAGCCGCCAGTTAAAATGGAGAGAGACATATCCCAGGGGCCATATCCAAATCCCGTTCGCCCGGAATAACCTACTCGATACCATCCGTTTGTCCCATCCATAAAATTAGTAAAGAGAGGTTTTTTGAAATCGCGGTTAAAGGTTGCGTAAACAAACTGATTCGCCATTTTTTCCATATGTGTTTTTGTCGGAAAGTCCAGATTGAGAATATCTTTTGATGTGATGAGAGTCTCAAACATATGTACAAATCTTCGGGCGTGGCTCAAATCCCATCCAACACCCTTACCACGAAATCTATCTTTATCAGCAGAAGTCGTTTTTGGATATTCATTTCCGGTGTATCCTGCGTATGCGTAATCAGGATGTCCATCCCATACCCCTCTATCAAATATCGCACCCACAACAGGATTCCCGTTAAAGTCTCTGAGTTCTGTATAACTGAATCGGCTTTCGAGTAACTTAACACCTGTTTTGACATAAGCAAGCAATTTTTTATATTCTTCTGGTGTGATGGGCACTAAGGCCCTTTCTTTTTTGTAAACAGCAAGCACGTTTGTAACACCTGCAATAATCCACATGTCTGTGTCTGTTACAGCATTACAATAGGATGGGCTTTTACTATCCCCAAGTTCACGGTTCAGTTTTTTTTCAATAAATTCCATATGGTTCATACCTGTCTTTGCATATTTGCCGCCAAGCTTACAACCCCATCCCCTTACCTGAAATGGACCGGGGGTGTTGAATATCCACCGGTTATAATGTTCAAGAAGGAGAGGAACAAATTTATTAAGTGCTTCCCTCATAATAGGTGTTCGATTCTCTTTTTTTATTTCAACAATGATACTTACCATCTCTGAAAGGACGTATAAAAATTGAGAACTAACTAAAATTGTTTCTTGACCTTGAGGCTTTTGTTTGTCTATCCACATTCGGTATTTTTTATCCAGTGGATGGACAGAAAGTCTTGGGCTTCCCGGATAGTAAGCGAAGCGATACTGATCTGTTTCTGTTAGAGTATCGAGGGACTGAAGATAGAGTCTACTCAATTCATCAATAAGGTCGTATCTCTTGCAGTATCCTGCATATTTCAACAAATTATTTGTCTCTGTCTGGACGTTATAGAGGTTGTATGGGTCATCGACAGACTTTTTAATCATCTCTTCATATTGTGTCTTTCTCTGAGTCCAGAGGTAATTAATCTGCTCATGGTATTGTTGCTTTTCTGCGACAGGGTGTGCTATCTGCGCTATTGCTGGAAAAACGGGATGTAAAAATAGGAAACAAAAAATGGTGTAAAAAAATGATTTTTTATTCATTCATCATTTGCCTTACTCAGTTAAGCGTTATAGCTTCAAGACATGCAACCCAATACTATATCTTAATATAATACCGGATCTCCATACAAAGCATCTAAGACATTCTGATAGAAAAAATACTCTAACACGTTTTCCCTTAATACCTTCTTCCATCTTTCAACTGCAACCTCAAAGTCTACAAGGGGATAATCGGTACCAAATAGACATCTTTTTTTTAAATAAGTATTGGTTGCATACAAAAATTCAGGTGCCATATACTGGGGATTCAATGCACTAAATTCAAGGTATACATTAGGATGGCGCTGTGCCACGGCAAGTATCGGTGGTCCAAAACCATTCCCGCCATGTGAAACGATCAGTTTTAATTCAGGAAAGTCAACAGCAATCTCATCAATGTATTGTGGTTGACCATGCCACATATAGGCCCCTCGCCAGAAGTGGATCGAGCCATGCAAAATAACAGGTTTTTTAATAAGTTCACAAAGGCCATAAATAGGATATAATAAGCGGTCATTCACGTTTAATTTGGTTATATAAGGAGCCATACAAATTGCTGCAACCCCTTCATCAAAACATCGTTTCACCTCCCGAAGGGCAAAGCGTATACCATCAGCTACGCTGACATAGCCAACGGGGATAATCTCTTCATATTTTCGTGAAATTTCAATAATATGGCCATTATCTTCCTGGTTGTTGCCACAGACCACCATCTTTTCAATCCCCCATTGGGCAGCATACCCGATTAATTCCTCAACAGGCATTATACTTAACCTTGATTTCATTTTATATAGTCTTATGTAATCCTTAAGGTAGGGTTTAAGTGCTGTAGTCCATGGCTTTAACAACTGCTCTGTCCTAAGTCTAACCCTTGCGTCTATAATTTTCATATCCCCTCCAAGACTAATTCACAAATATCCATAACTTCAATTGGTTCAAACCTGTTATCATTCTTTACTGTATCTTCTAACATAGAAAGGCATAACGGACAAGCGGTTACCAGGATATCCGCCTTTGTGCTTAAGGTCTCTTCCAGTCTGATTTCAGTTAACCTTTCCCCCTTCTTTCTATCGAGCCAGATTCCACCTCCACCTCCACCGCAACATATACTTTTTACGCTATGATGCTCCATTTCCCTTAATTCTATACCCGGCAGGCTCTTCAAAATTTCTCGTGGCTCACTAACAATATGATTATGTTTACTCAAAAAGCATGGGTCATGAAAAGTGACTATTTTATTGATCGGTTTATTTATCTTCAATCGGCCCTCTGTTAACATCTCGTACAAGAGAAGAATAAATGGGGCCACTAAAAACTTGTCCTCGTTTTTTTCAAAATAATGGTTTTTCATGACGTCAAAACAATGGGGGGAGATGGTATAAACCTTTTTGATCCCTCTTTTTTCAAAACTCTCTGTGTTGATTTTCTTTAACTTTTCAAAGGTCCTATAATCTCCAGATCTTAGAATACCATCACCGCAACATACCTCTTTTTCGCCTAAAAAATCAAAGTTAATGCCTGCTTTGTCCAATAATAGCGTAGCTGCCTTTGCGATCTTCTTTCCCCGTTCATCATATGATGGTAGACATCCCACAAAGAGTAGCACCCCATCTGTATTATCCTTTTTTAATGTAAGGATATTTAATGTTTTGCTCCAATCTGCCCGTTTATTCGGATCTTCCATCCATGGATTTTGATACCTTCTACAAGAAGAAATAGCGCTCTTCAGCGACTGCGGTAGATAACCAGCGCCTTGCTCAATCACCAGGTTTCTCAAATCTTTCATCACATCAATAAACGGTATTTCATAAGGGCAAACCGACACGCAACTTCCACAGTTTGTACAAAACCAGAGATCTTCACCGGAAAAGTCTATAAGGCCCAATCTCAGTTCTTGGATGAATTTCCGAGGCGAAAACCGGCTGTTCGTATTTAACATTGTATTGGGACATGCCTCAGTGCACATCCCACATTGAAGACACCTTTCAACGGAAAAATATTCTTTACTCATCTCAGTTAAGGCCATCTGCATAAGATGCGAGGATCCATCTACTATTGCTGATCTATCTTCAGGCAATAGCACCGGCTTCCCCTGGAATCTCCACCCATAATCCAGCCCTGCTTCAGATTCTCCCTTTTTATAATCCTGACCAACCATAAATCCCCTATCTATTTTTATACAAATCCGTTAAATAGGATACAACTCTCCCGCTAACCGACATTGCATCTAAGAAACAATCCCTGATCGGCTTGAGACCAGTAATGCTACCTGCAAGGAATACCCCTTCCTTCGACGTGTCATGGGGAAAAAGGTCATCGTCTTTAGATAAAAAGAAACCATCTTTACCCCGTTCAATACCAAATATCCCCGCAAGTTCTTCAGCATCCACACAAGGCATCATGCCAACAGAAAGGGATACAAGATCAAATACACCTTGAACAGGTTTCCCCAAAAGGGTATTTTCTGCCCTAACCTGGATATTTCCATCTGGTAAGACACTGCATTCTGATACCCGCCCTCTTATATATTTTACACCTATTTCCTGGGCGTATTGATACATCTCTTCAAAACCCCTCCCATAAGTTCGTATATCCATATAAAAACAGGTTACCATGGCCTCTTCATCGTTTTCCTTTATCTCAATCGCCTGCTTTGTGCTATACGAGCAACATATTCTTGAACAATAGGGATTCCCTATTTTCATATTTCTTGAACCCACACAAAAGATAATAGCAATCCTTTTTGCAACTTTTCCATCTGAAGGCCTAAGCAGTTTCCCCTTGGTCGGCCCTTCCGGGTTAAGAAAACTTTCCAATTCCATTGAAGTAATGACATTGGGATAGACACTGTACCCATATTCTGGTTGCCTGGTTGCATCAAAGACCTCAAATCCACATGTTAGAATAATTGCATCCACCTCTATGATTTTGCCGTCAGAAAGCGATGCAGTATAAGATCTATTGTTTTTTGCTACATTAGTTACAGTTGAGTTTTCAAGTACGGTAATATTTGGAGAGTTTCTAGCAGAGGCAATGAGATTTTTCACAAGATTCTTACCACTTCTGAAGTCAGGGAAGATTTTATCGTATCTTTTTACCTTACCGCCGATTTCGGATGACTTTTCTACTATTATAGTTTCTATGTCGAATTCGCTCAGTGTAAACGCAGTCTTAAGACCGGTTATTCCACCTCCCAACACTAATACTCTCATGAAAGCCTTTCCTCCCAATTATACAGGACTTCCTCAGTTTAATAGACCTGACGTTTATTAATACCTAACCACGCTTCTGAAGGGTTATATGGTGTCCCTATCTTATCTAACAAAGGCTCAACAGGAACTGTATGAAACTGGATACCCACAACCCCATAAGGATCCCATCCCATCAAAATGCCTGCTACTTCCTGATAAGTGAGAACGGGAATAAAATATTTCTTACCAGTTATTTCATAAATCGCCCACTGCTCTTTATCAAGAAAGACCTGGCATCCCGGGCAATTGGTGATAATTAGGTCTGGTTGGAATGGGGACATGCTTTTCATTTTTTTGTGCACGCTGGCCATGGTCCCTGCCCGATTGGGACTGATCATACATTGTCTGAAGCCCATTCCACAACAGTGACGCCTTTCCGGATAATCTATCTCTTTGCCTCCCCACGCAGTGGCCATTCCAGAAAGCACCTCACAGTATTCTGAACCTCCCAGCGAGTGCTCCTCAGGAAAAAGTTTACTATAATGACATCCCACATGATCTACAACATTTAAAGGCGTTCCCGTTTTTTTATCGATGAGTTGGAATTTCATAAAGTTATCCCGAAGTTGATTGCGATAATGATAGAAGACATCGCTTGTATGAAGGATATATTTAGGAATCTCAAATTCCCGGCCACAAGATTGTTTCAATAAACGATCTATCTTTTCTTTCAAACCGGGCTCATTTTCATAAAGGTCTCTGCACTCGCAATGTATGCCAAAAGAAGTAACACAGGACATTGTAATGGTATCAACCCCTATCTCCTGGGCAATTGACCAAAGCCTGGCAACAGTAAGAAGTGTCCCTTCAATGGGCATAATATCCCCATGATATGCAATTCCAGAGCAGCAACTCCAACCCGATTCAGGCCTTGGGTTCGTCCCCCAATTAAGACCAAAAAGGTCATAGACTTTGGGAATCATTGCCTCAGACCCAGGATAGAGAGCACCTAGAATGCAACTCAAGGTCAAAAAATATCCATCATCAGGGATATCCTTTATATATCTTTTCCATAATGATTCCCGGCCGGTTTCACTGAATAAACTATTATTTTCTTTCATCCCTCTGTTTTCACCTTATCATGGTATTCATCAATGGTAATACCTGATTCGTCCGCTTGTTTCTTAGCCGAATCTTCTATATGCTCCCATAGGTAAAGAGCTCCTCCCGCTTGCCATAATCTCCTGAGCTCGTGGAGTGTCTCGGGATGCACCTTTCTTCCCGAAAGCAAACCATCCATATCAGGACATGCGCCTATCTTTCTGAAATACTCCTCTTTGTGATTAAAACAGAGTTCATGCCGTGGCCCAAAATCCCTGTGGGTTTTTACTTCTATATTTCTGAAATAAAGGGTACAGGCCCTGTTCCACAGGTTACCACCCCAAAGATGACGCGCGGCATACTGCTGCCTTCCACGAATACTGTAAACATGATAGCCTTTAATCTGACTCAACTGCCTTAGTGAGGAAATCATCCCGAATGGATTATTTTTCCGAGGGCATTTGGTCTTGCAGGAACCACATTGAAAACAATACCAGATTGTATCGGATTTAAGGAGTTGGGTTATAGCATCTTCATTTTTTCCCTGAACGGTCTCCATTATGATACGTGGATTATAATCCAAAAATTCAGCTGCAGGACAAAGAGCGGTGCATGCCCCGCAACTCATGCAGCTATTTAAGGAATGGCGAGCGATTATATGATTTTCAAGCCACCATACACACGGTTTCTCTTTTGCTTCCTTGTACCACTTAACTACTTCACTTTCTCCATATTCTTCATTCCAAATCTTTTGCTCCCTTCTGTCCTTTTCTCTCTCAAAAGGGGTTCCAAAGAGAATCTGAAGATTGGGATAGAAATATCCACCGTCCCATAGTTCCTTTTTATCCCGCATTCGATAATATATTTCTATAATCTCATCATCGGTTAAACCATCAAGATATTTTCTGATAACCTCTCTATCCTTCTCACTTAGGTTAAAATCCCGTTGAAACCAAGGACATGAGTCCTTTATATCCTGAATATGATCAGGTAATGGCAGTTCATTCGAACCATTCTTTCCAGGTGTTTCCTGGCCAGGGAATGCCTGATTTTTTAAATCAAATTTTTTCATGGTTTTGGTCATTTTTTATAAATTGGGCTCCAGTATAACTTCAGCATTTTTATAAAGTCAAGCTTGTTAACTATCAAAATTTGTGTTTCTAATTCAGCAGTCGAACCTAAGGCAATCAGGAGTATTAGAGTCAGAGTATTAATATTAGAGGGTTGGGACTACACTTTCGACAGTTTCAGCCTGTCTTCTATCTCCACAATCTGCTCACTATTCACTGCCTTTACTATTACCTATATTATTTTTTCTTTATTACTATCAGGTTTCCATCTTCTAAAACATATTCATTGCCGCAGTATTTGCAGGTAGCCTTTGAGCCTTTGCCCTTTACTCCTGATTCTTTACGGCCGAAGGGCAAGGTTGTCCCACATTTGCAAGTCCATCCAACCTGTTTCGCAGGAATTCCTGCTACTATTGCATAATCTGGAACATCCTTTTTTACAACAGCACCTGCGGCTATGAGTGCATATCTGCCGATGGTTATTCCACAGACTATTGTAGCATTTGCACCTATAGTTGCACCTCGTTTGACAAGGGTAGGACGGAATTCATGTTTTCGTTCGATGAATGCCCTGGGATTGTAAACGTTCGTAAAGACGCACGACGGGCCACAGAAAACCTCGTC
Organism: Deltaproteobacteria bacterium UBA4796; assembly: GCA_002402795.1. Classification (GTDB taxonomy): domain Bacteria; phylum Desulfobacterota; class Syntrophorhabdia; order Syntrophorhabdales; family Syntrophorhabdaceae; genus UBA8905. The sequence continues at coordinate 29,867 of DHGO01000154.1, forward strand.
CTCCAGGGTTACCCCTTTATAGACACTGACATTGTTCTGTATCTTGCAACGATTTCCTATCGTTACATCCCGTTCCACGCAGACATTTTGACCGATGATACAGTTTTTACCAATCTTCGCCCCTGATAGGATATGGCTGAAATGCCATATCTTTGTCCCTTCCCCAATCTCTACATTGTCGTCAACATATGAACTCTCGTGGATGAAAAATGGTGGATGATGAGAGGCAGTGGATGGTGGATGGTGGATGGTGGATGGTAAAGACGGTTGATGGTTGATGGTGGATGGTGGATGGTTTTTAGTTTTCATAAAATTTTACCTTTTTAATGATGAAATCAGGGTATTGGTAATTCTTTCCGCAGCCTTTCCATCACCATAGAATGTTTTCCAATCACGAATCTTATTATTATAGTAACTGTTAAGGGCTGCATCGATAATCCTATCTTTATCTGCACCTGCCAAAATAGCCCAGTCATTTTCAAGTAATTCGACCCATTCTGTCTCTTTCCTTGGAACGATGCAAGGAGTTTTGAAGAAATAACTTTCTTTCTGCACTCCACCAGAATCTGTAATAACTATCCTGGCATTGCTTTCTAAAATAATCATTTCTTTATAGGAAACAGGCTCGTTTATGTGCAACCCTTCTGGTATAGATTTGTTTAGCATGTTGAGTTCATTTAAAACCTTTTTGGTCCTCGGATGGACAGGAAAAAAGACGGTTATTCCTTTTTTCACAATTTCTATTAAAGCATCCCATATATTTCTTAGGTTGTCTTTATTTTCTGTATTATCTGCTCGATGAATAGTCACTAATATGAAATTTTTCGGTTCTAAACCATACCTTTCTAAGACTTCCTTTTCTGCAACTCTATTTTTAACTTCTATAGCAAGGTCAAACATAACATCACCAACGTTTACAACCAGTGGCCAGTAGATAGTGGATAGCAAGCGATATGCATTATCAATCAGGCTTCCGTGGTTCACAATATTACTACTAAATCCCTCCTTTTGGAGATTTCTAACTGCGGTCTCTGATGGGCAAAACAGGATTGAAGAGGTATGGTCTGCTACTATTCTATTTATCTCTTCAGGCATCATCTTGTTATAACTTCTCAGCCCTGATTCTATATGAGCAACGGGAATATGAAGTTTCGAGGAAGCAAGGGCGCCAGCAAGGGTTGTATTGGTATCACCATAAACAAGAACATAATCGGGTTTCTCACGGAAAAGCACCCTTTCTATCTCCATAAGCATCTTGCCTGTCTGTTCACCATGGGTTCCAGACCCTATGCCAAGATGATAATCAGGCTGTGCTAAGGAAAGTTCCTGAAAAAATATATCGGACATATTGAAATCATAATGTTGACCTGTATGGACTAACACATCTTCTATATTGCTTTCCCGCAAACCTTTACAGATAAGGCTGGCTTTTATGAACTGTGGCCTTGCACCAACTATATTGACTATTTTATTGACTATTTTAGGCATGTGATTTCAGGAATGGATGGTATTCACCTTTTGGTCCTATGGGGTTTGCATGTCTTATATCGTGGGCAATTTCAATGGAAGGCCTTACGTCATCAAGGCCAAAGCCATTATCTTTGAGGATTTCTTGATAACTTACTGTATGTAAGTCTGTAAAACCTTCTGAGAATTCTACTTCCTCATTGTTAACGGTAATGGAACGATAGGTAGTCTTGCCATTGGCTCTTGCAATTTCAGGTAAATCATTCCTGTCAAGAGATAGGAGCCATCTGATGCGTGCCTTCTCTAATTCCAGATAACCGGCTACCCTTGTAGATTCAGACAGGTGAACGATATTCTGTTGAACCTTGCCAAATATCCATTGAAGCATATCAAAAAAGTGAATTCCAATGTTTGTTGCCACACCACCAGATTTCTCTTTATTTCCTTTCCAGGAATAAAGATACCAGCGCCCCCGAGAAGTAATGTATGTAAGGTCAATGTTAGACTTTGTCGGGTTAGGATGGTTGATAGTTGATGGTGGATAGTTGATGGCATCAACCTTTTGTTTCAGGGCAATGATGGATGGATGAAGGCGAAGTTGAAGAATTGCATTTACTTTCCTGCCATATTCTTTTTCGATTTCTTTTAAGGCATCTACATTCCACGGCTCAAGCACGAGTGGTTTTTCACATATTGCATGGGCTCCAACACGCAGAGCAAAACGTATGTGGGCGTCATGAAGATAGTTGGGAGATGCAATACTCACGTAATGCACCCTTTTTTCATCACCCATTCGTTTCAGCTTCTCTACATGTCTATCGAGCCGCTCAAATTCTGTAAAAAATGCTGAGTCAGGAAAGTAGCTATCAATAATCCCGACGGCATCGTGTGGATCCATAGCAGCAACGAGAACATTGCCAGTCTCTTTAATAGCCCTCATGTGACGGGGTGCAATATACCCTGCTGCACCAAGAAGTACAAAATTTTTCATATTAAACCTCAATCGTATAGATTAATTAAGTTTATTGTTTATCTCAGATTTTCCATCAGGATGGGTATCTGTGTCGGGCTATTCCCCGCAAACACGCTCATTTACGCTCCAGCGGCTTCATTCACTCGCGTTCGGCTTCGGAACTTTTGCTTATGCAAAAGACCAAGCTTCCTTGCCTCACGACGGTTTACTTGGGAAAACCCGACACCACGCTCTAATGACATATCCGGGTTTATTGTTTTGTGTATCTCTATATAAAAGGCTATTTGTTTATGATTTCAGTTATATAGATTTGATCTTTTTCTGTCAGATACGGGTGCATGGGGAGGCTGAAGATACGTTCTGAACAATCTTCACTGACAGGGAGATCTCCTTTTTTGTAGCCGAGGACGGAGAAGGCAGTCTGGAGGTGTAAGGGCGTGGGGTAGTAGATGGCTGTAGGAATCTTATTTTCCTGAAGTCTTTTCATCAGGTCGAGCCGATGTTTTTCATCCTTTGCCAGGATAGAATACTGGGCCCAAATACTTTTGTACCCTGCTGGTATGTAAGGTGTAACAAGGGAGGAATGTTCTATGTTCAATGTTCTATGTTCAAAATTAGTATTGGTAAGTAAATCTGTGTAGCGTTGGGCTGCATGCTGGCGAAGTTCAATTTCTTCTGGAAAGATTTCGAACTTGGCTAAAAGTATTGCGGCCTGTAGCGTGTCAAGGCGTCCATTTATGCCTATACGAACATTGTCGTATTTGTGGATGCCTTTTCCATGGACATGAATAGAATCTAAGGCAGCGGCAAGGTTATCATCATTGGTGAAACACATCCCCCCATCGCCATAGCAACCAAAGGGCTTGGCAGGAAAAAAGGAGGTACAGGCAATATTACCAAAGGAACAGGTTTTCTTGCCTTTGTATTCTGCGCCGAAGGATTGAGCGGCATCTTCGATGACAAAAAGGTCATGTTTGCTGGCGATTGCGAGGATGGCATCGTAATCTGCTGGAAGGCCAAAGAGGTCAACGGGGATCACGCAACGAGGAGCGAGTTTAATGTTCGATGTTCTACGTTCTACGTTAACCATAGGCAGTGGGTAGAAAGAAGGGTTGTTGTCTTTGAGAGCAAGGATAGCCTGTTCTAATTTAGCTGGATCAATGTTGAATGTTCTGGGGTCAATATCTACAAAAACAGGCGTTGCACCGAGAAGGCTTATTACCTCAGCAGTGGCGATAAAGGTGAAGGGAGAAGTGAAGATGGCGTCACCAGGACCAACGTTGTATGCCATGAGTGCCATAAGCAGGGCGTCTGTTCCAGAGGCGCAGCCGATGGCATGTTTGACGCCAACGTAGCTGGCAAGTCTATTTTCCAATTCTTTTACCTCTGGACCCAATATATACTGACAGTGGGAAAGAACCTTTTGAAGATTTGTGTTCAAGGTTTCTTTGATTTTAGTCTGTTGTGTTTTTAAGTCAATGAAATCCATGGAGCTCCTTTCGAGTTTGTTGCGTTTAATGCCTTCACTATCGATTGTTCAACGTTCTATGTTCTATGTTCTACGTTCTATGTTCAAGGTTCACCATCCACTATCAACCATCCACTATCAACCATCCACTATCCACTGCCTTTATCCACTGCTTTTAATTCCTCCTTCAGCCGGCGTATATGACCACGGCCAAGACCTTTTACTTCGCACCCTAATTGCAAGTAACGTCTGATTTTATTGTCATCAAGGATGCCGAAGCAGTCAACGACAGCAATGGGTTTGGCTGCCTGCTTTATAACCTCGTCAGGGTCAAGGTCAAGGTATTGTTTGTGACGGACAGCATAGACAAGGACATCAATGTCTTTTAAGGCTGAATCAATGTCTTTTAAGACCTCTAACCCTTCTAACTTCTTCTGGTTCCTGAAAAATCTGCTCCTGTTATTTTCAGGATATTCATCCTGCTTGACAAATTCCCACCAGACATCCACATAGGGGTCATGAACCCGAGGCTCTGCGCCCATCTCTGCAAGCCTGCGGATGAGTATTTCAGAGCCGCTGTAACGGGTATCACCCACATCCTCACGATAGGAGGCGCCAAGGACAAGGACCTCTGCGCTTGCAATGGGTTTACCCATATTGCGGAGCGCATCACGCACCATCTGGGCTGCGTAAAGGGAGCGGGTATCATTTATATCTATGGCAAGGGGTGTAACCTTAAAGATGTCATCTACAAAACCAAGGATGTGCTTGTATGCCCATATGCCAAGGCCTCCATCTTTTGGAAGGCAGTAGCCGCCGATGCCAGGTCCTGGAAAGAGCATATTGCTGTGGGTGGGACGGACTTTAATCGCATTTATGACCTTTATTATGTCCACGCCATTGGTTTCAGCAAACCTGCACCATTCATCCATGAAGGCAAGGATGGTGGCACGGTAACTATTCTCTACAATCTTCGCAGTCTCTGATTCAATGGGACGGTCAAGGACTGTAAGGGGGTATTTCTTTGTGTTTATGACTTCATTCAAGAATTTAACCACCCTTCTCTTTGCCTCTTCATTGACACCGCTACAGACACGCCAGAAATCACGGACAGAGGCAACATAGTCCCTGCCAGGCATCACACGCTCGTAACTATGGGCAAGGAGGGGGTCTGTTTCGATGCCACGCTTACGGAAGACCTTTTTCATTGCTGGATAGGCAATCTGCTCTGTTGTGCCAGGGGCAACGGTTGTCTCTATGAGCACAAGGCAGTCAGGCTTGATACGATGGGCAATGATGTCAAAGGATTCTTCAAGGGCAGTCATTTCAACATGACCTGTTCTGACATTGCCCAAGTCTTTCTTCGTATAGTCGAGCTGGACATCTACAATGACTACATCCGCAAGGGATAACACATCATAGGTGTAAGAAGCGGTGAGGGTCTTTTTCTCGAGGACGCATCGGCGAATCATGGGTGCAACCTCAGGGTCTTCTGCCTTAACAGGTGATATGCCTTTATTTATGAGGGGAATCTTCCAGTAACTGCGGGTGCTTGGACGCTGCATACCAATCACAAATTTGGGATAGATGGGGGATGGTGAAAGGCAGTGGATAGTGGATGGTGGATGGTTGATGGTGGATGGTTGATGGTGGATGGTGGATGGTGATTTAGCTTCAGTGTCGGCAACGATTGCTGCCATGACAGCACCTACAAAACCAACACCCATGACCACGACAATCTCCTGGTTTTTCTTTCTGGCATCAGCGACAAGTTTTTCAACCCGAATATATTCCTTTTTGTAATCCTCTTCGGTTGGTAAAGGATATTGGGTTCCGTCAGGGCTTATGGAATAAAGTTTCATTTAATCTTCTTCACTTAAAAGCCATTTCCATATCGGGATTACGTTGATTTTGTTGTCTATGGTGGTTTCGTCATCCCATGTCACGATGGTTCCTGTGGGGATTCTGAGTTCATCCATCGCACTTTTTAATCCGCGGAGTTCTCTTTCAAAAGTCTTTTTGTCCGACATTTCCCAGCATGATTGGATAAACCGGACATCTCCGGTAATTCTGTGTCTGGCAAAAAAATCAACTTCACTGCCATCTTTTGTGGTCAGATATTCTATATCATATCCTTTCCGGCGCAGGTGCATGAAAGCCATGGTTTCCAACAACTGACCGCGATCGTATGAACTGCGGAAGGTCATGGCATTTAATAATCCGGTATCGATGGTGTAGATTTTAGCCGGATTGGTCATTCTTGTTTTTACAGAACGGGTATGAACCGGAGCTTTGTAAAACAAAAAGGCGTCTGTCAAATGATCGAGATATTCGTAAAGGCTGTTTTTGGTGCATTTGATGGCCATGCTCTTCATGGTGTTGAAAAATTTGTTGACGCTGAATTTTCCGCCGGAAGAGTTCATAATATGCCGGACAAGGTATTTTAACACCAGCGCGTTGCCGACGTTATGACGTTCGATAATATCTTTGAGCAATACGGAATCGATGTAGCCCTGAAGGATTTCAATGCGCAGGTCTCGCTGTATTTTCTGTATTTCAGGGAAGCCCCCGATTTCCTGATAATTTTTGACAGCGTTGCGTAACAGGGATGCTGTGTTCGCACCGAATGTTTTGGGCCTGTCGGAAAAAATCCCGTGAAATTTTAAAAATTCTTCAAAGCTGAATGGAAATATTTCTATCGGAAGTGCCCGTCCCCGCAAACTGGTCGCTATTTCCGTGCCAAGCAATTTTGATGATGAGCCTGTGATGTATATTTGAATATTTTCTGTATCAAGCAAACGTCTTATAAAGGCTTCCCATTGATCAATCCGCTGAATTTCGTCAAAGAAAAAGTGGCAGCGTGTGTTCCGGTTTTCGGGATATTTCCCGAAGTAAACATCAAGAATATCCTGAAAATTATTGACTTTGAATTCCAGCAAACGGTCATCTTCGAAGTTGATATAGAGTATCTTTTCTTTACTGATCCCTGTGTTTAAGAGGTCTTTCATTTTTTGATAACAAAACCATGTTTTGCCCGCACGCCTCATACCGATAACAACATTGGCCTTACCTCTGACTTCAGTCAATTCCCTGTCACGCCGAGCCAATTCAGGTAATTTCCGTTCATGAAAATCGTCAATGAGTTGTGAAATTACATTTTTCATAGCTTGATGTTATCTCTTTTTTAGAGATATTTCAATAAATATAAAGGGGACAGGCTACTTTTTCTCATCTTCAACATCCTTTTTCGGCCTTCCCCTTGGCCTAAGGGTAGATTCCAATCCAAGTTCTTGTGTCACCTTGTTCTGCCATTCAGTTTCCCCATAAGGTGACTGCCGATTAACACTCTG
>DHGO01000025.1 GCA_002402795.1 Deltaproteobacteria bacterium UBA4796
TTCCCAATGAATCCATACTTTTTGGCATCATGGAAGGGTCGTCAGTGTCCAGTTCGTTCTTCAGAGCGATGGCGAAGCAGGCAAAGAGAACTGAAACAAATGCCGTCTCTGCCCGATGTCCGGCATTGGATCGCGTTATATTTGATGAAAATGTTGATCTGAGCATAATCATTTATATGTCGCAGTAGTACTAACAGACCTCAATTAAAAATTCATCAAACGTCCTTGCACACACCTTGTAAGACATTCTCCCCGTTTCTAACAACACCTAATTATTTATTAAGCCATGAGTAATAACTGTTTGCAGTATAAAAAGCAGCAATAGGATTGCACATTGATTCGTGGCCACCGATAAAGATTTTTTCTTCTTCCTTAATGCCTATTTCCTCCTTGGGAACCCCTCCTGCCTTGCATACCACCGATGTTACCTTAAATCCATGGTTTGTAAACAATTGGCTGACGATAGCCGCCTCTTCCGCCTCTTTTGCCAGACCTATACAAAAAAGCAATCCTAAATGATTGTATCCCATCTTCTGCGCAAATTCGATGATTTCGAGAAATCTTGGCTTAATAGGATGTAGTACATACGGTCTTTTTTCTCTCTCTGAATAGCACTCACCTTCCTGAATGGATGCTTGGCGTGCAAATTCAGCGGTGGGATTGGCCTGATACTCTTTTTTCGCCCTCTTGACGAGGGTTTTCTTGCCAATAGTAGGGCAACCCTTTGAAGCTTTTCCACCGGGAGTAATACAGATTCTTTCAAACGGTGGAAAAGAACATTCAGCACACTGAGTCTTGATTTTCTTTTTCATATCTTCTCTTTCATTAAAAAATGTCTGATTTATATACCAACCGGTCACTGTATTTATACAAAGTCATGAAAATGTCTTTAAATTTTATTTGGATTACCTTTTGTTCATATATCATATTTAGGATAATAATCAGTTAAAATTTCCAGAGTCTACTTTTTACAATCATCAGTCTTGTAGACATCTCTTTATTTACCGTCCCGTGTAAACAGGATTTCTTTTTTCAAAAAACGCCTTAACTCCTTCTTTCTTATCGCTCGTAGCACAAAGTTCTCCAAAGAGTCTTACATCTTCTTTTCGGGCTTCCGAGTAAGGCTTTTCCATACCGGCCAGAAGTGCTTTTTTTAATGCCCAATACGCCAATGGGGCCTTACTGGACAGAAGAGACCCCATCCGAGTAGCTTCTTTTCCAAGTGCATCTCTGTCACTAACCACCTGGTCAACGAGACCGATGGCGTGAGCATTCTGTGCATCTATTACTTCACCTGTATAGAGCAACCGCTTGGCGTGGGACAGCCCTATAAGTCTTGGCAGAAGCTGAATTCCACCAGCCCCCGGAATGAGGGCAAGATTAATTTCTGGCACTCCAAATTTTGCGTTTTCTATACATATCCGGAAATCGCAATGGAGGGTTAGCTCCAGCCCACCGCCCATTGCAGATCCATTTATAGCGGCAATGGTTGGTATTCGGGAAACGAGTATTTTATTGAGAACCTCTCCAACCCGAGCCAGCAGTTTTGTATTCGTTGGTGCATCATTTCCAGCAACTTCGTTGATATCGGCACCAAGGGCAAAGAACCTGTCTCCTTGAGCGGTGATAATGATGCATCTTACATCTCCCCTCGCTGATACGTTTTCGAAGGCGCAATTCAAGTCCTCTGCCATCGTGCTTGAAAGACAATGCGCTGGTGGATTGTTCAGCGTAAGCACAGCTATATTATCACGGACATCGCTTAGGACAAGCTTATCGGCCATACTACCTCCTCATATTTACTCGTTTATGCTAAAACCCTAGTAGCTTCCCGAGTATTTCCTTCATAATCTCTGTGCTCCCACCGGCAATGGTGTTTGCCCTAGCATCAAGACAAGCTCTGGCAGCCACGTTATCTCTCAGATAACCATGCTCTCCCTGCAGGCCCATGCAAATCCTTGCCGCCTTGTTCACCAGTTCCCCAGCACGGAATTTTGCTATGGTTATCCCTTTTATTATGTCATTGCCTGCCAGATATTCCTGGACACAATCATACGTGAGTGTTTTTATTACTTCAAGCTCTGATATCATCTCAACAAATTTATGCTTGTTTGCTTGAGAGGAAATGATTGGGGCACTGTACAAAGAATGATTTCGACAAAAATCGATTGTTTCCTGAATTATCTTTTCACAAGAAGCGAGTGAAAACAAGGTAAGCATTAATCGTTCTTTCTGAAAACATTCCATGATATACCTAAACCCGCTCCCCTCAACACCGATCATATTTTCTGCAGGCACCCGACAATCAGTATAGGAAATCTCTGCTGTATCAGAGGCGGGTAGGCCCATTTTATCAAGCTTGCTGGTAGATAATCCTTTTATCCCTTTTTCTATGATAAATATGCTGATTCCCTTATATGCTGGCTGGATCTTCGTGTCGGTTTTTGCTGCGGTAATTATGATGTCAGCATAGTAACCATTCGTTATGTAAATTTTCTGTCCATTAATTATATAGTGGTTGCCGTCTTTTATGGCTGTAGTATTCATACTGGCAACATCCGACCCTGCATCCGGTTCTGTTACGGCTATTGCGCAAATGGCATCTCCTGTGGTACATGGCTTCAGATATTTTATCTTCTGCTCGTGTGTTCCAAACTGGTGCAAGTAAGTGGTGGCCATGTCATTGTGAGTTACCACGGCTTGTCCTATTCCTCTACTACAACGCGATTTGATGAGTTCCTCTGTCAGAATAACGCTGTAGACGATATTGAGTTCCTGACCGCCATACTCCTTTCCGTAACACAATCCGAGGAAACCTGCTTCGCCCATCTTCTTCCACAAAGTTCTGGGAATCTGACGGTTCTTTTCCATTTCTTCAGCATAAGGGTTGATCTCCGTTTCAACAAATTCCCTGACCCTTTGCCTGAACTTCTTATGGTTTTCATTAAAAAGTCTCATAACATCGCTACCTTCTCTATATGAGTTATTTTTCCTTCTTGTAGTCGTAAAATCCTTTGCCCGTTTTCTGTCCAAGATTGCCGGCTTTGATCAACTCAACCATCTTGTCAGACGGTTTGAACCGCTCGTTGCCATAAGTCTTGCCTAGCGATTCTATGGAGTGAAACACTACGTCCACACCGGACATATCTGTCAATTGAAAAGGGCCGATTGGGTGGTTAAATCCAAGTCTCATAGCTTTATCGATATCCTCAAAAGAAGCCACACCCTCATCGTAGAGCCTCATGCATTCGGTTATAAGCGCGGAAATTGCTCTACTCGTAATGAACCCCGGAACATCCTTACACACAACAGTTTCTTTACCTATTTTTTTACAAAAACTGAGGGTCGTCTTTAAGGTATCGTCGGATGTTAATGGAGTCACAACAACTTCTATAAGTTTCATAATGTGGGGGGGATAGAACCAGTGTGTACCTATAACGAGGTCCTTGCGATTAGTCGCTTCAGCAAGTAATGCGATGCTCAATTCTGATGTATTTGAGGCGAAGATCGCATTTTTTTTCGCCAGTTTATCTACTTCCGAGAAAACCTTTTTTTTCAAATCTAAGTTTTCTGGTACCGCCTCGATAATGTAATCCGCGTTGCCAACAGCCGTTTTTAGATCCATGGTGAATAATATTCTTTCAATGGTATTCTTTGTGTTATCTTCAGTCATTCTGCTCTTTGCTACTTCCTTATTTAACTGTTTTTCAATTGTGCTCTTCGATTTTTCCAGTATTATTTCGGCAATATCATATACTGATACCATGTAACCTCCAACGGCTACAACTTGGGCAATACCCGTTCCCATCAATCCTGCGCCCAATATAGTCACGTTAATTATTTCAGTTGCCATTAAAGCCCCCTTAGATTCTATTTTTTGTTTCAATTACTTAATAATCTCAGGTCAGGGATATGTACCTGGACCAGTTGACTCTCAAGTCATTAGACCGTTATGGCCTTTCTAAAAGAATTCCGTTCCCGACGCCGCCACCGGCACAAAGGGCTGAAATGCCCAAATTCAGTCCCTGCCTTTCCATCTCATGGAGGAGTGTAACAACAAGTCTGCAACCTGTGCAACCAACTGGGTGCCCCAGAGATATGCCGCTACCGTTTACATTTGTAATCTCTCTATTGAGTCCAAGTTCCTTCTCGGTAGCCAAGTAATACGAGGCAAATGCTTCGTTGATTTCGAAAAGCTGGATGTCACTTAGCGATAGTCCTGTTGCTTTCAATATTTTTTGTATTGCAGGTACTGGTGCTATGCCAACAAGAAAAGGATCGACTGCCACGGAAACAGTAGCCCTGATCGTGGCCCTTGGGGTAATGCCCAGTTCAGACGCCTTCTCTTCACTCATTAAGATTACCGCTGCGGCGCCGTCATTGAGGGAAGAAGAATTACCGGCTGTTACGCATCCTCCCTCCTTAAATGCAGGAGGAAGTTTACTCAATTGTTCGAGATTAGTATCTTCCCTGGGATGTTCATCAGTATCAACTTGGATGGTCTTATTTTTTCCTGCTTTTACCTCAACAGGTACTATTTCTCTTTTGAATCTGCCTTCCTTTATAGCCCTGACTGCCCTCTGGTGACTTGAAAGCGACAATTTATCAAGTTCCTCTCTACTAATATGGTATTTCTCGACAAGCCTCTCCGCCGCAAGTCCCATACCTCCTCCCACAGGATACTCCTGCATGGCACTCCATATAATGTCCTCTATTTTCCCATGTCTGAGCCTTTGTCCCCAACGGGCTGTAGAGAGAATATATGGTGCATTACTCATTGACTCAACACCACCGGCCAGTACAACATCGGCCTGACCCAAGGATATCGCATAGTGACCCAAAACAATAGCGTGAGCGGCAGAGGCACAGGAACAATCAACTTTAGCCCCATGCACGTGGTTTGGTAGGCCCACAAGTAGAAGTGATACCCGTGCGATATTTTGGTCATGAAGAGAAAAACAATTCCCACATATTACTTGGTCAATAGTTTCCTTCTCGATGCCAGCCCTTTTGATAGCCTCTTTCATCACTGCTATAAATAAATCTGTTGGTTGAACAGATCTCAGAGACCCACCAAAATCACCAATCGGTGTCCTTACAGCGCTTACAATAACTGTCTTTCTCATTGCTTTCCTCCATGTTGATTATTACCTTTATTTATACCGTATGCCAGCCAAGGTTCTCTATCCATATGTATGTATACGTAATTTCATCAATAGTATGGGTAAAAAGCTTCTTCGCTTGAGCCCACAGTTCATCCCGGAAGTCAGGGTGGGTAATCTCAATAACTGCTTCCGCCCTCTGCCTCCTTGCTTTATAACGCGTTTTGTCAAAAGTCTTTAAGGCATTTAACTATACATAGCGTCATAAATACTTGCGCATGTTTCACTCATAAGCCCTTGAATACATAGAGGTTGCTCAAGTTGCATGCGCTAATTTATATGATGTTGTGTATAAAACTCTTTGATACATAATATGCTTTTCTTAAAAGGCTTGCCCCCCTACCGAAGTAAGGTTTATATAGTTGAAAAACCATACCGGAGGCAAGCCCCAGCCCGTTTCATCATCTGGATATGTTCCAAGTTTACCAAGAGATAAATAGAGCAGATTATTGCCCATCTGCCTGTGCGTACGCAGACAGGCCTTCTCGATGTCCTCGAAGAGCGTAATCCAGAGGTAAAACCAAAAGACGATTTCAAAGAGAAGCACCCCCATTATCGAGACTTCTCGGTTGACCCCTTAGCGCTATTAACTGAACCTCCACAGCCAAAAGAACCTCTCCCCTCGAAGAACTACAAACAGATCCAGCCTATGACTTAGCCCATGGCAAACCTTTACCTCCCGTAAAGTGCCACCCTAACTCTCCCCGTGTGCCTGAATAGATGGTCTGTTCCTGTTGTAATGCACCCCATACCTATCTCTACTACAATGATGGGGTTAAAAGGAGTCAACTTAGATGCAAGGTCTGCCACGCCCTCTTTCAACTGAACCAGAGATTCCAAAAGGGAAAAAAGACCAGATACTACTGTCCTTACTGCCAGCATGCTCTCTTTACCTGGAAACAGAGAAAGGAAGTAACCATCTATAAGTGCTCAAACGATGCCTGTCCCCATCGAATACGGAATATCAATAAACTGAATGAGCAGGAAAAGAGACTGGTCAAAAAGAGAAGTTCACAGTTTAAGCTTCAGTTATCAGTATAGAGAATATCATTATCAACCAGATGAACTTGAACATAGAGGACCAGAACAACCAACCGTCAATCTGACCAGAATCCACAATGCCCCTGATATTCTTGGCCTTATCCTTACCTTTTATGTCTCCTTTGCCTTAAGTGCCAGAAAGACAGCTTTTGCCTGCCTGTGCGTGTCCGCACGCAGACAGGTACTCCGATCCGTATTCTCTATTCACCTTTCCTACCAAACCGTGCTCAACTATGCAGCCGCAGCTGCCTTTTACTGCCATAGCCTCAACCTGAAGTACAAGGGACCTATAGATAACATAAGTGCAGGGGATGAGGCCTACATCAAGGTCATGGGGAGGCAGCACTATGTCTTTTTGTTCATCTCTTCCAAGAACTTGAAGATTACCGCTTACCATCTGGCTGACACCAGGGATACCCTTCCTGCTATTATTGCAATGAGAGAGGCCATTCGGACTTCTGATACAAATCAAACCATTATCCTTGTAACCGATGGTAACCCCTCCTATCCTGCAGGAATTCACTTCCTCAATGCAGCGAGAGACAAGAAACTCACCCACAGGAAGGTAATAGGGCTACAAAATCTCGATAATGAATCTGAAGAGTTCCGTCCCTACAAGCAGCTCATCGAACGACTCAACCGAACCTTCAAATACCATGTAAAACCTTCTCATGGGTTTAATAGCACCAATGGCGCTTTTGCCCTTATTACCCTCTTTGTAACCCATTACAACTTCTTAAGGCCTCACATGTCCCTCAATCACCAACCGCCTGTTCTTCTTCCTGAACTGGAAGGCATTGCCACCATGCAGGGCAAATGGGCAAAGATTATCTCCCTCGCTCTCTAAGATAGCTTCTCTTTAATTGTCAAAGAACAATAAAACCTACTCTGTTTCTCTATTCTGGCCTTACTTATTTTTCAATCTTCTGATATGCTCTTCTATCGTCTTCACTGCTTTCCGTTTCATGTTTCATTTACTGTTTTTCATAAAACTTTTGACAATA
>DHGO01000019.1 GCA_002402795.1 Deltaproteobacteria bacterium UBA4796
ACCGGATAAAGGAGATCCTGTCCTTTACTGCTTCTTCCAATCCTGGATCGCTTAAGTTGTACCATCTCTGAAGCAATAAAAGCTTCAACATCGGTAATGCAGGGTATGCTGGTCTTCCATCAGCGCTGGCGGTCTTCCTGTATTTCTTCAAGAGATCTCTTTCGATATGTTTCCAATCAATAAGCCTGTCAATCTTTTCAAGAAAAGTATTGGCATATCCTCTGTTTTCTATAAAGTAATCGGCAAATCCTTTTGTGGTAAATTTATCTGTCATAAGATAGTCTCCTTGAGATGGAATATTCACCAATATACCATACATATCAAATAGTTACAAGTAAATTATAGGGAAAATACCGTGCAAAGGTCTTTTATCTTCTTTCCATGATACTCACTTTCTTGTTTGTGTATGGGGTAAAAGAAAGGGTTCAAAATTTTATCATCCAATTCTTGCAACAGGAGTTTCACAAAAATGAGCAGGCTATCAAGGAACTCAGCTTTCGAATAGTAACTCTCTATAATATAAGCACCATTGAAAATGTCATTGTGGAAAGTCTATCTAACATGTTTCACCTTGAGAAATGCACAATCCACATGGTTCCCAAACTCGAAGAAGAAGAAGGTGTCAGGTTTCTTGATGAACAGGATAGTCTCTGGTATCAGGGGTACAGGCTTGCCCTTCCCGTGCATTCAAAATCTCATCCCTCTTACCTCCTGATGGGAGAAAAGGGTGATACGACTCTTTATACGACCGAAGAGGTCAATATTCTTTCTATACTTGCGAATCATACTGCCCTTGCCTTTGATAATGCCAGTGCTTATAGAAAGATACAGGATTTTTCCATCTCCCTTGAACAACTTGTAGATGAAAGAACAAAAGCGCTCATACAGAGTGAAAGTCTTGCTGCAGTTGGAAGGCTTGCAGCAGGTGTAGCTCATGAACTGAATAACCCCATCGCAAGCGCAATGAGCACTCTCGAATACTACAGTGAACATGAGGCTGATAGCAAGCAACTCCATGAAGATCTCACCTTTTCCCTATCAGAACTGAAACGAGCTAAAGAGATTGTAAGAAGCCTCCTTGATGCCTCACGGCAGAAGGAAGAAGCGAAAACTCTGGTGGATATACATAATCCTATCGAAGACTCGCTCAAGATTCTTTATAACCAGTACAAATCGAAGAAGATTACCATTATAAAAAATCTTAATGCCCGTCATAGCCTCTTAATGGGCAATGTCCCGCGGCTCTGCCAGGTATTCATCAATCTTATAAAAAATGCTATTGATGCGATCGGTGAAAAAGAGGGGCACATCATGATTGAGACATCAAATCGTGAGCACCCTTCCTCAGGACGCTCTCAGGGAGAAACAAACAGATATGTCCTCTGCACTATTAAAGATGATGGAGAAGGCATGGATAGAGGTATGCTAAAAGATATCTTTAAACCCTTCTTTACAACCAAACCGCAGGGTAAGGGTATTGGACTCGGGCTTTATATTGTCCATGAAATTATTAAAGACCACAATGGCTCCATTGAGGCTATGAGTGAAAAGGGTAAAGGAACAACCTTTACCATCACCCTGCCCTGCCATCAACAATAATCGTGTATTCGCCTTTCAATTCTGTAGATTGAAAGCGATTGATTAAAGCCTCTAACTTATCCCTGAAGGTCTCTTCATAGAGCTTTGTCATTTCTTTAAAAACTACTGCATTTCGATTACCAAGTTCGGTCAGCATAAATTGTAATGTTTCAACAAGTCTCCGTGGTGATTCAAAGAAAACTATTGGATATGGCAAAAGTGATAATTCTCGTAGAACTCTTTTCTTTTTGCTTCCTTTCAGTGGCAGAAAACCAAAGAACAGAAATCTGTCTGCATAGAGGCCGGATGCGGAAATGGCACCCGATGCTGCAGAAGGGCCCGGTACTACCCTTACATCAATACCAGTCTCGTAAGCTTTACGTACAATATAACTGCCAGGATCAGATATACATGGCGTGCCGGCACTCGAAATAAGAGCACAGTTCTGATTCATTATAAGATATTCAATAATCTTCCTCGACTTTCTTTCCTCATTGTAGCTGTTAATAGAAATTATCTTTTTCCGTATATTAAGATAGGATAAAAGATTCAATGCGCGCTCTCTATTTTCAGCAACCACATATTCCACCTGATTCAGAACATCAATAGCTCTTAATGTAATATCTTTGAGATTGCCAATAGGTGTTGCTACTACATACAAAATACCACCCATGATACCCTCCTGGCATGGATTAGTCATATATAGATTGATATTACCATGTAAATCACTTGACAAGTACAGAAAAGTTTAAGAGAATAAGTAACAAATGTATTTAAAATTGTTTATTATTGTTTTCCTGTACCTTTTTCCTTTTACAGCGTATCCTGCTATATACAGTTATGTGGACGAACGAGGGGTACAGCACTTTACCAATCTTATCCCTGCTGGAAAAAAATATACCATTATCATACCCAACAAAACAAAAAGGATAATTGTACCATACTCATCTGTCAACAATACCCATTATGATAAACTGATATATACCCACTCTAATAATCATGGGGTAGATCCATTCCTTGTAAAGGCAGTTGTAAAAGCAGAATCTAATTTTGATCCCTATGCTGTATCTTATAAAGGGGCTCAGGGTCTCATGCAACTCATGCCAGATACAGCAAGACTCATGAGGGTCAATGACCCTTTTGATCCTGATGAAAATATCAGAGGAGGTACCGGATATCTAAAACTTCTCGAAGAGGTTTTCAATGGTAACCTTGAATTAATGCTTGCTGCATATAATGCTGGACCACAGAGAGTCTTTGAAAACAATATGAAGGTTCCCCCCATAGGAGAGACAAAAGATTTTATAAAGAGGGTCAAATTTTATTATCAGAAATTCAAAAAAACCAATGAAGGTTAAGGATGAAACTGCTTATCTCTGGACACTTCCCAACAGATTAAGCTTAATCAGGATACTCTTTATTCCGGTCATCATCGTCTTTATTTCAACCCAGGAAGAAGGTTTCATACTTGCATCATGTCTCCTGTTTATTATCGCAGGTATTACTGATGGCCTTGACGGCTTTATGGCACGAAAGTTGAATATGACCTCGAGGCTCGGGCTTTACCTTGACCCCATTGCTGACAAACTCTTGGTCTCCTCTGTTTTGATTGCCCTTACTTATTACAGAATGGTGCCTCTATGGGTTACCATCATTCTTATTGCAAGAGAATTTCTTATCAATGGACTCAGGTCTTTTTATGCTATGGAAGGAACAACCATCTACCCATCTATATTCGGGAAACTAAAAACAGCTCTTCAGATTATCGGTATATCTTTTATTCTATTCTTCTTTTCCTTCCCCAACATGGGTATCCTCCATCGTACAGGCATAATGGCTGGTATGTTTATACTATACGGTGCACTCTTTTTCAGTATATTCTCTGCCATACAGTATATTGTTGGAGTCTTTAAACCAAAGGGATAACAATTTATTTACCTTCTCTACACAATCCACACTTAATACAGATACTTTTCTTACCATCATTGCGATATATGCCTGTTTTACCTGTTAGGCCTTTTACATAAATCTCCTTTTTCTTTTTTGGTACATTAATATGCTCAACAGGAACCTTTCCATGACCACCTGTTATATCAAGAACATATTGCGGGATAGCTAAACCTGATGCCTTTTTTCGTAGAAAATTCATAATTTCAATACCCCGTTCAAGCCTTACCTTGAAATGCATAGCGCCTTTTACTTCATCAAGTTGAAAGAGATAATAGGGTTTGACGCCATGCTCAATAAGTGACTCACATAACCGTAACATAATATGAGGGCAGTCATTTACCTGTCTCAGAAGTACCGTTTGGCTTACAAGGGTGGCGCCTGCCTTTCTCATGTTCTGTACAACCCCTATGCATTCTTCTGTCATCTCTTTCGGATGATTTATATGGAGGATAATCCATAAAGGACTATACCTTTTTATGGCTTTTAAATGTCCCCTTGTTACCCCTTCGGGAAAAACAACAGGTACCCGCGTACTCACGCGTATTACCTTTATATTTCTCATCTCCCTTAATCGGAAAAGTATATATTCTAACTCTTCTGGTATGAGCATCAAAGGATCACCACCTGAGATGATTATCTCTCTTAATTCACTATCGCGTTTGATATACTGAAACGTATCATCCCAGTAGGCTCGTGGATCCCATTTCTTTCCAACAAACCGTTTTCTATTACAGAACCTGCAATACATGGCACAACTCGAGCTTGCCAGAAAGACGCCTCTACCAGCATATCTTTTTATAAATGCTGGTGTTGGAGCATCATTGTACTCATTTAGAGGGTCAGGTACCCCTTTATCTATTAACTCCTCTTTTGAAGGTATTGCCTGTCTTCGTATGGGACAAAGAGGGTTGCCCTTTTCTATAAGATTAAAATAGTGGGGGGTGATTGCAAATGGATAGTATCGAGATACCTCGCGTATCTCTTGATACAATAATAGATTAAGGTCTAAATACCTTGCTACCTTTTCTAAATTATGAATTACAGGGAGGGTAGTATCGGGTCTACCCTCCACATTCTTCAACAATATTACTGAAGTGGCAGAAAGTGTGCCCTTCTATTTTTTGCCCATGCTGTTTCGTTGTGACCAGGGTCAATAGGTCTTTCTTTCCCGTAGCTAACAGTTTCAAGCATATCACTGTTGACGCCAAGGTTTACCAGGTAATTCTTTGCAGCATCTGCCCTTTTCTGGCCAAGGACGAGGTTATATTCTACAGTACCCCTTTCATCGCAATGTCCTTCCACTCTGACCTTTTTATTGGGGTTAGCTTTAAGCCAGTCGTAATTCCCTTTCAGTTTCTCTGCATCCCCTGGTCTTATGGCATATTTGTCAAAATCGAAATTAATATCCATAAGTGCTGCAGCAGGCACTTCAGCAGGTGCAACAGGCACCTCTTTCTTTGCTTCCGGTGGCACTACCTTTGCTTCAGGTGGTTTTGGAGGTGCTTCTTCACCTTTCTGGGCTGCATAGAAACAACCACATCCACCCAAATATATCCCTATTGTAAGAATCAATAATATAAAACCCAATGATTTAATTTTCATAGCCTACTCCTTATTTTTTTATTTTGGGTATATCCTTTTGTGCAAAGGATATACCCTCATGTAACTTCTTTACTTTTTTGCTGGAGCTGGTGCTGGTGCTGCCTTTTCCGGTGCTGGTGCTGCCTTTTCCGGTGCTGGTGCTGCTGGTTTTGCTTCCTCTTTCGGTGGAGCCGGTTTAGGTGGCTCCGGTGATGGACCACAACTTGCCAGTGTAAAAGTTGCAAAAAATGCAACTGCTAAAAAGAGTACTACAAGCTTTTTCATCTACTGTCACCTCCTTCCTTTTATATGTATTAGAAAACAATCAAAACCATAACCATTATAAATAAATACTGAATCTATAATAATACATGAATAAAAAGAAATCAAAACTTTTTTCAATATATTTTTAAATCCCTCTCATTGCATAAACTGATGTTAATATTGCGTTGTTAATTTAGCATATTCCAAAATTCCCTCAATTTCCATAAAATTTTTTCTATAAATTTTATAGAAAATAAAATTACAGATGTAATCACATTTTTATCAACAATTATCAATAGATAGCTGTATTTTATTATTGACTTTACAAAAGAAAATATCTTCTCAATGAAAACTACAATTGTTTTTTTATGAATGTTAATGGTATTTACAGTTAAGAAAATAAATCTTTGGATATAATACGCCATGCATACCATAGTGTATAAAACTCTTCTTTGTCTCTTCTTTTATTTAATTCCCATGCACCTTTATGCTGCCGCATTTTTCCTTTACAATCAAGATGCAAAAGCAAATGGTATGGGTATGGCAGTTAGTGCCTCTATAGATAACGCTTCAGCTATTTTTTACAACCCTTCTCTCCTTCCTTATCAGAAGGGTTTTGCTGTAGCACTTGGTGATACAATAATTATGCCAAATACCTATTTCAGGGATTCTTTAACAGGAGAGAGGTTTAATGCAAAATCAAAAACCCATCATCTTCCAACCATGTTTATTAAATATACCAGAGGGGACTTCTCCTATGGCCTCGGCATATTTTCCCCTTTTGGTCTATCAACAGAGTGGCGTAAGGGATGGACAGGCCGATATATCAGTACCCTTGCTGAAATCAAAACCACCTTTATCAATCCAGTTATTGCCTACAGGCTTAATGATTTTATCTCTCTTGGCTTTGGTATATCTTACGTCAAAAGCTCTGTAACAATGAAAAGCGCAGCCAATCTGAGCCTTTTGGGATTGCCTGATGGTCTTACTAAATTGACTGGTGACGCTGATGGTTTTGGTTATAATGCAGCCATTACCTTTAAGCTTCCGAAGGATTATACAGTGGCATTTACGTACAGAAGCGCCGTTGATATGCCCTATGATGGGAGGGCAAGGCTTTATGCTCCTGCCCCCATCGGGTTTTCCACTCGTGCCTCGACAAGGATGACCCTGCCCTCTATTTTTGTCTTTGGCATTGCAAAACATTACAAGAAACTTACCATTGAAGGCGATCTCCTTTATACAGGATGGTCTTCCTTCGATTACTATAAGATAAAATTCAAGAATGGCATGGCACAGCAGTTTTACCGTAAAGACTGGTTCAATACACCAAGTGTTGCCCTTGGAGCAAACTATCGTTTCAACGAACCCCTTGAAGTCAGGGCGGGTTATATGTATGATAAGAGCCCTATCCCAAAAAGAACTGTAGGACCTGACCTTCCTGATAGCACACGCCATATTCTTATGGGAGGCATAACATACGGAACAGATCATGTTAAAATTGATATGACATATCAGGCAACATTTTTTAAGAAGATTAATTCCTCCCGGAGCATTACAGGGCTTAAGGGTACCTATAGTAACTTTGCTCATGTCATTCTTATTGGTATGAACTATATGTATTGAGGAAAAGAAGTAGAGTTAATAATGAATAAAGGTTATGAAACAGTAAAAAAGGGTTTTCTCAATGGCCTCTCTATTATCTATACCATGGTGAAAGTGATTGTCCCGTTCTACATAGCCATAGAGTTTTTAAAACAAACAGGCATTATTGGTCACATAGGTTATTTTTTAAAACCTTTTATGAGTATATTCGGCCTTCCCGGGGAATCTGCCATCTGTCTTGCGGCAGGTTATTTCATAAACCTCTACGCAGCTATTGCTGTTGTTGCACCACTTGGACTCTCTTCAAAGGACATAACTATCATTGCCCTCATCCTCGGTATTTCCCATAGCCTGCCTGTTGAAACAGCTGTAACAAAACAGACCGGAGTAAACGCCTGGTTCATGCTTGCGGCACGTATTCTTTTCAGTCTTATTTCAGGGTTCCTTCTCAATATCCTATGGACATTATTTTTATAGCCCTCAAAGATTCTTTAAGCCTCACTATCAAGCTCCTTTTTATCATACTGCCGCTCACCATCTCGTACGAATTTCTGAAACATAAACAATCAAGCATATCACGCATACGATTTTCCATTCTCGGTATCACCCATAATGGATTGGTACCTCTTATTACCGGTATTATTATCGGCCTCACCTATGGCGCAGGGATCATTATTCATTCAATAAAAACTTCAAACATAAATAAAAAAGAAGCCTTTCTCATTCTCCTCTTTCTTTCCATGTGCCATGCAATGATTGAGGATACCCTAATCTTCGTTGTCATAGGGGCAAATGGCATTATTCTTATAGTCTTTCGCTTTATACTCGCCATTCTTCTCACATACTTCATATACAGGAGCGAACTATTGAACCATTATGTTACCGATGCTGAAAATAAAGAAATAAAAGACAAAAGTACTACGTGAGATTATCTATGAATATGCTCGGTAATTTTCTGCGGAAGAGTTATTAGGTCTAAAGGCATTTCAGATTGCCTTTTCTGTTTCATATCCCGTACAATAAAAATCTTTTTGCCAATCTCTTCATCACCAAGAATAAGAACGTAATCTGCATGCAGACTATCAGCATAGCGCATTTGCGATTTTAATGATTTGTCCTCATAGGAATACCGCAAACGTAACCCCTCCTTTGAAAAGGCTTTCAGAACGGGGATAAGATATGTACGGGCTTCTTCCCCCACGTAGGCAAAAAAGAAGTTTGGCTGAGTTTCTGTGTACTCTTTTTTAACCAGCAAGGCTAATCTTTCCATACCAATAGCAAACCCACATCCAGGTGTTGCGGGTCCGCCCATTCCTTCAATAAGATTATCGTATCTCCCCCCCGCCACAAAAGCCTTCTGAGCACCAAGCTCATCTGAAGTAAACTCAAAAACCGTTTTTGTGTAATAGTCAAGGCCTCTCACAAGTCTCTTGTTAATGGTAAAGAAAAGATTAAATTCCTTGAGATAGGTCAAAAATCTTTCAAAATGCTCCCTGCAGGGCATACACAGATGGTCAAAGAGTAAGGGTGATTCCTTACTTATGCTCGTACACTGTGTATTTTTACAATCAAATATTCTTAATGGATTTCTCTGTAAGCGTTTCACGCAATCATCGCAAAGCCCATCAGTATACCCTTTAAAATAAGCCATGAGTTCTTTTTTAAACCCTTCCCTGCACTCGGGGCATCCAACACTATTTATCTCACATTTATAATTACTCACTTCTATCTCATTTAATATCAAGGATACCATCCATAACAATTCTGCATCAATGAGTGGATCCCCCACACCAAAAACTTCTACGTTAATCTGGTGAAATTCTCTGAATCTTCCTTTCTGGGGTCTCTCGTGCCTGAACATGGGTCCAATTGTAAAAAGTTTGCTTACTCGCTCTTTTGTATAAAGTCCCTCCTGAAGGTATGCCCTTACCATGCCTGCTGTGGCCTCCGGTCTTAAACTCACAGATTCTCCACTCCTATCAGTAAAAGTAAACATCTCCTTCTCAACAATATCGGTTGTGTCTCCAATACTTCTTATAAAAAGCTCTGTCTTTTCGAGCACAGGTATGGTTATTTCTGAAAAACCAAACAGAGAAAGGTATCTTCTCGAAATGTTTTCAATAAAGGAAATCTTCTTCCTTTCGTCACCAAGAATATCCCGAAACCCTCTCAGTGTCTGTATTTTTTCCATAAATCTCTTTTTACCACTTACCTGTTTTCAGATACTCGTCAATTGCTGCTGCTGCTGCTTTGCGTCCAGCACCCATTGCAAGAATAACCGTTGCAGCACCTGTCACAATATCACCACCAGCAAAGACGCCCTTTTTACTTGTTTTACCTGTTTCAGGGTCTGCCTCAATGTTTCCTGTCTTTCTTAGTTTCAGCCCCTCAGTACTCTGTATGAGTATGGGATTTGGTCCTTGTCCGATAGCCACAATAATCACATCCACATCAATCACGTGTTCTGAACCTTTCACCTCTACAGGTCTTCTCCTGCCTGAAGCATCTGGCTCACCAAGTTCCATCTTAACGCATTCGATACCCTTTACCCAGCCGTTTTCATCACCAATAATTCTAATTGGATTGGTAAGGAGTCTGAACTCTATCCCTTCCTCTTCTGCGTGATGCACTTCCTCTGCCCTTGCAGGCATTTCCTGTCTGGAACGACGATAGATAAGATATACACTGTCAGCACCGAGCCTCTTTGCAACCCTTGCAGAATCCATAGCTACATTACCTCCACCAATAACAGCAACCTTATTGCCTACTCGAATGGGGGTATCATAGTCCGGGAACATATATGCTTTCATAAGGTTTGCCCGTGTAAGAAATTCGTTTGCAGAGTATACACCATTTAAGTTCTCGCCAGGAATATTAAGGAAATAAGGAAGCCCTGCACCGGTTCCGATAAACACAGCATCATAACCCTGTGCAAAAAGTTCATCAAGAGTAATGGTCTGACCAACAATGGTATCCACCTTTATTTTGGCACCGAGCTTCTCCACATAATCAACTTCTCTCTGTACAATTGCTTTAGGGAGACGGAACTCGGGAATACCGTAAACGAGGACACCGCCTGCCTTATGGAGTGCCTCAAAAATCGTTACCTCGTGGCCCTTTTTTGCCAGTTCACCTGCCACAGTAAGTCCAGCAGGACCGGCACCAATAACCGCTACCTTTTTTCCTGTGGGCTTCGGTTTTTCCGGTATACGGATATCACCCTGTTGTGCCTCATAGTCAGCAACAAATCTCTCGAGACGGCCTATGGCAACTGGTTCACCCTTCTTACCCAGAACACATTTACTCTCACACTGAGTCTCCTGAGGACAGACTCGACCGCACACTGCCGGCAAAGAATTTGTCTCTTTGATTACATGAATGGCGCCCATAAAATCGTTCTCACGTATCCTTTTAATAAAGGCAGGAATATTAACATTCACAGGACAGCCTTCCACACATGGACTATTTTTACACTGGAGACACCGCGATGCCTCACGGAGTGCGTTCTCTCTGGTATATCCTAAGGTAACTTCATTGAAATTCTGTATCCTCCTTTTTGGCTCCTGTTCAGGCATCTTTTCCCGTTTCTTTACCTTCTTTAATTGTTTTGCCTGGAACTCAAGTTTACATTTGTGATCCCAGAGGGCACGCCTCTCTTCACGATTGTACATCTTCTGACGGAGAATCAATTCAGGGAAGTTAACAAGATGGCCATCAAATTCCGGGCCGTCAACACATACAAATTTTGTTTCGCCACCTATTGTCGCCCTGCAACATCCACACATGCCTGTTCCATCAACCATAATCGTGTTGAGGCTTACAACAGTCTTGATATTGTGTGGTCTGGTTGCATCTGCCACTGCTTTCATCATAACCACAGGACCGATACCTATGACAAGGTTGATCTCTCTTTTCTCAGCAATTAATTTTTTGAGTATATCTGTAACAAATCCATGGTGTCCATAAGTGCCATCATCAGTCGTTACATATAGTTCATGGCTGATTGCCTTCATCTCATTTTCAAGTATAAGCATCTCTTTAGTTCGTGCCCCTATAATAGAGATAACGGTATTACCTGTCTCGTATAGTGCTTTCGCAATTGGATAAACAGGTGCAACACCAACACCACCGCCCACACATACAACNNTCTGTCCCTTCTCATATTTTTCCATCTTTTGTGTGGAGGTACCAACAACCTGAAAGATAACTGTAATAAGGCCCTGTTCACGGTCAAACTCAGCAACAGTGAGGGGGATTCTTTCTGCATAGTCATCAGCTCTTAATACAACAAATTGTCCAGGTTTTACTTTACCTGCAATATCAGGCGCGTAAAGCTTAAAAAGAGTAATTGAAGGTGCCAGTTGTCTTTTCTCAACAATTTCGTTAAGTTTTAATTCATGTGCCATAATTTCTCCTTCTATAAATTGGTTTTTAATAATCTTTTTCTCATATCAGTCATGCTTAATGGGAAAACTTACCCTGAAGGTTGTCCCTTTATTAATCTTGCTTTCAACATCAATCCTGCCAAAATTGGATTCCACAATCTTCTTTACAATGGACAGACCAAGACCTGTTCCAGGTGTATAGCGCGTCTGTGGACCTGAAACCCTGTAAAATTCATCAAATATGTGTGGAATATTTTCTTCATCAATTCCAATTCCCGTATCCTCTACCGTCACCTCAAGAAAATTATTGTTTGGTTTCGCGCGCACAATAACACTGCCTTTTTTCACATTGTATTTAATGGCATTTGAGATGAGATTCGTAAAGAGTTGTTCCATCTCAGTTCTGTCAGCCTCAATCAAAGGGAGTCTGTCTGGAACATCAACAATAAACCGAATTTCTTTACTCCCTCCCTGATTTTTCATTAATTCCACTGTACTAACGATAATATCAGCAATATTTAGCAGTTCCTTTTTTCTCTTTATGTTTCTGGATTCCAGCCGACTGTACTGAAGGAGATCGTCTACCAGCTCAAGCAATGAATGCGCCCTCTGTCTTGCCCTTTCAAGCATCTGCCTATTCATTTGAGGGTCATTACCGATGGCACCAGTGAGATACGCATTCAGATAACTTTCTATTGCTGCTAATGGTGCACGTAACTCATGGGTTACCATAGATACAAATTGCGATTTTACCTTTTCAATCTCCTTAAGACTTGTAATATCTCGTAGCGTGCTTACAACGCCAAGCTCCTGACCTTTCTCGTCTCTAATCACAGAAACGTTTACCATCAGTGTCCGTGATTCAGGAGGCGGGAGGGTAATCTCTTCTGAAAGGGTCGTGTAGCGAGATTCATCGGGTGAAAAGGCACGTTCAATAATATCGACTAATGTACTGTACGGAATAACCTCTCGGAAGTTCCGTCCAATCTCCAGTTTTTCCTTGAGGTGAAGCATGTTAATGGCTGCAGGGTTCCACAGAACAAGTTGCTTTTCCTGGTTTATTACCAGAATACCATCACCCATAGAATTAACAATCGTGCGCAGTTTTGATGTTTCCTTTGCAACCTCAAGGAGTTTCTGGTCTCGCTCCTCCATTAACTGCTGTGCTTTAATACGGAGGCGTCTTGTCTCAAGTCCTCTATTGACAACTGCAACAAGCTGGTCAGGCGTAAAAGGTTTTGGAACATAATCATAAGCCCCTGACTTAATAGCATCAACAGCGGTTTCTATAGTTGCAAATCCTGTTATAACAATCATGATAATTTCAGGATTAATTTTTTTCACCTGTTCCATCAGCTCAAATCCATCCATTACTGGCATCATGAGGTCAACAAGCAAGAGGTCATAGGGTTTAGACTGTACCATTTCCAGACCTATCTTCCCGTTCTCTGCAGTATCAACAACATATCCTTCGCTGGTTAAGATACGCCTGCATCCTTCACGGATACCTTTTTCATCATCTACAACAAGAATATTCATAATTTTAACTATAAAACTTTATTCTTCTTTTTTCGACCTTGCCAGAAGGGCATTGATACGCTTTACAAGCTCTTCGGGCATCAACGGTTTGCTTGCATAATCATCCGTTTTCATCCAGTAGCCATCAAGTTCTTGAGAAAAATCCATTCCTGTTTCGCTTCCAACAGCAGTTAACATCAAAATTGGTATATTCCTGTATAATGGATCAGCCTTCAATTCTTTTGCGACACCAAATCCTGTATCGTGCTTTTCCATCATCAAGTCAAGAACAATCAGGTCTGGTTGCTCGAAGCGCACTTTATCCATTACCTCGCGACCCGAAAATGCTACGGCTACCTCGAACCCATTGTTTTCGAGGACAGCCTTATTCAGGTCTATGAAATCTACATCGTTATCTACAAGTAAAATTTTTGTTTTTTTGTTCATGGCTTCCTCTCCCTAATGCGTATTTTGAAACACTACTGTTTCTTTCTTTGCTTTCTTGTTTTGTGCTTCTTTGCTTTCAGGAACAGGCAATGTAATGATGAAGGAACTACCCTTATCGAGCTTGCTTTCTACATCAATTTTGCCTGAATGTCTTTCGACAATTCCGTAAGATATTGCCAGTCCTAAACCTGTTCCTTTTGCCTTTGTAGTAAAAAATGGCGTAAAAATCCTGTCAAGAATCTCCGGTGGTATACCAGGACCTGTATCCTGTATCTTAATCTTCACATGTTTTCTGTCCTGCGTGGTGGTAATGGTTAAATCGCCCTTACCCCCCATAGCCTCTGCAGCATTGAGAATAATATTAAGAAAAACTTGTTTAAGCTGGGTGGCATCGGCAGTAATGGTTGGTATGCCTGGAGACAATGACTTCTTTATCTTTATATTGTGAAAAATAGATTGATTCACAACAAGTCCAAGCACATCTTCCAGTACTTCATTGACATTTGTTGGTCCCACTTCAAGCTTCTTTTCCCTTGCAAAACTTAAAAGTCCCTGTACAATCTCTTTTGTCCTTGATGCTTCACTGATAATCAACTGGACATCCTCTCTCCGAGGGTCATCAGCACCAAGACTTTTCATTAAAAGATGAGCATAGATTGTAATTGTCGCCAGTGGATTGTTAATCTCGTGGGCTACGCCAGCTGCAAGCTGTCCCAGAGCAGCAAGCTTTTCAGCCCTAATGAGTTGAAATTGAGCTTTTTCAAGTTCCTGATGGGATAATTGCAACTCACGATGAGACTTCTCAAGTTGCTGGTAAATCCTTTTGCTCTGCTCAAGAAGGTAAGGTAAACAGTATTCTTCCTCAGCAATACCCTGTACCACAGCAATGGCTTTATCACGACAGGTAGGGTAACCACAGGCTCTACAATCGAGATTCTTATGAGGTGGCAATTTATCTATCTTTCTGAGCACTTCTCGTATCTGCTCTTCTGTTGGTACAGGAAGCTTCTCTTCCATATTGTAGAATTCTCTGCTAAGGTCAACATTCTCATATCGATCAAGTTCAGCAATTACTTTTGCCACGTCCTGTTTTTCCATTTCAACCCTTGCATACTGGGCTACAATCTGCCGTCGACCAAGTACGGCAAGTTCTCTGTCAGCAAATGGACCATCCACACATCCAAAACAGTAGACTATGTCTAAAAATTTTGTTGTTACGTATCCTGATGCAAGCTGATGGAGTACACCTATAGCTCGCTTATGCCCGTAGGTCACACTAATATGATCCATAAGAACATCTAAGTTGCTACCCATGCTCCTATTCAAACCACCAGCAACCGATATAATCCGTGCGAGAAAAGGTTTTGGACCATCAAAATCTGTTTCGCCAAGTTTTGTATCTTCTATCTTGCTACCCAATAGCGCCTGCATATCATGAAAGGTAATCACATAATCTATAACACCAGCAATTTCAGGTGCAACAGCCTCCTTCATATGTGCCAGGCAGGGCGTTATATATACAACCTTCCATTCATTTCCTTTTATCCTTTTAGCGATTCTACCTGTAGCAATCATAGGAGATACTATAGGTGCAATGTTTGGTATAAGCTGGGGAAGATATTTTTGAACATACATGACAATGACAGGACAAAAAGAGGAAATAAGGGGTCTATCTGTCTGCTCTTGCATCAGCTTTCTATAAGCCTGGCTCACAATTTCTGCACCAAAAGCTCCTTCCCACACCTCTGTAAATCCAATATTCTTAAGGGCTGTTACTAATTGTCGTGGTGCTATTCTAAAGGATGCTGGAAAGGCTGGATCAAGACATGCAATGATTTTCCCCTTTCCTTTTTCAAGCAACGTTTTTACCTCATAAAATCCCCCTCCGCAAATAATTGCATGTTGTGGACACTCTGTTATGCAACTTCCGCACAAAATACAGCGGTGATTAATAATTGTAACTGCATCCTTCTCAAGTTTAATTGCTTTAGCAGGACATATCTGAATACAGTAGGAGCACCTGCGGCATTTCTGATTATCTATATTGATATGTAATGTTTCTTCCTTCATCTTAATATCGTTCTTCAGCCGATTATCAAAAAAATCTATTTAAGGTTGAAAAGTTTCAAATAGTTTATTAAGATTTTTTATAAGTAAGGCTTTAATTTCATAATATTTATTTGTGATAATATGCACAAGGTATATTCAATTGTCAAGTTAAATGGAGTTAAATTAAGTATAAAAATGTGCTGTGTTTTCTTTGTTAAATTTTGTTTTAAATAAATTTATTTGACTATTAACAGGAGTTTCCTCACTTTTCCTCTCAT
>DHGO01000149.1 GCA_002402795.1 Deltaproteobacteria bacterium UBA4796
CCTATAAGACCTGGAACTGAAAGTCCGAGTATCGTAATAACAGGGAGGAGGGCATTTCGCAGGGCATGTTTTTTAAGCACTGTACTCTCTGAAAGTCCCTTTGCATATGCTGTGGTAATATACTCCTGTCGTAATACTTCAAGGAGACTGCTCTTCATATATCTCGAAATTCCTGCAAGACCACCGAAGGCAGAGATACATACAGGGAGGAAAAGATGTTTCACTATATCAAAAATCTTTTCTACAAAGGAGAGTTCATTGAAATTGAATGACTTGATACCTGATATGGGCAGTAACTCAAGGTAAACACCAAATAAAATCATCATGAGAAGGGCAAGCCAGAAGGTGGGTGTTGCGTAACCGGCAAATACAAAGGCAGTCAGGAATTTATCGAGAGGTGTATCTTTGTATCGTGCGCAGTAGATACCTATGGGAATTCCAAAAATAAAAATCAACACCATTGAGAAAACATTGATGGTTATGGTAATGGGAAGGCGCTCTATTATCTTGTCAATAACCGGTCTTCGGTCTGGCGCAAAGGATATACCGAAATCCAGTTTAACAATCCTCTTTAGCCACAGGTAATACTGGATATGGAGTGGCTGGTCGAGCCCGTAAAAGCTCCTGATTCTTTCCCGTACCTCCTTCGTAACCTTTGGATTCATCTCTGCATCGATAATTCCCGGTTCGCCAGGCGTAAGGTGAATCACCACAAAAGAAATGATTGTAATGCCCAGGAGCATAGGCACCATAAATAATAATCGTTTAACGAGATAACGGGGCATGGGTTGCATACCTTCTCTGATTTTCAGGGACGTACCATTTGATGAAATTATGCATGATTCCGGCTGGTGCTGGCTCTATACCTTTGAATCTTTTGTGAATTGCAATGTTTGCATAGGGTATGAAAAGAAAGGTATAGGGTTGTTCCTCTGCCAGTATTTCCTGAATACGAAAATAGTATCGTCTTCTCTCTTCCTGTTTGAGGGTATGTCGTGCTTTTACAAGCAAGTTGTCTACCTCTCTATTCTCAAAACCAATAAAGTTTAGTTCCTTCACCCCCTGTTTTGACGAATGCCATATATCAAAAATATCCGGATCATTGGGTATACTCCATCCAAGTATAACGGCTTCGAAATTTCTCTTATCAATAAACTCATTGATAAAACTTGCCCACTCAATAACCCTGATATTTACCCTGATTCCAATATCAGAAAGCCTTTTCTGTATCAGTTCAGCGCACCGTATCCTTACATCATTACCCTGGTTTACGAGAATTGTAAATTCGAAAGGCATTCCATTTTTATATAATATCCCACCAGAACCTTCTGTAAACCCTGCCTCTTTTAAAAGGCTGAGCGCCTTTTCTTTATCAAATTCGAATCTCCTTACATTCTTATTATAAGCCCACATATCAGGCTTAAATGGTCCGGTTGCTTCAACCCCCTGCCCGAGAAGGATACCATCAATAATCTCTTTTTTATTAATTGCGTAACTCAATGCATGTCGAACCTTTTTGTCTTTAAAAAACCTGTGCTTCAGGTTATATCCCATATATACATAGCTAAATGCAAGATACCTGTACTTATCATACTCCCTCTTAAATTTTGGATAGTCTGTCTGTTTCACTGCCTGCAGGGGTGTAAGCCCCATCATATCAATGCTATAACGTTTTAATTCGAGAAACATGGTGGCGCTGTCAGGAATAATTCTCATGATGTACCGTTCTATGTATGGTTTTCCTTCAAAATAATCTTCATTCGCCAGAAGGATTATCCTGTCACCTGGAATCCACTGATGAAATCTAAATGGTCCTGTTCCAATCGGTGAACGTATGAGAGGCGATGCAGTAATATCTTTTCCTTCTAAAAGATGCCGGGGCAGTATGGCAACCCCCCAGCTAATGAGAGCCGGGGCAAAAGGCTTATCGTAAGTAACCCTGAATGTATAGTCATCAAGCACCTCTGCCTTTTTAACAAGCAAGAAATCTCCTGAATATGCTGTTGGTGTTTGCGGATCCACTATCACCTTATAGGTGTACATAACATCATGGGCAGTAAATGGTTTTCCATCATGCCATTTTACATTTTTCCGCAAAAAGAATGTAATCGAAAGATGGTCGTTTGAAAACCTCCATGATTCTGCAAGGTCACCAACAATATTGAGGTCTCTGTCATACTTTACAAGACCATTATAAATAAGAGATGCAACTTCATGGGACGGACTGTCTGTTGAAAGTAATGGTATTAGATTCGAAGGTTCTCCGATAGATGCGGTAATAATCGTATCACCGTATGAAGGAATGCCTTTCTCATCATAAATTGAAATCTCTTTTTTCTGGGAACAGTAGCAGAGTAAAACTATACATAGACTCTGGATGAGCACCATTCTGAAAAACATAAGAAGTGTGCTTATTCTAACAGAGGTATCTCACAAAGTAAAGCAGGTGAATTGTTGCAAAATGGCAATGGTCATGTAATCATTAGGCAAGGTTACGCCCGTATGTATCACCTGAATTATAAAAGAATACTATCATGGTGCTTCTTTGATTTTGCCAATTCAAGTTATTCTGCTGTCATCGCTTCAGTCATATTCCCTGTTTATTATGTCAACATAATCGCTGCTAATGAACATGGTTCAGGTGACCTGTGGTGGGGAAAGGCAATATCCATAAGCATGCTGTTCGTTGCCATCAGTTCCCCTTTTCTCGGTGGCATTGCGGATTATGGGAAGATGAGAAAGAAATTACTGGGTTTCTATACAATACTCTGCCTTTGTGCAACTGCCTTACTCTATTTTTTAAAACCTGGAATGGTTATTGAGGGGTTTGTGCTAATTATCTGTGCAAATATCGGCCTTGAGGGCGGCCTCGTCTTCTACAATGCCTTCCTCCCGGACATCGCCCATGCCACACACCAGGGACGTGTATCTGCATGGGGGTATGGTACCGGTTATTTCGGTTCCATTATCTCTCTCTTTCTCGGTCTATTACTTATAAAAGGTGGTTATATACATATTATATGGCCTGTCGTTGCTCTCTTCTTCGGTATTTTTTCTCTTCCAGCCTTTCTTTTTCTCCCGGCAGATGCAAGGGGAAGGAAATCTATAGCGCACGCAGCAACCAAGGGATTGCGAAATACGGTAAATACGTTGAGCAAAATATGGCTGCATAAAGAGCAGAGAAAGTTTCTCATTGCTTATCTGCTTTATGAAGACGGAATCAATACGGTGATAGTCTTTGCAAGTATTTTCGCAGCAACAACCCTGCACTTCACCACAGAGGCTCTCATTGGGTTGTATCTCATCGTGCAATGCACTGCTCTCATCGGGGCATTTGCAATGGCAAAACCAACCGATTACTGGGGACCAAAGAAGGTTGTTATGCTATCTCTGGGGCTATGGATTATGGTAACAGGGGCTACCTATTTTGTTCAGAACCAGTCTATTTTCTTCGTGATAGCATCGGTTGCAGGTTTTGGCCTTGGAACCATACAGGCGGCTTCCCGGGCTTTTTATACCCAGTTTATTTTAGAAGACCGGGCATCAGAATATTTTGGTGTCTATACACTGGTAGGAAAATCTTCTGCGATCTTTGGACCTTTTCTTTTTGGCTATCTCTCTTCTCTTTTGAGGAGTCAGAGACCTGCGGTACTTTCGGTCACTTGTTTTTTTCTTCTCGGGCTAATGCTCATTATAAATGTAAAAGGCGGATTCCCTAATGTTAAGCCCCTGCCTGAATAGAATGATTATACAACCATTCAGGATAGCATGAGTTCCGGTACTCACTATTTGAATCGGTGATAGTCCTTATTCCTTTCATAAAGAATCCTTAAGCCTTCCAGGGTAAGAAATTCATTAACCTCGTCAATGGTCTCGGATTCCTTATAAATGAGACTGGAGAGTCCACCGGTAGCGATTACATAGGGATTTGTTTTTACTTCATCCTTTATTCTCTTCACAATGCCATCCACAAGGCTTACGTATCCGTATATAATACCTGACTGTATAGCATTGATTGTATTCTTGCCAATTATGCTTTTTGGTTTTACCAGTTCAACCCGTGGTAGTTTAGAAGCCCTCTCGAACAATGCCTCAAGAGATATCATGATACCCGGGGCAATGGAACCACCTGCATACTCTCCTTTTGGTGTAATATAGTCGAATGTCGTTGCTGTGCCAAAATCAACAATAACGAGGGACCGTTTATATTTTTCATATCCTGCAATGGCATTGACAATCCTGTCAGCACCAACTTCAGACGGGTTTTCATAGAGTATAGGCATACCTGTCTTTATACCCGGTTCAACAACAATGGGCATGATTCCTATGTATTTTCTGCAGACAATTTCAAAGGGTATGAGCAATGGAGGCACCACGCAGGATATTATGGCGCTATCAATCAGCTTGAATGTAATTCCTTCTATGGAGAGAAGACTATTAATAAACATTGCATATTCGTCAACGCTTTTCTGAATCACCGTATTCAATCGCCAGTGATTTAAAAGCTTCTCCTCATTATAGACACCGACTACCGTATTTGTATTCCCTATATCAATAACAAGAAGCATAGTTAAAGACTCACATCACCGCTTATAATCCTTATGATACTACCTTCCATATTCAGAAGCAAGGCACCATCTGTATCTATGCCTTCACCAATACCCTCATACCGTACATCATTCTGAATTATCTCCATATGTTTTCCTTTGATTCCTGACCTCTCCTCCCACATTCTGCAGATATCCTGGCCTCCCTTTTCTTTAAAAACACCATAGTACTTCTCAAGGTTCGTCAGCAAGACGCCACAAACCGAAGCCCTTTCATATTCTTTTTTCATCTCAATGGACAGGGACGTAGCCCTTTGCCTTATTTCATCGTCCAATTCATTTTCTTTCATATTGATATTGAAGCCGATACCAATGATAACAAATTTTACCATATCAGCTTCTGTCGAAAGCTCAAGAAGGGTTCCACATATCTTTCTTCCCCTCATGAGAACATCGTTAGGCCATTTCAGCGTGGATTCCTTTCCTGTTACAATCTTTATTGTATCCCATGCAGCAAGTGATGATACGAAAGTAACAGGGTATACATACTGTGGTGCTACTTCAGGCCTCAAGATTATAGACATGTAAAGGTTCTTTCCTTTGGGGGAAACCCATCTCCTCCCGAGCCTTCCTCTTCCTCCAACCTGTTTTTCTGCAATTACACATGTTCCTTCCTGCTCCCCCTTAAGGGCAAGGCTAAAGGCTAAAGTATTTGTCGATTCTATGGTATCCCTGTATATAATCTTTTTCCCGATAAATCGCGTGTTCAGGGATTGCTCTATTTCCCACGGATAGAGCTTATCAGGGATACCTGTCAGTCTGTAACCCTTACCCTGAATTGCTGTAATATCATATCCCATGCGTTCAAGGTTATTGATATGTTTCCACACTGCGGTTCTTGATATACCAATCTTATGGGCAATATCATCACCTGAAACGTACCCAATGTTATTTCTTAAAAAGGAGAGAATCTCTTTTGTCCTATCCATTTTCTATTTTGTCATAATGGGAAAAGTACATGGTAAAGGATGCCCTGCCCTGCGAGAGGGATCTCACATCGGTCGAGTACCCGAACATCCTTGTCAACGGGGCATTTGCCTGAATGATTGTAATTCTGTCCTGGGATATGAGGCTTGTAATCTGACATTTCCTTCCATTGAGGTCATTTATAATATCCCCTAAAAATTCATTTGGTACAGTAACGGTTAGAGACATAACAGGAACCAGAAGAATAGGATGTGCTTCCGTACATGCCTTCCTGAACCCCTCATATGCAGCCATTTTCAGTGTCAGTCTTGCAAAATCAGGGTTGTTAAAAGAGGCATCGAGTATATTAACCCGTATATCCGTAAGAGGAAATCCCTTTATCACGCCTATCTGAGAGGATTCCATGATACCTTCCTCAATAGCAGAAAAATATGGAAAAGCCGGATGTTCTTCAGGAATATGGGGAATAACCATGATGCCATCACCCCTGTTGTTTGGTGTAACACTCAGCGATACTGTCCCCTTACAGAGAATATTGTTGATTGTTTTTTCAAATGACCTTTCAACTGTAACTGTTTCCTCGATGCTCTCCTTATAGACCACCTGTGGCTTTCCTACAAGAAGGTCAATACCAAATTCGTCTTTGATTCTTTTCACGATGACATCAAGATGAAGTTCACCCATACCTGAAATGATGGTTTGATAGGCATCTTCATCAGTTTTAAGAACAAATGTGGGGTCTTCCTCTGCAATCTTCTGGAGTATCTGGATAAGCTTTTCCTGGTCTATGTTTTTTCTTGGTTCCACTGCCACAGAAATGACAGGCTGGTATATTTCGATTGATTCAAGCAAAATAGGTCTTGTCTTTGTCAGGGTATGCCCTGTTGAGGTTTCCTTGAGTCCAACAATTCCTACAATTGCTCCTGTTTTTGCTTCATTAATGCGTTCTCTCTGGTTAGCATGCATCCTGTATATTCTCGATATTTTTTCTTTCTTATTAAGATTCACATTGTATACTTCTTCTCCCACTTTAATCTCGCCTGAATAAATCCTGATATAGGTAAGCTTTCTTCCTTCATCCATGACAACTTTGAAGGCAAGGGCTGTTAAATCTTCATCATTTCTTGCTTCCCTTTCTTCTATTTCGCCAGTCTGAGGATTCTTTCCCCGTACAGGTGGTATATCGACAGGTGAAGGAAGATAGTGAACAATACTATTCAGAAGAGGCTGTATGCCTTTATTCCTGAGTGCAGCTCCACACAGGACAGGCACACAGCGTAGAGAAATTGTACCTTTTCTCAAAGCGCTGTGGATATGGGATTCTTCTATTTCTTTACCCTCGAGATACATTTCCATGAATTGGTCATCTATCAATGACAGTTTCTCGTAAAGCCTTTCTCTATATCGTTGAGACGGTTCTGCATATTCTGAAGGAATGGAAATGTAGTTATAGGTTGCTCCGAGATCATCCTCGTCCCATACAATACCCTTCATGGCTATCAAATCAATAACTCCAAAAAATCCATCTTCTTTTCCTAAGGGTATCTGGATTGGTATGGGGTTAGCACCAAGCTTGTCCGCCATCATATCTAAAACATGAAAGAAATCAGAACCCACTCTATCGAGCTTATTTACAAAAGCTATTCTCGGTACCCTGTACCTGTCTGCCTGATGCCAGACAGTCTCAGACTGTGGTTCCACACCTCCTACACCACAGAAGATTGCAATCATACCATCAAGCACACGGAGCGAACGTTCCACTTCTATTGTAAAATCTACATGACCGGGTGTATCGATAAGCTGAATCTCGTGATTATTCCAGTAAAATGTTGTGACTGCCGAAGTAATGGTTATACCTCTTTCCTGTTCCTGTGGAAGGTAATCCATAATAGCCGTACCTTCATGAACTTCTCCTATCCTGTGTGATTTACCTGTGTAGAAGAGGATTCTTTCAGTAACTGTTGTTTTACCTGCGTCAATGTGTGCGGCAATACCGATATTCCTTATCCTTCTGAGTCGTTGAATCTCTTTTTTCATGTTGTAAAAGATATTGCTATTGAGGGATAAAAGTCAATAAACGAATTGAGGATAAGAAAAAGGTCATACTTCCTTAAGCCCTTCGATACGCTCAACAATAGCACGGCAGTGGTCTGACACACGCTCAAGATTTACGAGCATATCAACGAAGATTGGCCCGGCTTCTGCACGACATACCTTCTGGTAAAATCTTACGAGATGGTTCTCAACAGCCTGACGTATGGTAACAAATACGTTGCTGTGGCGGGAATAAACGTCCTTGATCTTTGTTCCATCACTCTGTTCAATAAGTGACGCTGCGTCAATGAGGTTCTTCATCACAAGGCTTCCTATCTCTTTAAGTTCAATCCGGGCTGCCTCTGAAAATATTGCCTTTCTTTTGTGTTTTGATTCAGCAAGCTCCAGAAGGTTCAAGGAACGGTCAGCAATACGTTCGATATCATATACTATCGTTGAAAAGGCGAAGAGCTTTTTCGACGTTGCAGGTGAAAGTTCACCGCATGAAATATTCCAGAGATATTCGACTATCTCGCTCTGGAGATTATCAACAACCATCTCTATATACATAATCCTCTTCTTATGGGATTCTTTAAATTCAGGTATCATCTGAAGACTTTCACGCAGCATTCTCTCCGATAACATTATCTGCCTGATCAGTTCCTTCTTTACGCAGAGAAGGGCATCATCAGCCTTCGCCAGACAACGCTTATCAAGAAATTCAGGCCATAACGGTAGAGTTTCCTCTGTTCCAGGTATAATCTTTTCTACAAAGGCTGAAAAGGGTTTTAAGAACATCATAAAGATCACGGCGAGAAAGAGATTGAAGATGAAATGACCCCACACTATCTGCTGTGCCACATCAGAAGATAGACATTTGAGCAATATTGTAAAAAGTGAAAGAGCAGGAAGCACGAGAAGAACACTTATAAACTTTGTCATTGAGTGGGCAAAAGCAGTCTTCTTCCCATTAATGTTTGCTGCAATGCTTCCCATAAGTGCTGTCACTGTTGTGCCAATGTTTGCTCCAAGCAGAATTGGAAGGGCATTCTCTATTGCTATAATATCCTGTTTACCAAGCATTACGAGTATACCTATAGGAATTGAGGATGCATGAACTATACCTGTGCAGAGAATTCCAACTCCTATCCCAAAGAAGGGCGAATGAGATTCCTGAAAAAGGTTTATGAAAAGGTCACTCTCCTTCAATGGTAGTGTTGCTTCTCCAATTAAATGCAGACCAAAAAAGATGAAACCAAAATAGAGAAGCGCCTCGCCAATCATTTTCCATGTGTCCTTTGCGAGAAGGTAAAGGATACCACCACAAAAAATTACGAGAGGTGATATAGCT
This sequence comes from Deltaproteobacteria bacterium UBA4796, assembly GCA_002402795.1. GTDB lineage: Bacteria > Desulfobacterota > Syntrophorhabdia > Syntrophorhabdales > Syntrophorhabdaceae > UBA8905. The sequence goes on from DHGO01000149.1 coordinate 8,920, forward strand.
GTCACATTCCATGCAACAAGCTGTGCAGTAATGGTTGTACCGATATCTGCTCCAAGAATAATACCGAGGGAATGGTAGAAACTTATGAGTCCTGCACTCACAAGCCCTACCGTAAGAAGCGTTGTGGCTGAACTACTCTGAAAAAGAATGGTTCCCACAAGTCCCATAACAAGTCCAAAGATCGGACGTTTTACAGAAAAGACTATCAATTCACGAATACGGGCACTGAAAAGCTGTTGCATTTCATTGCTTAGCCTCACCATACCGAAGAGGAAAATAATCAACCCAGCCATGAAAAGGAAGAGGAAATGTATCATGTTAATCTTTACTATAAGACTTCTATTTTTATAGGGTCATTCATGAGATTCTACTTCCACTGGCGATATCCTTATCAAGGGTCAGGAGTACAACAGAAGTATGACTGTCATTGGATGCGGCAAGCAACATACCATGAGACATAATTCCCCGTATCTTTCTTGGCTCCAGGTTTGCCACCACCACAATCTTTTTCCCCACAAGGGCCTCTTTCTTATAGAATTGTTTAATCCCTGCCACAATAGTACGCACTTCTCCAACATCAATGGTAAGTTTATACAATTTGTCAGCACCCTCCACATCCTCGCATGATATAATTTCAGCAACCCTCAAATCCATCTTCTGAAAATCTTCAAAGGTAATATTATCCATCATTTACTCCTTTTTCACTGTATTTCTTAAAGCACCAATACCTTCTATCTCTATCTCCACTTCATCGCCCACTTCAAGAGGCCCCACGCCAGGTGGTGTTCCTGTAATAATCACATCATCTGGCAGAAGTGTCATAATGGATGAAATAAATGACACAAGCTCAAAAACATTAAAGATCATATTCTTCGTGTTTGATTGCTGTTTGACCATCCCGTTGACCCTCGTCACAATATTCAGATGGGATGTATCAATCTCGGTAACCAGTCGCGGCCCGAGGGGGCAAAAAGTATCAAAAGATTTTGACCTCGTCCATTGACCGTCGAGTCTCTGAAGATCTCTTGCTGTTACATCATTCGCACAGGTGTAGCCGGAAATATATTTGTAGGCATCCTCTTTTTTTACATGTCTCGTCCTTTCCTTTATGACGATTGCAAGCTCTCCCTCATAGTGTAGCTCCTTACACTGAGAAGGATATATAATAGCGTCTCCATTGCCTATAACGGCAGTAGATGGTTTCATAAAAATCAATGGGTATTCAGGAACAGGCGTATTCATTTCTTTTGCATGGTCACGATAATTAAGACCAATTGCTATGATTTTTGTTGGTGTAAACATGGTCACCTCGTCAATAGAATATTTCCTTTATTTTACGCTTTATTGAGTGTAGGCTGTCAAGCATTAAGAGAATCGAATATAGGAAAAATGCTCTTTACCTTAACCTTAACAGTATGTTACAAATACTTTTGATATGACTGATAAAAACTTACTCCGTGCTATACCAAAGGTCGATGAAATTCTGAAACAGAGGGAATGGAGGGAAACTGTTGCCCTATATCCTCAGGGTATTGCAAAAGATGCCCTCAGGCTTGTTCTTGATGAACTCCGGAGCGCTATTAAAAAGGGTGTAGTTCATTCAATACCCTCATTAGCCAGCATCATTGATGCCACGAAAACCAGGATTAACCTCTCAACTGCACCGGGTATAAAAAGGGTTATCAATGGTACCGGCGTCATTATACACACCAACCTCGGGAGATCCCTTCTTGCACAGTCTGCCATTGAAGCCCTTCATAATGCCGCTTGCCACTACACGAATCTCGAATATGACCTGGATAAAGGAGAAAGGGGTGACAGATATACACACTGCACTTCCATCCTTAAAAGGCTCACCCATGCAGAAGGTAGCCTTGTGGTCAACAATAATGCTGCTGCTGTCTATCTTGTACTCAATACACTTGCTGAAGGAAAAGAGGTAATTATCTCACGGGGGGAACTTATTGAGATTGGTGGTTCCTTCAGGATACCTGATGTTATGAAAAAGAGTGGTGCCATATTGAGGGAGGTAGGAACAACAAATAGAACATACAGGGAAGATTATGAGAAGGCAATTCAGGATAACACAGCCCTTCTTATGAAAGCCCATACAAGCAACTACAGAATAAAAGGTTTTTTTCATGAAATATCTGCTGACGAACTTATTGATCTTGGAAAAACCTACAACAAACCCATATATTTCGATACAGGAAGCGGGCTTTTGATTCCTCTTTTAGAGGTTAGCATCCACCATGAGCCATCAAATATCGAATTAATAGAAAAAGGTATTGATATAGTATCCTTCAGCGGTGACAAGTTACTTGGAGCACCACAGGCAGGTATTATTCTCGGTAAGGCGCCCTATATCGAAGCCATGAAAAAGAATCCCCTTGCACGGGCGCTGAGGCCTGACAAATTTACCCTTTCAGCACTTGAGAGTACACTGCTGCTTTATCTCGACAGAGAGCAGGCGATACGTGAAATACCAACACTGCGTATGATACTCGAAGATAAAAATGTGTTACTCAAGAGGGCACGTCGTATAGCAAGGAAAGTCAGTGAAAGACTGAAAAGGGTTACTGTTTCAGTTATATTCACAGATGCAGAAGTGGGTGGTGGCACCCTGCCCGATGTAAAAATTCCATCCTGTGGCATTGCCTTGAAACCTCATACGCACAGTATAGAGTCCTTTGAACAAAAATTGAGAGCGTTGCCCGTTCCTGTTATAGGAAGAATTGAAAAGGATACTCTTATCCTTGATATGAGAACAATCATCGCCGAGGATGAAACCCCTCTTATAGATGGTTTGGAAACTGCACTTAAGGATGACACGTAAAATAAGCACTCATTCCACCTGATACCATTCCATGTTTAATAGCGCCATCAGTCTGCAGAAAAAATCATTCAACGAGGTATCATGGCACAGAGATTCACAATAGTCTGTGATGTAGAAGGTACCCGGCTTGACATCTTCCTCTCAGAAAGACTATCCATAACAAGAAGTAAGATAAAAAGCCTTATAGAAGATGGATATATTCTTGGAGAAGGAAAGGTCCTCAAGCCTTCGCAGAAAGTAAAAAAATCTATGGTTATTGAAGGTGTCATACCCGAAGAAGCACCATTGGAACTTGTGCCCCAATCCATTCCTTTGAAGATTCTCTTTGAGGATGAATATATCCTTGCCATAGATAAACCACCTGGTATGGTCGTCCATCCTTCTGCAGGTCACAGGGATGGAACTCTTGTCAACGCCATCCTTTCGTATCTGAGTCCGCTATCAAACATTGAACACAGAATGTTGAACGCTGAACACCCATCCATTTCATTACGGCCCTACATAGTCCACAGGCTTGATAAAGGAACATCCGGTGTGATCCTGATTGCAAAAAATACAACAACACAGGAAGGACTCTCTTCACTTTTCAAAAAAAGGCATGTGGCAAAAACATATCGAGCAGTGGTAGAAGGTCTCATTAAAAAGGATGAGGGTACTATCAGGGGTAATATTGGAAGACATCCAAAAGAGAGAAAAAGGATGGCTCTCTTAAAAAAAGGGGGAAGAGAGGCTATAACATATTTCAAGGTAATAGAACGGCTGAAGGGATTTACATATATTGAGGCCTATCCTGAGACAGGTCGTACTCATCAGATAAGGGTTCACCTCGCATCTACAGGCAATCCTGTTGTGGGCGATGAACTCTATGGAAAAAAGGCAAAATCCATGGCTGAGAGGACTTTACTTCACGCATTCAGGATAGAATTTATTCATCCTGTTAAAAACATACCTGTTAACATTGAGGCGCCCATCCCTGCGGATATGAAAGAGTTTATAGAGAAGAATATGGATTGAAGAGCAAAATATCTGTCATGGTTTTTTTACGAAAGCCTCTCCGTAGAAAGGCAGATAAACTTTGTTTCCCTCATGTGATGAGGTATAATGAATTACAGGGTCTTACATGAAGTATAAGAAAGAGTTTTTCTGGGCATCGATCATATCTATTATCTTCATTGTACTTGTCTATCTCGAAACGCAACTACCCTTCTTCATAAAATTTCTTCCTGTTGGTGAAAACAAACTTATTATCGTGATGCTCAATATCAATCTCCTACTGATTCTCCTCTTGCTCTTTCTTATATCACGCACTTTAATCAAAAACTACGTTGAAAAAAAGCGTGGCATATGGGGTGCAGGACTTAAAACAAAACTTACCTTTACGCTTATTTTTATTTCTATAGTGCCTGCCCTTACCCTTTTTATCCTTGCAACAGGTTTTTTCAATATAGGCATGGAGAAGTGGTTCAGCCAGAAGCTTGAGGATACTATGGAAGATGCTCTTGAGCTCTCCCAGTTCTATTATGAAGACCTCTTCCAGAGATACGAGAAAATGTCACAACGTCTGGCGCACAATATTTATAAGAACAAGCTTTTAGAGAAAGAAAAAGAACTTAATAAATATTTGCAGAGCAGCATGAATACATATTTACTTGATTGCTATGCCCTTCTTGACTCTTCAGATACACTCATTACAAGTGGAGGGAATCTCGGAAAATCGTTTGACCAAAAATTCCTTTTAAAAACAAAAAACATTCTCAAAGAAGAACCTATACGTTCCATAATTCCCTTTAAAAATGGGGAACTCATTCTAACTGGCTCAAAGTTGTATGATGAATCTGGAAATATTCAGGCAACCCTCCTCACTGGTGATTTTATCGCTGTTCATGGAAGTGAAGGGATACAGGAGATTTCTTCGGTAATTAAAGAATTCAGGGAGGCGAGGCCATATAAAAAACTATTAAAGTACAGCTTTTTGATACCTCTTTTTCTTGTCACCATCCTTACTGTCTTTTTTTCCATATGGGTGGGCATTAAGATGGCAAATGAGATTACAATACCCATAGAAAGGGTCAAAGAGGGTGCTACCATAATTGCAAAAGGAAAGTTCGACATCAATTTAGAAGATATGGGTAAAGACGAAATAGGTACACTCGTAAGCGCATTCAATACCATGGCAAAAGAGCTGAAGCTCACAAAAGATGAAATTGAAGAAAGAAGACGGTATATGGAGGTTATCCTTGATAATGTAGCGACAGGCATTATCTCCACAGACAAAAGGGGAAAAATTCTCCTCATCAACAAGGCTGCATTGAATATTATCGGCATGGAAAGAGTTTCCTGGAGAGGTGCACATCTGGGAGAAATACTGGGCAATGACTTCAAGAGTATTATGAAATCCTTCCTGAGAGAGGCAAAGACTACAAAGAACGGAAGTGTGACAAAAGAGATAAAATTGAACCTTAAAAATGATATTACCTATCTAAGGGCATCCATGACAATTCTCGAAGACGAGAGGGGTCGTGTTGACGGTTTTATCATTACCTTTGATGATATTACCCATATTGTGAGAGCTGAAAAGCTTGCAACATGGCAGGAAGTGGCGCGGAAACTTACCCATGAGATAAAGAATCCTTTGACCCCTATTGTTCTTTCTGCCGAGCGTTTACGGAGAAAAGTCCTTTCCCATGCAGGGAGCACTGACAGGGAGGTACTGGATGAAACTACATCTGTTATCATAAGGTCTGTGGATGATATTAAAGGAATTGTAAATGAACTTACAAAATTGACCCGTATATCTCAGGAAAAAACTGCGGAGGATATAAATATCATTGCTGAAGAAGCCATTGGTCTTTACAAAAATCTCTATCCCAACATTTCTTTTCAGATGAAGAAAGGCAATGTTCCCTTTTTCAAGATGGATAGGGATGGCATAAAGAGGGTATTCATAAATCTCATTACAAATGCTATAAAAGCCATCAATACAATGGAAGGCGCTATTTCCATAATCACAAATTATGAAAGAGGTATAAAGACTCTATTTATCGAAGTTGCAGATACAGGAAAAGGTATACACAGAGAAGATAGAGAAAAAATCTTCGATCCCTATTTTACAAGGGACGAAGAAGGTATGGGACTTGGCCTTGCTATAGTCCATACTATTGTCCTCGAACATCATGGTAAAATTAGAGTTGAAGATAATAAACCCCGGGGCATAAAATTCATCATCGAACTCCCTGTAATAGAGGGGTAGCTTATCGGAATGAAGGTCAATGCCAATATCCTCTCGGAAGGGGCAAGGGCAGCATGGCCTATCTGTCTTGGTTACTTTCCAATAGGTATTGCCTTTGGGGTTATTGCCCAGAAAGCAGGTTTAAACCCTCTTGAAATAGGGCTTATGTCTCTTTTAGTTTTTGCTGGAAGTTCTCAATTCATTGCTATTTCTTTACTTAGTTCGGGAGCAAGTTTCCTTGCGATCACTCTCACAACGTTTATAGTAAACCTCAGGCATTTCCTTATGAGTTCAGCCCTTGCCGTATATCTCCGCCACACCCCCAAAAAATGTATTACCCTTTTTGGTTATGGTGTAACAGACGAGAGCTTTGCAATGAATCTTGCCTTTTTCCGCACAAAGGACTGGGATTGGAGAAAGGCGCTTGTTGTAAACCATATATCAAACCTTGCATGGGTAGTAAGCACCATTCTTGGAGGCTTTGGCGGGAGCTTGATTCCTCGCGGTTCATTTGGAATTGATTATGCACTGATTGCAATGCTATTATGTCTGCTCGTATTCCAGCTCAGGGATAAAATACATGCCATTGTGGCAATAATTTCCGGTATTATTGCCACGACCATGGCACTCATCATTCCCGGCAACTCCTACATAATTGTAGCAGCCATAATAGCAGCAACTGCAGGGCTTCTTTTACGAAGAAAAAAATATGAACATCAATCCTGACCTCTTCATGCTTTTCCTCGGTATGGGTATTGTCACCTATTTTCCACGCCTTCTTCCCCTTCTCTTCCTTTCGAGAAAAGAACTGCCCTTGTGGCTTGAAGCATGGCTCGATTTTATACCAGCAGCCATTTTGAGTGCCTTGATTTTCCCCTCCCTCATTACAGCAGGTAATCCCCGCCATCTCGATCTTCTCAAACCTGAGATGATTGTAGCTATTCCAACCTTTCTCTTTGCCATAAAGACCAGATCGCTCGGTGGCACTGTTCTTATCGGCATGGCACTCTTCTGGCTATCTGGAAAAGTATTTGGATAAAACATCCCAATAGTTATTATATATAACGGTTTTTGAAGTATACTCATCCACCTTACATCATCTATAATTTCTACATCTAATGTGTTATATTATTTATATGAAGACAATCTGTACCAACAGGAAAGCATATCATGATTACCATGTCGAGGATACATATGAAGCCGGTATTGTCCTTACAGGTACTGAAATAAAATCCATAAGGGCTGGCAGGGTAAACCTCAAGGAGAGTTATGCCCGTATCAGGGACGGGGAACTCTTTCTTATAAACTCCCACATCAGCCCGTATGATTATGGTAATATTTACAATCACGAACCGAAAAGAACACGGAAACTCCTCATGCATAAGAGGGAAATCCATAAACTTCTGGGCAAGGTACAGGATAGGGGCTACACACTCGTTCCTCTTTCCATTTATTTGAGCAAGAATAACAAAGCAAAGGTTGAGCTTGCCCTTGCAAAAGGGAAAACCCTTTATGATAAGAGGGAGAATATAAAAAGAAGAGACGAAAAGAGAATTGCAGAACGGGAGAGAAAATCAAGATGACGGGGGCGATAGGTTTCGACAGGGAAGTAAGGGTTAAAGAGGCATGCCGGGTTACTGCTTTCCCGTATCCAAGCAGAACTAAACATAACTGCAGACTCTCACGAGTATGCACTAGCCGCTTAATGCGGCTACATCATCTGGACTTTCTTCCTGCTTTAAGTCCAGAATGGTGTCATTCAAGCAGGATAGTCTTTCTGGACGCCTATACAGAAAGACGAAATCTCATAGGCTGGAGCAATGAAAAATCTGTCAGTGGATGTTTCATTGCTCGAGATTTAATACACTGACTAAGCATGTAGGCTCTTTAATGCCTTCTTTTCTGGACGCGGGTTCGATTCCCGCCGCCTCCACCATGAAAAACAATGAATAGTGATTGGTGAAAAATTTCGTGGCTGGTGAAGCAATTATTTTTGTCCAGCAACTCCTTTTTAACACCTTATAATAAAAAATTTTCTTTCTGAATATATTTATATACTAATTGCTGCATATTAAAAGCAGCGAAAAAACGATGGATAGAGACAAAGTATTAACCCTGAAGGATTTAACAAAAGAATATGATTCATTCAAGGCAGTGGATCACGTCAGTTTTTTTATCGCCCCTGGAGAGATAGTGGGACTCCTCGGTCCAAATGGTGCTGGTAAGACCACAACAATAAATATGATCCTCGGTATTGTCAAACCTACATCAGGAACTATCGAAATTTTAGGCAGGGATACAAAAGATTGCTATCCAGAAATAAACAGTATGATAAATTTTGCAGCCGTATATGCCCATATGCCGGCAAATCTAACAGTAAGGCAGAACCTTTATGTATTCGGTCTCCTCTACGGCATAAAGAAGGCAAAAAGAAGGGTTGAAGAGCTTTTATTCGATTTTGAACTTGAGAAGTTTGCAGATAGAAAGACCGGACTCCTCTCATCAGGCGAACAGAGCCGACTGCAGCTTACAAAGGCTCTTATAAATCAACCCGAATTATTGCTTCTGGATGAACCCACAGCATCCCTCGATCCTGCAGTTAGCCGCTTGATAAGGAGGAAGATAGTATCTTACGCAAAGGAACATAATATAGGTATACTCTGGACATCCCATAACATGCAGGAAATAGAGGCAGTATGCCATAAGGTGCTCTTCCTCTCCCATGGCAGAATTTTGCTTGAGGGCAATCCCAGAACCATGCCTGCAGAGTATAAGAAGAAAGACCTTGAGGAACTTTTCATTGCAATAGCCAGAGAACCGCTCATATTCGGAAATCAATAACATGAAACTATCGAGGACAGCCGCTATATTCATTCGTCAGATATTCCTTATAAGCAGCAACCCTTCGAGGCTGGTGAGCATATTTATGTGGCTGATAATAGACGTTGTTCAATGGGGTTTTATAAGCAGATACCTATCTTCTCTTGGAAGTGATACCTTCAGCTTTATTACCGTGATACTCGGCGCTGTTATACTATGGGAGTTTATGAGTCGTATACAGCAGGGTATTCTGATGGGTTTTATGGAGGACATATGGACACAGAACCTCATTAACCTTTTTGCATCTCCCCTCAAGATAAAAGAGTATCTAACTGGCCTTGTAATGACAAGCTTCACAACCGGAATCATCAGTTTTTTAATAATGGCTTTACTTGCAGGGGCGATATTTGGTTACAATATCTTAAGGATAGGCCTTCTCATAATACCTTTCATGGCCATCCTTCTTATATTTGGAATATCGATGGGGATTTTGGTTATTACAATGATATTCAAGTTTGGCCCAACCGCTGAATGGCTTGGCTGGCCAGTGCCTCTTGTTCTTTCACTCTTTTCGGGGGTATTCTTCCCCATATCGACCCTTCCTGAATGGATGGGAATTTTTGCTATGATCATACCCCCATCCTATATATTCGAGGCTCTTCGTGCAATCATTACAACAGGCAGCTACGATTACAGTATCATGCAACGGCTTACAATCAGTGCCTTCCTTTCAGTTATATACACAATTGCCACTTCCATACTCTTTTTGCATGTCTATAAGAAGAATCTGGAGAAAGGCAATATAGCACGTTTCAACGCAGAAGCACTATAGCCCTGGCGATTGGAGATTGGCAAAAAATCCGGGAATGGAATTAACTATCAGAGAAGCCCATGCCAAAAATATCCTGACAGCCTCAAAAATCTATGACTACACCGTAAATCCCTATACAGGATGTACCCATGGTTGCCATTACTGTTATGCGAGGTTTATAAAACGGTTTTCAGGCATCAATGAAGGGTGGGGAAGATCCGTCCGTGTTAAGATTAATGCACCGGAACTACTTGCACGGGAGATAAAAAGGAAGAAAAAAGGCGAGGTATGGATAAGTGGTGTTTGTGATCCCTATCAACCAATAGAAAAGAGATATAAACTAACACAGCAATGCCTTGAAATTCTTATAGACAATAACTGGCATATCATCATCCAGACGAAATCCCCGTTGATTCTCCGTGACATCGAATTATTGAAGTCATCCCCCAATATGGATGTCTATTTTACAATCACAACAGGTAACGATAAGATACGAAGGCTCTTTGAACCAGATGCCCCACCTGTTGAAGAGAGGATAAATGCCCTGAAGAATCTCTATGCAGAAGGAATAAGAACCCACATCATGATAGCACCCCTTTTGATAGGGGCTGAAACCCTTATTGCAAAGGTCAAGGGCAATATTCACTCTGTATTGATAGACAGGATGAACTATCATTATGCAGACTGGGTCTACAGGAAATACAGAATAGAATGGGCAAAGGAAGAATCATTTTTCAGGCAAAAAGGTACGGAGATAAAGAGACTTTTTGATAAGGAAGGAATTCCCTGTACTCTCATTTTTTAAATTCTCTCCCCTTTCAGTCTATTATTTCAAGCAAAACATTATTAACTGCTCTGGGGTGTATAAAGGCATACTCGCTATCACGGAATGGCTTTGCTTCACCGATAAAGGGATATCCTTTTCTTTTAAGCTCTTCCATAGACTCACGTGTGTTATTGACATTCAAACTTACCAGATAGTCATGCCTGTCTGGCATATTATAATGAATAGCTGCGATATAATACCATGTCAATTGAAATATTAAAGAATGTCCTTAAGTTTCGAGCCTTAACCCTGCCACTCCTCTCCATTATTGCTGGAAGGATATGGGATTAAGCAGACGATTTTCTGTCAAAAACTCCTTGCATAAAACCTTATAATAAAAGACCTGACTCCCAAACCAATGACCCCCAAACCAAAAAGACCTGACTCCCAAACCAATTCGCAAACCAATGAACTACCCCGCAGCAAGC
>DHGO01000173.1 GCA_002402795.1 Deltaproteobacteria bacterium UBA4796
TCCATACATAACAGCATCATCAAAATCGTATACTATCTTTTTTGAAAGTTTTCTGAATAAAGAAAGTTTTAAGGGATTGAGAAGGACTCTCTGGATATACGTAATATCTGATTCCTTAATGGTTTTAAGCAATTCTACAGGGTTTGCCTTTGTGGTAAGGAGTTTGATAGTAAATCCTTTTTTCTCTAAATGGGGGAAATACTGCTGTATCCTGTAACCCTGCTGGTTTTCCTTATCGAAAATATTGTGGGTATAAAAAAGGATTTTTTTCATATCTTTCTGCTACTTCTTTTTCAAACTGGAAAACCATCTTGTTAAGCCTCTGCCTCCTCTGATATCAACCGCTTTTAATCTGTTTTCATCGACAACCGGCCCTGTAACAAGTTTTTTGGGACCCTTAGCATCTATGAAAAAATCCTCGATAATAAGATAATCCATTTCAGTAGACATAAAACATTTGAGGGCATCTTCAGGAGTTTCCACAATAGGCTCACCTGCTATATTGAAAGAAGTATTTAACACAAGAGGAACACCTGTTATCTTATAAAACTCCTGAATAAGATCATAGAATTTGCCATTATCTTCTTTTGTCACAGTCTGAACACGGGCAGTTCCATCTACATGGGTAATGGCAGGAACTATACTCCTTTTATCTCTCCTTACCTCTGCAACGAGTAACATATAGGGACTTTCACAATTAAGGTCGAAGTATTGAGGGGCAAGCTCAAGAAGGACTGATGGCGCAAAGGGCCGAAAGGCTTCTCTATGTTTTACCTTTGCATTAAGAATATCCTTCATCTCAGGCTTTCTCGCATCACAGAGGATACTTCTATGCCCGAGGGCACGAGGCCCTATCTCGCTTCCACCCTGAAACCATCCAAGAATCTTTCCCTCTGCAAGAAGCTTTGCACATTTCTTTACAATCTCTCTTTCTCTGGTAAAACTAATGTTAGGGATACCCTTTAAAGCAACTACAATCTCCTCCTCTTTATAAGCCTTTCCGAGATAGGCGTTCTTAAAGCTGTATTTTCCAAATTCCTCTTTTGCAATAATGTAGGCACCATAAAGTGCACATCCTAAGGCTATACCTGAGTCACAGGCAGCAGGCTGGATAAATATTTTCTCGAAGGGTGTATTATCAAGTATCTTTTTGTTAGCTACACTATTTAGACCCACCCCCCCTGCATAACAGAGGTTTTTGCATGGACTTATGCGGTAAAGATGATTGGCAATCTGGGTGAGACCTTCCTCTGTAGCCTTCTGTACCGAATAAGCTATTTCTGTATATACATCATCAGGGAGCTTCTGTTTATCCCTTACGGGCACATGGGGAAAGAATAGTTTTTGATAATGGTCAATATGTCTTACGAAATTTTTCTCGCTCCTGGTCAATGCCAGACCTTCTGTAATTTCAAAGAATTCTCTGTCCATACTTTTCCCCGGATTACCACCATAGGGAGCAAGGCCCATTACCTTTCCTGAACCAAAATCACCAAGGTTTAAAAAAACAGATGTTCCCATATAAACAAGGCCCAGACCGTTCATGTAACCGGGTTGTGTATAATCCTTTCTAATCGATACCAGTTCATTTCCTTTCGCCCTGTAAAACGACTGGACTTCCTCATGATTCTTCTGTTCTTTTATACCCAGATGTCTGTATGGAAAGGGGATTTTAGCCCCCGTCTCATTATCAATAACCTTGCTTCCCAGACCATCCATCACCATTACAACCGCTTCGTCAAAAGGAGAGGCAAAAAAGGCACTTGCTGCATGTGCGTCATGGTGTGATATGGTGTGAATTGTGCCCTGGTAACCGAGTTCTCCTCTAATCATCTCCACTGTTTTGTTTATACCCTCCTTATCATAACGAGTAACACCCACAATCAGGTCAATGTCGTTGATATCAGAAAGACCTGAAGCTTCGAGCAGATACCTCACGGAAAGACCCGGGAGGAAACCGGAATGCTTTACCCTGTTTAGCCTTTCTTCGCCTATTGCAAATAACCGTCCATCAGTTATGAGGGCAGCGCCTGTATCATGACCGAATACATGGAGCCCCATGATATTCATAAAATCCTCCAATAATTTAAATTATGTTTTTGCATTCATCATCTTTAAGTTTTCCTAATATAACAGACACCCCCTGGACAGTCAATTTCAAAAGGAACTGACAGAAAATAGCTCATGTCAGATGGGGATAAGGTAATAGAAAAGCCTTGACAATCTCCTAGCCTTTTTATACCTTTTCACCAAAATGAAATTTCTAACACAATATACATACATATTGTGCAGGGCTGTATAATGTGCAATCAGGCCTGTATTGATTTTGGACGGGACTATCTCAAGGAAGCAGATGTAAAAGGAAAATCCGTTATCGAAGTTGGCTCTCTCAATGTCAATGGTTCTTTAAGGCCAATCGTAGAAGCATTGCAACCCGCCAGCTATGTTGGCGTTGACATACAAATGGGTCCAGGGGTAGACCAGATATGTAATGTATTAAACCTCCTTGACTATTTTGGCCATGAAAGGTTTGACCTGTTGATTTCCACAGAATTGCTTGAACATGTTAAAGACTGGCAAAAAGCAATCAGCAATCTAAAAAATGTCTTGAAACCACACGGTGTCTTACTCATTACCACCAGATCAAAGGGATTCAGATATCATGAATTTCCATACGATTTCTGGAGATATGAAAAATCAGACATGAAAGCAATATTTTCTGATTTTATTATTGAAGTAATAAAAAAAGATCACCTGAAGCCAGGTATTTTTGTAAAGGCAAGAAAGCCCCTCGATTATAATGAGAAAGATTTGAGAGACTACGAGCTATATTCAATCATTAAAAAGAAACGCATACGTTCCATTAATGAGGATGATGTCCACCTATTTGTAAAGCAACATGACAGAAGCAAAAAATAATCCCTTAGTTTCAATTATAATACCAACTAACAATTACGGGAAGTACATCCTTCAGGCTGTTATGTCATGTCTTCACCAGACCTATAACAATCTCGAAATTATAGTAGTAGATGATGGATCAACTGACAATACACAGGAAACATTACAAACAATAAAAGACAGAATAATCTATATCTATCAGGGAAATCAGGGTGTTTCTGCTGCAAGAAACACAGGTCTTGAGATGGCAAGGGGTGATTTTATTACCTTGCTTGATGCAGACGATTACCTCACAGAAGACTCCATAGAATCGAGACTCAGTATACTTATGGAAAGAAGGGACCTTCAGTTTGTCATAAGCGAAACATACTCAAAGGATACCTCAACCGATACATTATCTTACAGGCCTTCATCGAAAAATGATTTTATAACCAGCTCATTACATGAGGCGCTTTTGCAGAGACGTATCCAGTTCGCTACTTGTGCAGTTTTTATGAGAAGTGAACTTGCTAAAAAATTTAGATTCCCCTTGAATATATCGAATGGGGAAGATATTGCGTATTTTACAAAAGTTTTCTTTAATACAAAGGGCTATTTTCTTTCAAAACCCACAGCAGTAATATGGAGTCATCCTGATAGCCTGCGCCACAACATTGAAGAAATAAAAAGACAGGGCAATGACCTTATTGAGACAATCTTTGATGACCCTTATTATAATGGTGCGCTTGAATATCTCCGTAAGGATTTTACTGCCAGGCGCTACCTTGAGTTTTTCAGAAGATTCTACCAAGCACGGGATAAGACGCTTGCCAGAAAATATTACTTGAATGCTATTCTTACAAAGCCGGGCAGGATATTAAAGGTAGACTACCTGATAAAATTTCTCAGAACCTGCTTATAATACATCACAACCTTTTTGTTCCGGTTGCAAAGATGGTGTATGCATAGTCAATCTCAAGTAATCTGAAGAGAAAACCAAAGATATATACCTTGAGAATGTATCTGTGGAAGGCATCGTTGAAAGACCTGTATATTGCATTCACATCATAACCTGCAAGGTCCATGACTGCTGCAAGCTCATCATAGGCATAGAATGTCTTATGGTCAGCTGTTGTAAAAAACCTGTTGGGATGGAATATATTGGGTGTTGAAACAAGTATCATACCTCCATCCTTTAATAGATCCCTCGATTTTTTGAGCATGTGAATTCCTGCCGAAAAAGACATATGCTCTATTGCCTCTGAAAGTATAACCACATCAAAAACTTCATTAACGTCTTCAATGTCATAAAAATCATGGTGGATGTTTGTGTCTATATCCATACTCTTATACATTATTCTGAGTCCAAGCTTCTCAATCTCCTCTTTTACCCCTTTTGAACCGGCCCCCACATCGAGCAGTTTCATATCGTCTTTGAGTATGCGCTTAAGAAGGGCCGACCTATTTTGAATTAAAGGGACATCCCAGATACTTCTGTATCTCTTATGAATCTTCTCCCTTGCAGAAAAAAGTTTTGACCATTCAATTGCTTTATTTTCTGCCCTATCCTCCATTACAGACCTCAAAAAATATTTTTTCCATCGCATCAACATTTCTCTCAATAGTGTATGTTCCCAGCCTCGACCTTGCATTGCACCCCATCTGAGTCCTTCTCTCTTCATTGAATAGCGCCTTGATGGCAGATGATAAGCCTGAAATATCGTAAGGTTCTTCAAGAACATAGCCTTCTTTATCCGTGATAAGGGCTGATGCGCCATTCCAGCGTGTGGTTATAACAGGAAGGCCCGATGCCATTGCCTCCATTGTTGTTAGAGAACAGGCATCATAAAAGGTGGGATGGGCAAGAACATGGGCGCTTCTGTAAACGTCTTCAGGCGAAGACCTCTCACCAATAAACCTCACCACATCCCTTATATCTATCTCATCGATAAGTCTCTCGTAGCGTTTCTGCCTGCCTCTCCCCATGACAAGGAGCTGAAAGCCTTTCGTCTCTTTTTTGAGTTCCTTTACAGCAAGCAAAAGCGGATGAAGACCTTTCAATCGAAAATTTCCAGCAGAAAAGAGAATTGTAAATATGCCCTCCGGCATCTTTTCAGCTGGATGGAACCTCTCTGTATCCACCCCATTATAGACAACATCGATTGTATCCTTCAATCCATAATGTTCAACCATATGCTGCTTCACCATCTCGGATATGGCAACAATCCTTTTATATCGTCTATTCCTTATGGGATACTCTGCAACCCATTCCTGGAGCTTCTGGTTGAGGCTGTGTCTCAAAAGAAAGGCTCTGTATCTTTGCTCCCTTGGATTATCATAACTTGCAATCTCCCTCTCCAGCCAGATTTGCTGAACGCCACCATGACTCTGATATACATCAAGTTCCAGTGTATTTCCAAAACCAAGCATCACATCAAGTGGAAATGCACGAGCGTATTTGTGGTGTTTTATTGCAAACGAAAAGTTTCTCAGCCATCTCGGATAGGGGGTTGTATTAATCCTTATAAAATGAATTCCCTGAATCCATACTCCCCGGGAGCAATAAACGTATATCTCATGTCCTCTTTTTGCAAGATTGATAGCAAGGTCATAGGCATATCTCTCTGCCCCGCCCTTCCTGGGATTGAAATTATATATTGCCATGCCTATTCGCATCTATTTGCCTGTATCCTCTCCATTTATTCCTAATAGATTGTCAACATCAGGTAATTTCGTAAGAAACAAAACCTTGTATTTGTTCTGGGATTCAAACAGAGGGACTACAAGTAATTTATAGTGTTTTTGCTTTAGCCTTGAATCACCATTTAAAAACCAGATGAATATATGGGTGTCTACAATATAAGTCATATTTTACCAACAAAGGAATATTCATGTTTTTTAATCTCTTCTAACGATAGATCAAATTTACCTTCATAAATTCCATAAAGATCTGAAAGTGTCTTTTTTTCCCTTGATACGGATACCTTTGATCTCAGTGCCTTCAATTGCTGCTCAAGGCTTCCAATCTGAAGCTTGATCAATGCTTCTCTCATATAACTAACCTCCTTCATTTGCTATATTTTACTCTTTTATATTCCACGATTCCATCTCTTCTTAAGCATTGTTGTATTTTCGATCATTTCTCTACTGCTTTCTTTACCCATTTTAATAGAATTTATCTGTTTGATTTGCATTGCATTATTTGATAACTCAGTAATTAAACTATGAATATTTCATTAATCTTTCTTTCCCATTCATCACCAAATATGACCTGAAACTCAATCTTTTTCTCAGAGAACTCAAAATTCAGCCCCCCTCTTTTGACCTGTTTTTTATGATATTGGACAAATATGCTACTATTAGTGAGTCGTTATCATAAAGGAGATACGGGCATGGAAGAAAAAGAAAGACCAATGAGAAGGTCCTTTACACCAGAGCAGAAGTTCGAGATCGTATAAGGATATAGAACGCCACACAAC
>DHGO01000172.1 GCA_002402795.1 Deltaproteobacteria bacterium UBA4796
AGTAAGGACAGTAGTATCTGGTCTTACCCTGGCGGAATCGTTTTTCCTGTTGAAAGAGTTCTCCGCAGACCTTGCACAGGAGTTGGGACCGTTTCTTTCCATCGTTGTAGTAGAGATAGGTATGGGGTGCCTGGCAGGAAGGGCAGCGGGTATGTTCAGGAACACGAGGAGAACTGGCTCGGTATTTTACCGGGGATAAAGGTCTTCCATGCTTCTTCTCATAGGAGGTAAGGAGGTCTTGCCAATCATGGGACGGTATAGGTTCTTTCTTCACGTGCTGTGGTTGTGTAAGAGGAGCTTTAGGATCAACATAGAAGTTTCTATAATTGGGATGCTTCTCTTTGAAATCGTCTTTTGGTTTTACCTCTGGATTACGCTCTTCGAGGACATCAAGAAGGCCTGCAATAATCTGCTCTATTTCTTTCCTTGTGAACTTAGAGCATATCCAGATGATGAAACGGGCTATTTTAGACATATGGGCTTGCCTCCAGTATGGCTTTTCAACTATATAAACCCTACTTCGGTAGGGGGAGGCAAGTCCTTTTAAAAGAATATATGAGAATTAAAGAAGTTTTTGGCAAAAGTGTTAAAAACTTTTGACAAAAACAAATTTTAGAAAGGGAGGTTAAGAAATGTCAATACAAAAAACAGGTCCAAGCGAGGAAAGAGTAGTTTCGACTCTTTGCTCAATGTGTGCCACTCACTGTGGTATCAGAGTACATGTAAGGGAGAACACTATAGTGCGTATCGAGCCAAATCAAGAGCATTTTATGAAGAGATTATGTGTGAAATCGCAGGCGGCACCAGAGATGCAATCTTCTAAGGATAGGCTTCTTTACCCCCTAAAAAAAGTTAATGGTGATTGGAAAAGAATTTCGTGGGATGAGGCCTTAGATTTCATCATAAGTAAGCTTACTTATATAAAAGAAAAGTATGGGAGTGAGTCGTTAGTAGTCGACTATGGGCATGGGTTATTCAATAAAGAGACTATAGGACTAACACGAAGGTTTGCTGAAGCTTTTGGAACGCCTAATGTTACAAATTGTGGGTGTATATGTCAGTTTCAAAAGACGTGTGCTTATTTCACTACATGGTATGAAGATATAGCACCGGATGTCGCTAGAGCTAAGTGTATAGTGAACTGGGGGGTGGACCCTTGGAATTCAGCAACACCGGCAAGATTCCTTTATCAACAACTGAAGGAGAAAGGTCAAAAACTAATCGTCATAGACCCACGAAAAATTCGCATCTCCGAAATGGCTGACTACCTTCTAAGGATAAGACCTGGTACAGATTGGGCCTTACTCCTCGCTTGGATCAATATCATTATCTCCGAAGAACTCTATGACAAAGATTTTGTCAATAAATGGACAATCGGATTTGATAAATTGGTCGAAGCTGTTAAAGGCTATACCCCGCAGTGGGCAGAAGGCGTAACAGGTATCCCCGCAGATGACATTATAGAATCCGCTAGAATGTATGCGACCACTAAACCTGCTACTATCAACAGCTGGGTTTCACTAGAGCAGAGTAGCAATACTTTTCAAACTTATAGAGCTATGTCAATTCTAATAGCCATAACCGGCAACCTCGATATTGAGGGCGGCAATAGAATAGTGCCGACACCTCCAGACATGTTCAGTTGGAACTATCAAGACCAGGGTTATGTCTTGTCAAAGAAAACTTTCTCAGCAGATAGATTTCCCCTCTGGGAAAAATTAATGAAGGAGGCCCAGGGGAATCTTTTGTGGGAGACAATTCGTACAGAAAAACCTTATCCGATTAAGGGCCTCATTGTGGAAGCAAGTAATCCGGCGCTTACTCGTGCCGACACTAACAAATTTAAGGAGGCGGTAAAGAACCTGGATTTGTTTGTTGTGGTAGACTTATTCATGACGGAGACCGCTGAGTTCGCTAATATAGTCCTTCCGGGAGCAACTGGCTTCGAGGATAACTGGCTTCATTGTTATCTTTGGGCAGGAATAAACGCAATAGCAATGGCCCAGAAAGTATTTGAACCAGCCGGTGAATGCTTGGGTATTAGTCGATTTTGGCTCGAGTTAGGCAGGAGAATGGGCTACGAAGATTATTTTCCATGGAAGAACACTGACGAATTAATAGAATCTATACTTAAGCCGTATGGGAAGGATATTCAGTGGATGAAGGAACACCCAGGAGGGTTTTTCTACGCCCCCAGAGTTGTCAAGAGTTACGAAAGGAAAGGGTTCCGATCACCCTCGGGAAAGATGGAGATTTATTCAGAAACTCTTGAAAAGATGGGTATTGATCCTTTGCCGGTACCTTACAAGGAGCCTATCGAAAGTCCGGTTAGTACCCCTGAACTTTTTAAGGAATATCCACTGATGGCTAACGCAGGACAGCGGTATGAGGAGTATGAGCATTCGTGCTGGCGTAATTTACCAAGGCTAAGGTCAAGGCGGCCTGATCCGAAGGCTCAAATTCATCCCAAAGATGCAGAGAGGTATGGGGTTAAACACGGAGAATGGGTGATTATCGAGTCTCCTCAAGGCGAAGTCAAAATGAAAGCAGATGTCACTGAGGATACCCTTGAGGGGCTTGTCACCATGCCTCACGGCTGGGGTAGGGAATGTAATGTCAACCTGATAACTAGCTGTGTGAAGTTAGACCCTATAATAGGAGCTGTAACCTGTAGGGGGCTTGCCTGTCGAATAAAGAAAGCCGATTGAGTAAGGAAGTTCAATGTTATCATAGGGTAAAAAGAAATCATGTTTGAAAAAGAACACCTTCAAGAATATTTTGCTGAGGGGGCAAAGTTTCATGGTCATCTAAGAAACCCGAATGACCTGTTTTTTATGATATTGGACAAATATGCTACTATTAGTGAGTCGTTATCGGTATTGTCAAAAGTTTTATGAAAAA
>DHGO01000040.1:0-3431 GCA_002402795.1 Deltaproteobacteria bacterium UBA4796
TATAACTTTGACGTCAAATTAGTATAAGGCTTTAATTATGCGTAGTAAGGTACGTCCCATACTGAGTGGTCTATATTAAGATATTTCAGGTGCTCAGGAATGGAAGTAGTACTTCTCAAAAGGGTATGGACACGCTGACTGCACCAAACCTGTCTTTGTCATGCTGGTGTCTGAATTCACGGGTCCGCAATACATGAGTATAGCTTATACGGAATGCAGGCCATGTAAGGACAATACCACACTGAAGGTCACCAACAAAAACTTCCCTTGTCACACTACGACTGCTGCGGAAAGTATTGCCATCAAGAAAAATGTTGCGTGCCACAATGCGGCCTTCAGCGCCAGCAAATAAATACCACCCAAATGAACCTTGAGGTACAAAAAAGCTTGAACCAATAATCCCTGGCTGAATGCGGGGTGGACCGTAATCAAGGGGAAGGTTTTTCCCAACACGCATCATTAATCCCGTATTGCCGTAAGTAAAGATGTTTCCAAGCGTGGCACCCACTTGCGGAGTAATATCAAGCTGGAACCTGGATATAGTATGAGCAACGAATCCGCGCCAGGAGCGTTGATAGAATAGTATGATACCGGGCTCATCATTGAGCTGGGTATCCCAGCCTCTGGGCTTGTTAGAACCTGTTATGCGGTGGACAGTTTTCTGGGTTTGTTCAGCGAGTGAAGAAGGTCCCACGATACCAAGGGTGATTGCAACCTGATCAAGCTGTTTACCTGTTTCCGAACTTATACCGATTGTGCCATATAACCAACCTACATAGGACCTACTGTCCGGAGGAGGATTACGAAGAGTGATGTCTTGCGGTGTATACATATTTTGGCCAAAGGAATAGATTGCTCGCATATCTCCTTCTTTCGGGAACCAGGGGATATGGTGAGCGGCATTTGATAGCCACTCAGGTGTTGAACGAGGACTGGACACCCATGAAATACTTACCCCATTAGTATAATGGCGATCGGCATTATAAAAGATATCGTTTTCAAAGAGAATGCTTACTGTACCTGCTTTTGGTTCTTCAGATTGAACGGTGTTGAGTGATGTAAGAAATAGACATATGGTAAGTGCAAGTATCCACGCTGACTTTACAACGCTTTTCGTGGTGCATGGGTTTATTCTTTTATCCCTATTATCATTACTCCATAACATACAGCCATCGTTATACGTATCACAGAAATTCAATTTAATCTATATATAACAAAGGAAAGATATGTGGCAAAGGAGATCCCCATATAAGATAAATTCTACCATCCTTCTATAAACTTTGCTATAATTTATGCTATCAATCTACACGGAGGTATCAATAAAACTGAGAGAATACCTTGATCTTGTCAATTTTCATATAGACAAAGTTGCTGACGGACAAAAGATGTTACCGGTTGGTGAGCAATCGGTCTATAAAGTATAGATGGAGGTGTATATGGAACTATTAAAGGTTATTCATGAAAGAAGGAGTATCAGAAAATACAGGCAGGACCCCGTGCCTGATGAGATTGTTATTGAAATTCTCGAGGCAGCACGCGCTGCTCCATCATGGGCAAATACTCAGGTATGCAGATATATAGTTGTCAAGGATAAGCATACAAAAGAACAATTGAAGGAAGCTCTTTCACAAAATAATCCTGCACGGGAAGCCTTTATACAGGCGCCTCTCATAATCTGTCAATTTGCACAAAGAGGACTTTCTGGCTGCAAAAGGAATGAGCCTGTTACAAATAAGGGTGACTGGTTCATGTTTGATGCAGGAATTGCCATGGAACATATTGTGCTTACTGCCTGGAGCTTTGGACTGGGTACGGTTCATGTGGGTTCATTCGATGCAGAGAAGGTGGAAAGGATTCTAAAGATACCAGAAGGCTTCAGCATGGTTGAAATGACACCCCTTGGTTATTTCGATGAAGTACCAAAACCCACACCCCGGAGACCATTGAATGAATCTTTATTCCTTGATTTTTATGGACAGCCATTCAAATCCTAAAGGTCATTCAAATGAGTAGTCAATTGGTGACAATACCCGTGACGCAATCAATAAGGGGCTTGCTGACTATACACCCATCTTCCTTTCGCAAGTACCCCATCTCTTCAGGAGAAAGGTGATCCCTATTGATGTGGCACTCATTCAGGTTTTACCACCCGATGACCACGGTTTTGTAAGTCTTGGTATCAGTGTGGATATTGTAAAGGCTGCTGTAGAGAATGCAAGGCTTGTCATTGCCCAGATGAATACCCATATGCCCCGTGTCCATGGGAATACCTTTGTGCATATCAAAGATATAGCATTTGTCATACACAATGATGAACCGCTCCTTGAATATGAGGCGAATATTCCTACAGAGATTGCAGAGCGCATTGGCAAGCATGTTGCCCGTATTGTTGAGGATGGAGATACAATTCAGGTTGGCTATGGCAGTATCCCCAATGCAATCCTTGCGAACCTCTCAACGAAAAAGAACCTCGGTGTTCATACAGAACTCTTCACCGAAGGTATTGCAGAATTGATGAAACAGGGCGTTATCACAAATACCCGGAAGACGATTGACCGGGGAAAAACCGTGGCTGCCTTCTGTATGGGGAAAAAGGAGACCTATGACTTCATCCATGACAATCCAGCAATCGAGTTTCGTACCATTGACTACACCAATAACCCTGCTACCATAGCACAGATACGTAATATCACGGCTATCAATAGCACCCTCGAGATTGACCTCACTGGCCAGGCAACAGCAGAATCCATTGGCACAACCTTTTACAGTGGTATTGGAGGTCAGGCAGACTTCATGAGGGGTGCTGCCCTTGCCCCTCATGGAAAAACCATACTCGTTCTCCAGTCAACTGCCCAGAATGAGAGTGCATCCCGTATTGTCCCTTTCCTGAAAGAAGGTGCAGGCGTCACACTCACACGGGGTGATGTACACTACGTGGTCACTGAATATGGTATTGCCTACCTTCACGGGAGAAACATAAGGGAACGGGCAATGGCTCTTATCTCAATCGCCCATCCAAAATTTCAGCCATGGTTTATTGAAGAGGCAAAAAAACTCTCCCTCATTTACAAAGACCAGGCATACATCACTGGTAAGGGTGGTGAATATCCTGAAGATCTTGAAATCCTTACAACCACAAAGTCAGGTTTAAAAATACTCTTACGGCCTGTGAGGATAAGCGATGAACCATTATTAAAGGATTTCTTTTATTCCCTTTCAGAGACCACTATATACAGAAGATTTATAATGGAGCGGAAGGAAATGCCTCATGAAAAACTACAGGGAACATTTGTTGTTATCGATTATACAAAGCAGATGGTCATCCTTGCTGTTGTGGAAGAAGAGGGAAGGGAGACCATTACTGGCGTTGCCCAGTTCAGGGGCCATGAAGGAAGTCATACTGCTGAAGTGGCAATTGTAGTAAAAGATGC
>DHGO01000040.1:3497-3740 GCA_002402795.1 Deltaproteobacteria bacterium UBA4796
TTTACTATGGAAAAGGAATCACTCCCTGATGTCTACAACTTAAGGCTTGGATTCAGAGAAATATAATAAGAAGGATACGTCCATTCTAAATTAGAAATACAATCTGAGGAGAGGATGGGCTCGAGGTGAAAAAAATTCTTCCCTTTCCAGATGACCATTTTTATTCAAATCAAAGAATTCAAATCTTTTTGTTGCAGAATCCGTAAACTCTTTTAGACCTACCTTTTTATCTTTGTTTATATC
>DHGO01000161.1:0-1064 GCA_002402795.1 Deltaproteobacteria bacterium UBA4796
CTGCAGAAGAAGCTGCCCTTGCATTGAAACCCCTTGCAGGAAAATACGCATACATTCTCTTTGCCATAGGGCTTGCAAATGCATCACTCTTTTCTGCATGTATTCTTCCTCTTGCAACCACGTATTATGTATGTGAAGCCATGGGATGGGAGGCAGGCGTTGGTAAAGGATTCAGAGAAGCGCCTCAATTTATGTCCCTCTTTACAATCAACCTTCTCATCGGTGCTGCCTTTGTTTTGATACCCAATCTCCCTCTCATAAAGGTTATGTGGTTCAGCCAGATAATAAACTGTATTCTTTTGCCCGTTATTATTATTTATATGCTCCGGCTTATCAATGACAGGTCGCTTATGGGGGACTTTAAGAATTCCCTGTGGATGAATATTGCAGGTTACCTTGGTACAGTTATATTGATTATATTGAATCTTATTCTCCTCTTTGATATGGCAACCTATGTTTTCAGATAAATAATTTGTCCTTATGAAATCCTTTTTCTCCTTTCCTTTATCTTCCTTTTCATTTAGAATTTATATATGAAAGGCACGGGAATAAATAAAAGAATTTTCCCAATGTGTGTATTGATTATTTCAATAATGGTCTTTCTTTTTCCTGTGGATGAGGCTTACTCCTTTGGTGACCTTGGTATCTCTGTTGAAAGGCTTGAGGACCAGGATATAGACAGATGTAAATACTGTGGCAGGGCATTTAAGGCAGGAAGTATCCATAGAAATGCTGAGATGATAATAATGGAAAAGATGAAAGAAGCTCTTACTGAACGGGATATAGGTTTCAGGAAAGACACAGAAAAGGGGCGATACATTCATGTATTTGTCTATAAATTTGAAGAACGAAAGGGTGGTAATTTTGCTGTGGAGAAGCCTGCCAGTATTGGATTTCATATGCACCTCATGGAAGACAGTACAGTTTACAGAACCTATCAATTTGATGAATCCCAGCAGGCATTGAGCGAAAATCTCTTTAACATAGGTAAATTTTTGAGGCGTGGTGCCAAATGGATTACGGCTGAGCAACTCGCAGAAGAGGGTATCAATAAGGGTCTTGAT
>DHGO01000161.1:1186-36412 GCA_002402795.1 Deltaproteobacteria bacterium UBA4796
ATTGACCTTGATGGTGCCCGTACAGGCAAACCCGTGCATCATGAGATTATAAAAGCAATCAGGAAGAAGGTAGCAGGATACATGGAGGTTGGCGGGGGTATACGAAGCCTTGAGGACATAGGCTATTATACTCATTGTGGTGTAGATGGCATTATAGTAGGAACCAGGGCTCTGGAAGATGACCACTTCCTTAAGGAGCTTTCCATGTATAAAAACATTATACTTGGCCTTGACCTTTATGAGGGTCGTCCCATGGTACGGGGCTGGAAAGAGGTTGCTAATAGAGATGTCGATAAAATCCTTATAGAAGCAGAAGGGAATGGCATTATGGCTATTCTCTGCACAAGCATTGAGCGTGATGGTATGCTTGCTGGTCCTGACTACAATGCTATTGAGAAGGTAATGGGGATGACAGAAATCCCTCTCATTGCAAGTGGTGGTGTTACAACCATCGATGATGTAAAACGATTGAAAGATCTGGGTGTGTGGGCAGCCATCCTCGGTAAAACAGTCTATGAGGGGTTATTAACAATAGAAGAGGCAATAGAGTATGCTGACTAAGAGAATTATCCCCTGTCTTGATGTGATGAATGGGAGGGTGGTAAAGGGTATTAACTTTCAGGATTTGAGGGATGCAGGTGACCCTGTAATGAATGCAAAGACATATGAAGAGCAAATGGCTGATGAACTCTGTTTCCTCGATATTACTGCTTCCCATGAGAGAAGAAAGACCATACTGAAGGTAGTGGAAAATGTTGCCAGTGAAGTCTTTATGCCCCTCACTGTAGGTGGTGGTATTAGAACTAAAGAGGATATCAGGGATATCCTGCGTTCAGGTGCAGATAAGGTAAGTATCAACACAAGTGCCATTGAATCACCGGAGTTTATAGAGGAGGTGAGTGAAATATTCGGGAGCCAGTGTATCTGCATTGCCATAGATGCAAAACGAAAAGGGAATGGTTTTGAAGTCTATACCTATGGAGGAAGAAAACCAACAGGTNNACGAGTATGGACAGGGATGGAACCAGGATGGGTTTTGATATAGAGTTAACGAGAACCATTTCCGAGGCAGTGAACATACCTGTTATTGCATCTGGTGGAGTAGGAAGTCTTGAACACCTCTATGAAGGACTTGTTGATGGGAAGGCGGATGCAGTACTTGCTGCATCTATATTCCACTACAGAGAACATACAATTATTGAAGCAAAGCAGTATCTGAGAGACAGAGGGGTGACGGTGAGGCTGTAAACCCTGTGGAAGGAGTTAATATGGAAGAAATAAGATGGGATGAAAGAGGCCTTGTACCTGTTGTAGTGCAGGATTTTACAACAAAGGATGTCCTCATGGTTGCATACATGAACAGAGAAGCCTTTGAGCTTACAGTGAAGACAAAGAAGGCACATTACTATTCACGGTCACGAAAAAAGATATGGTTGAAGGGAGAAACATCAGGACATTTCCAGAAGGTCAGAGATATCTATCTTGACTGTGATTTTGATACACTCCTCATAACAGTGGATCAGACAACGGCTGCATGCCATGAGGGTTTCTGGAGTTGTTTCCATAGAGTATTTTTTAATAAAGGCTGGAAAATAGTAGGGAAGAAGATATTTGATGAGAAGAAGGTGTATGGCAAAACATAAGGTACTTACCTTTATTGTAAGTTGTGCTTTCATAGGATATATTCCGCCACTACCAGGAACATATGCTTCATTATCAGGATGTTTTCTTATCTATTGTGCCTACCTCGTATTAGGAAATATACCCTTTATTGCCTGGTTCCTCTTTGCCATAGGGTTTATTCTTTTCTCAATACTATGTATACATCTTCTGACGTATGAGGGAAAAGACCCCCGCTACATTGTTATTGATGAGCTGGCAGGTATTTTTGTTACCATGATGGGTCACAGGGTTACTTTTTTTAACCTTTTCGCTGGTTTTCTTCTCTTCAGGTTTTTTGATATAATAAAACCTCCTCCTATAAGAAATATTGAGCGCCTTGCTGGAGCATATGGTATTGTAGGAGATGATGTTGTGGCAGGGATCTGTGCAAACCTCGGACTCATTATTGCGGGGATATGGATAGGATGATAGAAAAAGAGATAGGGAAACGTCTCAAAGAGAGAAATCTTACAATAGCCATTGCGGAATCATGTACCGGTGGCCTTATTGCCCACAGGATTACCAATGTACCGGGTGCATCACGCTATTTTGAGATGGGTATTGTCACATACTCGAACCGCTCAAAAGAAAAATTCCTTTCTGTCAGTCATGATACCCTTGTAACGAAGGGAGCGGTAAGTGAAGATACAGCAAGGCAGATGGCAGAAGGTATACGAAAGGTGGCAGGTGTTCATATAGGACTATCTGTAACAGGCATTGCCGGGCCTCATGGAGGAAGCATCGAAAAACCATTAGGAACCGTATACATCGCCCTCTCTTCACAGGATGGTGTTTTTGTGAGGGGATTCCTTTTTCATGGAAAGAGGATCGAAATAAAAAGGCAGACCTCTGAAGAGGCATTGAAGCTTGTGCATGATTATCTTACGGGGAATTTATAGTGAGAGCATTTTTAGCCTTTGAACTACCACAATTCATTAAAGAGTATCTTCAGGATGTTGTGAAACGTATGTCCGTGGAGAATGTAAGATGGGTAAGGGATGATGGCTACCATATTACGCTTAAGTTTTTCGGTGAGATTGAGGAACAGAAGGCATTGAAGATTCAAGAAAGGGTGAAAGCGATTCAAAAAGAATACCATCCCTTTGAGGCACAATTAAAGGAGATTGATGCCTTTCCTACAAGGAGAAAGGCACGGGTTATCGTGGTGACCCTGGAAAAGGGTATTGACAATATGCAGCGTATATTCAATGATATAGAAGAAAAGATTGTTGATCTTCATATTGAGCGGGAGGGCAGGACTTATAAACCTCATATTACCCTTGGGAGAAGAAAGATACCCATACCTATTCTGGAGAGGGAGATTTTTCCACTGGAGCAGAAGGTGTTTAAAGTGCAGACCCTCATGCTTGTTCAGAGTAAGCTTACCCAGGAGGGGGCCCATTATACACCCCTGTGGGGAATAGAACTTGGAGGAGGCAATGGTGAAAGAGGAAAACAGTAAGACAAAAGCAATTGATATGGCAGTAACACAGATTGAGAGGCTTTTTGGAAAGGGTTCTATCATGAAACTTGGCGAAAAAGGTGTGGAAGATATACCGATTATACCCACAGGTTCCATTGCTCTTGACATAGCCCTTGGCATAGGAGGACTCCCGCGAGGCAGGGTTGTAGAAATATTCGGTCCTGAGGCATCAGGCAAGACGACCCTTGCACTTCAGGTTGTGGCTGAGATACAGAAACAGAAGGGTGCAGCAGCATTCATAGATGCGGAACATGCCCTTGATGTGCATTATGCAAAGAAGATAGGTGTCAATACAGATGACCTTCTTATCTCCCAGCCCGACACTGGAGAACAGGCGCTTGAAATAACTGAGATTCTTGTAAGAAGCAGTGCCGTCGATGTTGTGGTTATTGATTCTGTTGCAGCCCTTGTTCCCCGTGCTGAGATTGAAGGCGAGATGGGCGATGCCCATATGGGACTGCAAGCTCGACTTATGTCTCAGGCATTGAGAAAACTTACCGCCACCATCAGTAAATCCCTGACAACCGTGATATTTATAAACCAGATAAGACAGAAGATAGGGGTGATGTTCGGTAATCCTGAAACAACAACTGGAGGGAATGCATTAAAATTCTACTCTTCTGTAAGACTCGATATCAGACGGGTCTCATCCATTAAAGACGGTCAGGAAGTCGTTGGAAACAGAACCCGCGTCAAGGTTGTGAAGAACAAACTTGCTCCACCATTCAGGGAAGCAGAGTTTGATATGATTTTTGGAGAGGGCATTTCAAAGGAGGGTGATATTATTGACCTTGGTGTTGAGGCAGGTATCATAGAAAAGACCGGTACATGGTTTTCCTATGGCAGCAACCGCATAGGTCAGGGCAGGGAGAATGCCAAAGAATATCTTAAGAAAAACCCTGATATATCTAATGAGATTCACGATAAAATATTAACCCATTATGGGATGAAAAAGGATGTATAGTGACATCACAGGAACTGAGAAAGAAATTTTTAGATTTCTTTTCCGGGTATAACCACACAGTGGTTGCAAGCTCTTCACTTGTGCCTGAGAAAGACCCTACCCTGCTCTTTGTGAACGCAGGGATGGTCCAGTTTAAAAACGTTTTCCTTGGCATCGAAAAGAGAGCATACAGAAGGGCAACATCCTGTCAGAAGTGTGTAAGGGCAGGAGGTAAGCATAATGACCTTGAGAATATTGGAAAGACTTTAAGGCACCATACATTCTTTGAGATGCTCGGTAACTTCTCTTTTGGTGATTATTTTAAAGAGGAGGCTATTGCTTACGCGTGGGAATTCCTCACGAATAAGCTCACGCTCGACACGAAGAGGCTCTGGATAACCATATTCAGGGATGATGAAAAGGCTTTTGCCCTGTGGAAAAAGATGGGGGTTAAGGATGAAAGAATTGTGAGGTTTGGTGAAAAGGATAATTTCTGGTCCATGGGTGATGAAGGACCCTGTGGCCCCTGTTCTGAAGTCATTTATGACATAGGTGAAGATGCAGGATGTGGTAAACCAACCTGCGGGGTAGGTTGCGACTGTGATAGATACCTTGAGATATGGAATCTTGTATTTATGGAATTCGAGAGGATGAAGGATGGGACTATGAAAAAACTGCCCCATCCTTCAATAGATACGGGCATGGGCCTTGAACGAATAACATCGGTCATGCAGGGTAAGATAGGGAATTATGAGACAGACCTCTTTATTCCTGTTCTGAGGCATATTGAAGATATTTCCCGGTGCGTATATGGTGAAGATAAACAGATTGACACTGCCATGCGGGTAATTGCAGACCATGCACGAAGTACTACATTTATAATCAATGACGGAGTCTTACCTTCCAAAGAGGGTCGCGGATATGTGTTAAGAAGAATTATCCGAAGGGCATTGCGGTACGGCAAGAAGCTTGGTATTGAAAAGGAATTTCTCTATACGCTTTCAGGGACTGTTGTTGATGTGATGAAAGATGTATACCCTGATGTGGCAAATAATCATCCATATATTGTCAGGGTTATAAAAAGCGAAGAGGAAAGGTTTGTTGAAACATTAAATACAGGCATGAGACTTTATGAAGATATAGTCAGCACCTTACGGTCAAAGGGAGACATAACCATTCCCGGAGATGTGGCCTTTAAACTATACGATACTTATGGCTTTCCCCTTGATATTACGATAGAGATGGCAGAAGAGGATGGTCTTCGTGTCGATATAAAAGGTTTTGAAGCTGCAGCACAGGAACAGAAGGAAAGGTCCCGTATATCATCCCGCATAAAAGGCGATACAATCGAGGAGAGCCATGCGGTGGCACTCAAGGAAGGCATAAAGAGTGTATTTGTAGGGTATGGTGGAAAGACAGAGGAGACTGGTTTCATTACAGCCATTGTGGTAGATACCGGTTCTGTTGATACGATAAGCGAAGGTCAGAGAGGAGAGCTTTTCTTTGACAGAACACCTTTTTATGCAGAGAGTGGTGGCCAGGTTGGAGATGAAGGATTTATAACCGGCTCTACAGGCAAAGCAAAAGTCACCGGTGTCAAGAAAATAAAAGAAGAACTCTTTTCCCATGAGGTTGAGGTTGTTCATGGTGTACTTAAGAAGGGTGACAGGGTAGAGCTTATGGTAGACAGGGATAAACGCATGGGAACCTCACGGAATCATACTGCTACCCACCTTCTCCATTATGCTTTGAGAAGGGTTCTCGGTGACCATGTAAAACAGTCAGGCTCAAAGGTTGACCATGATAGATTACGCTTTGACTTTACCCATTACCATGCGATGGATGAAAAGGAGATTGCAAAGGTTGAGGATATAGTCAATGAAAAGATTATGGCATGTGTTGACGTGGTTACTGAAGTCAAGAACCGTGAAGATGCTATCCGGGAAGGGGCGATAGCCCTTTTTGAGGAAAAGTATGGAGAAACGGTAAGGGTAATCAGGATTGGTAGCTTCAGCACTGAACTCTGTGGAGGAACCCATGTATCCAGTACCGGTGAAATCGGGAGCTTCTATATTGTCAGTGAAAGTTCCCTTGCCTCAGGCATAAGAAGGATAGAAGCGGTAACCGGTAAGGGTGCGGTCTTGCTCAAAAGAAAGATGGAAGGTATTATTAATGGAATTGTGAAGATAACAAACACAGAACGGGAAAGGATTCAGGAAAGAGTGGAGGGGCTTATTAATGAGCTTTCATCAAAGACAAAGGAGATTGAACGTTTACAGGAAGAACTTTTGCGCTACAAAGTAGATGAAGCAATACAGGACGCCCTTGAGAAAGATGGCGCAAAAATCATGTCCCTCTTTGTTCCTGACGCAACTGTAGAAGATCTGCGAAAGGTTACAGATATTATACGGAGTAAGGTTAAAACATGCGTTGCCCTTGTGGGTTCAAAGGAGGATTCCAAGGGAATACTCATCATTGCGGTGAGTAAGGATCTCGTGAGCACATACAATGCAGGAAAGATTATCAAAAAGCTCACGGAGAAATACGGAGGTAAGGGTGGCGGTGGAAATCAGATAGCCCAGGGAGGTGTGCCTGCTGAAAAGGTGTTTGATGCGCTTAAAGATATAAAGAGCATTTTAGATACCCTATGAGTGGAAGACTATGAAACGATATATTGAAAACATCCGAAACGTGCACCTCTTCTCCACCTTGAGGGATGAGGAACTGGAAGTGATCTCGCGAATTATGCAGGTCAAAGAATTCCAGAAGGGACAGGTTATTTTTCAGGAAGGGGAGACAGGTAATGCACTCTATGTTGTACTTCAGGGTCTTGTGAAGGTATCCCTGTTCGATGAGGAGGGGAAGGAATATATCCTCGATTTTATAGGGAAGGATGGATTTTTTGGCGAACTGTCCCTTATAGATGAATTGCCCCGTTCAGCTTATGTAACTGCGATAGAAGATTCTCAATTCCTTGTAATTAAAAGACAGGACTTTATGAGACTTCTTCAGGAAAACCCGACCATTACAATAAGCATTTTAAAGACACTATCAAAGAGGTTAAGGGCAGCGGACGAGAGAATCAAAGGACTTGCATTTTTGAATGTGGAGGCACGGATCTTGAAATATCTTATTGATGTGGGTAGAAAAGCAGGCGTGAGAATAAAAGACTACATTGTCATTGAGAAGGGTCCTTCGCAGATTGAGATTGCAAGCTCCTGCGGATGTTCAAGGGAGACTGTCTCAAGGATGATAAAAAGCCTCATGGAAAAGGGTATCATTCACATGAGAAAAAAACAATACACACTCCTTCGTCCTGACTATACCTCTTTTTAAGGATTTTTCTCAATTGGTTCCCCTGTCAAGTTAAGATGTATCCTTAAGACATATGCCTTAGCCATTCTTTTGCATATGTGAGTGCCTCTTCTCTTTTTTGTATCTCACCTGAAAGTTGTTTTTCTCTGATTTCTTCAAGTATCTCTCCAAGAGAGGGACCCTGTTTGAAGCCAATAGACATAAGGTCATAACCATTTACAAGGGGAGGTAAGGGTTTTTCTTTCCATGCATCATATGCATCAAGAACTTCCCTGCAGCGCTTCCACACACGTTTTGTTGATGAATTCTGCCTGCCTTCTGCGCTTCCATACATGTCGCACACTGTAAGTAAGACTAAAGAGGGTATGAGGTCACCTACCTTATAAACGAGTCTCCGTGTTGCCTTTTCAGTGGATGTATCGCTACTTATGAGAAATATCCTCATGTGGTGCGTGATGAGGGCAAGAATCGATTTTATTTCATAGGAACTGAATTTCAATCTTTCCATAATCTTACCTGCCTTATCGCAGGATATGCCTTCGTGGTAGAAGAAGTGGACCACCTTTTTTATGTCATCAAAGGTATAGGTATTTGCTTTTCCAAGGTCATGGAAAAGAAGGGCATAGGCAACATTCCGTAATGCCCTTTCATCGAGAAAGAGCCTCCTCTGTGTATCGAAATAGCGAAATCCCTCGATTGTGTGCCGGAATGTTTGGGGAAAAAGTTTTTTCTCTCTATCAAGTTGTTTGAGAGAAGTAAACTCAGGGAATAGCTCTTCAAGTAATCCTGTATCATCCGTCATCTTTAAGCCTTTGTATGCACTTCGGGAGAGGAGCATGGTATCAAGCTCATATTTAATTCTTTCAGGTGCAACATTATGGATGAGGTGCTTTAATTCTTTAATTGCCTTAATCAAGTCCTTATGGAGGGTAAAACCTCTGAGCGTTGAATAATGCCTCACTGCCTTAAGCATCCTTAAAGGGTCTTCATGGATTGCTTCTTTTCTCGGAAATCTGATTATTGCCTTTCTGATATCTTTCATACCAGCGAGGGGGTCTATAATCTCTTGCCTTTTAAAATCATAGGCTATTGCATTCATTGTAAAGTCCCTTCTTTTTAAATCTTCATCAATGGTATTCTGTAGAAAGGTAATATCCAGGGAAGTTTCTTTTTCTATAATCCTGAATGTTTGAATGGGTTTTTTCCCTATGAGAAAAGAAGGGGCTTTGAAGATTTTTTCAAGTATCTTCAAATCATCATATTCAGAGAGGACAAAATCAAAGTCTTTTGGAGTTTTTCTAAGGGCAAGCTCCCTTATGGCACCACCTACAAGGTAGAGGGAACCTTTAAATGAGCGGACAAGAATCTTTTTTACAACATGCTGGGAGATGATTCTTTTTTTCAGGGTTGGTAATGTTAATGGCAATCCAATACCTTTTCTGCAAATTCGACAAACCTTTTTTCTGTCTTTTTTAAGGAATCGGTTATATGAATATAAGCATAATTCAGATATGCATGGTTAATCCTTAACGAGATATACTGTGTCATGCTCTCTCACTCTTTCCGTTACCTTTATGCCCACATCTTTCCCAACGCCTACCCTATCTACAT
The DNA here is from genome assembly GCA_002402795.1 of Deltaproteobacteria bacterium UBA4796. Classification (GTDB taxonomy): domain Bacteria; phylum Desulfobacterota; class Syntrophorhabdia; order Syntrophorhabdales; family Syntrophorhabdaceae; genus UBA8905. The sequence continues at coordinate 10,201 of DHGO01000161.1, forward strand.
TTATGTGCTCTACCTGTATGGAGTCCACTACCTGCTCTAAGTCTGTACTATGCCCTTTAATCTTTATCTTATCTCCGATTTTCAACTCTCCATTCGTTATCCTTATTGCTGCAACCCCGATTTTAGCAAAATATCCTACCACCTTCCCAATAACTATCTCTTCCATAACACCCTCCTATTATACCTTTTTATCATAATCTCTATAAAATGGTAGCACGTTGTTTTATAAATTTGAATACAAAAATTTGTTTAAAGCCTTTTTAACAGGAAATTATAGAAAAGTGCCCTTGATTACTGGTAAAATATATGCGTAATTACCTGGACTGATAAAATAATGGATAGATTTGACGTTATAGTGATTGGTGCTGGTCATGCGGGCTGCGAGACAGCGCTTGCCTCCTCACGGATGGGTGTAAAAACACTTCTTCTAACCATAAATCTGGACCACATCGCTTATATGTCATGTAATCCTGCTGTTGGCGGACTCGGCAAGAGTCACCTCGTAAAGGAGATAGATGCCCTTGATGGAGAGATGGCGCTCAATACAGATGCAACAGGCATACAGTTCAAGGTGCTGAATACGAAAAAGGGTCCTGCTGTACGTTCAACAAGGGTTCAGGCTGACAAAATGCGGTATGCCTTGAGGATGAAACACAGGCTCGAAAGACAGGAAAATCTTCATATCAGGCAGGCAATTGTTGAAAAACTCCTTGTTGATAGTAACGTTATCCAGGGCGTTGAAACAAAGTGGGGTGAAAAATTTTACGGGAAATCTGTGATACTAACAACAGGAACATTCTTAAGAGGATTGATTCATATAGGTCTTGAACACTTTGAGGCAGGAAGGATGGGGGATTTTCCATCAATAGGGCTTTCCAATTCTTTGAAAGAATTGGGTTTTGAAATCGGAAGGTTAAAGACAGGTACATGTCCGAGGCTTGACGGAAGAACCATAGATTTTTCAAAACTTGAGCCCCAGTATAGTGATATACCACCAAAACCCTTTTCTTTTCTCACAACTCGCATTGAGAATAAGCTTGTGCCCTGTTACATAGTATATACAAACAACAAAACACACGAACTTATAAGAACAGGCCTTGACAGGTCACCTCTTTACACAGGCAAGATAAAAGGCACGGGAGTGAGATATTGTCCATCCATAGAGGATAAGGTCGTAAGGTTTAAGGAAAAGGAAAGACACCGGATATTCATCGAGCCAGAGGGCCTCGACACACTGGAATACTATCCAAACGGCCTTGCCACGAGCCTTCCCCTCGATATTCAAATACAGATGCTAAGAAGTATAAAGGGTCTTGAAAAGGTTGAAATTACAAGACCCGGATATGGCATTGAATATGACTTTGTATTTCCCACACAGCTTTACCCCACACTGGAAACAAAATTGATTAGGAATCTCTTTCTGGCAGGACAGATTAATGGTACAACAGGTTATGAAGAGGCAGGGGCTCAGGGATTAATGGCAGGTATAAATGCTGCATTGCGATTAAAGGAAGCTGGAGCCTTTATCATTGGAAGGGATGAGGCTTATATAGGTGTGCTTATCGATGACCTTGTAACAAAGGGAGTGGATGAGCCTTACAGGATGTTTACATCACGGGCTGAACACAGGCTTCTTTTAAGAGAGGATAATGCGGATTTACGTCTTACAGAAAAAGGATATGCTATTGGTGCTGTCTCGAAAGAACGGTATAAGAAGGTTATGGAAAAGAAATCTAAAATAGAAGAAGTATTGAGTATATTGCGATCAATCAGGCTCACACCTTCAAAAGAGACGAATATGATGCTTAAAAAATTTCTCATGGAAGAGATTAAAAATCCGGTTACCCTTGAGGAACTTCTTAAAAAACCAGAGGTTAATATGAAAGACCTGTATCCAATGGCACCGGCATTGGAGCCTGTTGAGGAAGAGATTGCATATCAGGTAGAGTTGAATATAAAATACCAGGGCTATATAGATAGACAGAAGGAAATGGTGAAAAGAATCTTAAGCCTTGAAAATAAAAAGATACCAGAGGACTTTAATTATAAAGAGGTTTCAGGACTATCAAAAGAGGTAATAGAAAAATTAACAAGAATAACGCCCGTATCCCTTGGCCAGGCATCACGCATCTCCGGTGTTACACCAGCTGCTGTTACTGCACTTCTGGTACATTTTAAGAAAAAGGGAATTATTTAAGGTTTCTGCACGCATGGAACTATGAAACTCAGGAGAAAAATGGATAGCAGAGTTAACGTTTGTAAAGGATTCATACTTTAAATATAAACCCTCTTAATTACCTTAAGGACATCTCTCGAATGAGGTTTCGATGAACGAAAAAATGGATAGCGAATTAATGGCATTGATAGAGGAATATAAGCCTCATGTCTTTGGTATTGGTGACTTCTCGCAGTATGATAGAGAGCTTGTTGGTCTTCCGGATTATATTCGTAAAGAATATACGTTTATTGTCTCTTTCGGGCTTGTATTATCAAAGTCTGTATTAGATACGGTTACTGATGGTCCCAATCTTATCTACCTCCATCATTACCGTCAATTGAACTATAGGCTGGATATGATTGGATACCATATTGCACTGGCTATAGAGAGAAAGGGGTATAAGGCTTTACCCTTCCCCGCATCACAGATTGTTGACTGGCAGCATCAAAAGGGTCACATATCCCACAAAAGGGCAGGAGAGATTTCTGGTATTGGATGGATCGGCAGAAACAACCTTCTCATCCATCCAGTCTATGGAGCCCGGGTACGGTACAACACTGTGCTTACCAATATGCCCCTTGTTCCGGGAACCCCTTTGAGTTTTTCGTGCGGAAAATGCAGGGCGTGTATGGATGTATGCCCTGCAGGGGCAGTAAAAGAAGACCCTTTATCCTTTGACCATCATGGATGTTATGAGACGCTCGATAAATTTAAAAAGAAAAGAAATCTGGGTCATCATATATGTGGAATCTGTATAAAAGCCTGCAGGGGGAGTAGATGAAGGCGTTTCTTGCCCTTGAAGATGGTACTGTATTCGAAGGGGAAAGTTATGGTGTGGAAGGAGAGAAGGAAGGCGAGATTGTTTTCAATACGAGCATGACAGGCTATCAGGAGATTATAACAGACCCTTCGTACAAGGGACAGATTGTTACAATGACCTACCCACTTATTGGAAACTATGGAGTAAATGAGAGCGATGTGGAATCAGATGGACCAAAGATAGAAGGTCTTATTGTAAAGGAGTTCAGCCGTATTGCGAGTAATTTCAGGGCTGAAGAGAGCCTTTATGATTATCTAAAAAGGCATAATATCATTGCAGTGGAAGATGTTGATACCAGGGCACTTACAAAACATATAAGGTCACGAGGGGCAATGAAGGCAATAATTTCGACCATTGATTTGAGCCCTGAGAGCCTTGTGGAAAAAGCAAAGCATTCCAGAGGAATCGTGGGAATAGACCTTGTACAAGAGGTTACTTGTAAGGAGCCGTATGTGTGGAACGATAGAACACAGAAGTTAAGAGTTGTTGTCATGGATTTTGGTGTGAAGATGAATATCCTCAGAATGCTGGAGAAGGTAGAATGTCATGTTATTGTTGTACCCGCAAATACAAAGGCAGAGGATATACTTGCCCTGCATCCAGACGGCGTTTTACTTTCCAATGGACCCGGTGACCCGGATGCCCTTCCCTATGCAATAAAAGAGATTAAGAAGCTCATAGGAAAGACACCCATCTTCGGTATTTGCCTTGGTCAGCAACTCCTTGGACTTGCATACGGAGGAAGAACCTACAAACTCAAATTTGGTCATAGAGGAGCAAACCATCCTGTAAAAGACCTTTTAACTGGCAGGGTTCATATCACCTCAGAAAACCATGGTTTCGCAGTGGATGTATCATCCATACAGGAGCCCATCAAGGTTACTCATGTGAACCTCAATGATAATACAGTTGAGGGTATCGAGCATGAAGCTTACCCCATCTTTTCTGTGCAGTTTCATCCTGAGGCATCACCGGGACCTCATGATAGCTACGGTTTATTTGATAAATTCAGAAATATGATGGAGCGCTATAGGTGCCGAAAAGAACTGACATAAGAAGTATACTCCTTATTGGCTCAGGACCAATCATTATAGGCCAGGCGTGTGAATTCGATTATTCAGGTAGCCAGGCTTGTAAAGCCTTAAGGGAAGAAGGCTACAGGGTGATTCTCGTCAACAGCAACCCTGCCACAATTATGACAGACCCGGACATGGCAGACAGGGTATATATAGAGCCTCTCATTCCAGAGATTCTTGAAGAGATTATCAGAAAAGAAAGACCCGATGCACTCCTCCCGACCATAGGAGGACAGACAGGACTCAACCTTGCCACAATCCTATCAGAGAGAGGTGTATTGAAACAATACGGTGTGGAATTGATAGGTGCAGACTACAATGCCATAAAAAAAGCAGAGGATAGGGAAGAATTCAAGACTGCAATAGAAAAGATAGGTCTCGAAGTTCCAGGAAGCGGTCTTGCCTGTACAATGGAAGAGGCGCAAAAGATAGGCCGGAGTATAGGCTTTCCACTGATAATACGACCAAGTTATACCCTTGGAGGAACAGGAGCATCAGTTGCTTATAACATAGAGGAATTTGAAATTCTCGCCCGGAGGGGCCTTGAGAGCAGTATGATAAGCGAGATACTTATAGAGGAATCTGTCATAGGATGGAAGGAGTTTGAGCTTGAGGTCATGAGGGACAAAAAGGATAATGTCGTGATTATCTGCTCCATTGAAAATTTTGACCCCATGGGTATCCATACAGGTGACAGCATAACGGTAGCACCTGCGCAAACACTCACGGATAAAGAATACCAGGCCATGAGGGATGCGGCTATTCGCATTATAAGGGAGATAGGCGTTGAAACAGGTGGTTCCAATATTCAGTTTGCCATTGAACCACATACCGGAAGAATGGTCGTCATAGAGATGAACCCGAGGGTATCCCGTAGTTCGGCACTCGCTTCAAAGGCTACAGGTTTTCCTATTGCGAAGATTGCTGCAAAGCTTGCAATAGGATATACCCTTGATGAAATTCCGAACGACATAACAAAGAAGACCCCGGCATCCTTTGAACCCACCATTGATTACTGTGTTGTGAAGATTCCCCGATTTACCTTTGAGAAGTTTAAAGGAGCTGATGAGACCCTCACCGTATCGATGAAGTCTGTTGGTGAGGCGATGGCAATAGGGAGAACCTTCAAGGAAGCCCTTCAGAAGGGATTACGCTCTCTCGAGACAGGCAATTTCGGCATTATCAATGACAGACTTCCTGGTAAGAACGACTCTGAATATATAAGAAAGAATCTTATGGTTCCCATGAGCGAAAGGGTTTTTTATATCCGATATGCTTTTAAAGCAGGTTTTTCAATTGACGAAATTTATTGTCTTACAGGCATAGATAAATGGTTTCTAAAAAATATAGCAGAGATTGTTGAACTTGAAGAGGAACTCAAGGTTTATGCAAGGGACCTTCCTATCTTTTCTTATCCCCATAATGGTCTTCCAGAGAGTATTATGAGGAAAGCAAAAAGATTTGGATTCTCTGATAGGGAGATAGGAATGATTATTGGTCTTGATGAGAATGAGGTTCGCTCCTTAAGGCTTCAACGGGGTATAGAATCTGTTTTTAAGCTGGTAGATACTTGTGCAGCTGAATTCGAAGCCTACACACCCTATTACTATTCAACCTATGAAAAGGAGGATGAATCAAGGGTCTCTCAGAGAAAGAAAATTATGATACTCGGAGGAGGGCCTAACAGGATAGGGCAGGGTATAGAGTTCGATTACTGTTGCGTCCATGCAGCATTTGCTCTGAAAGAACTTGGATACGAAACAATTATGGTTAATAGCAATCCTGAGACAGTGAGTACTGACTATGATACATCTGATAAACTGTACTTCGAACCCCTTACCTTTGAGAATGTTATGGATATTGTAATGAAGGAAAGACCTGCTGGTCTTATTGTCCAGTTTGGCGGACAGACGCCCCTGAATCTGGCAGTACAACTTCAGAAAGCAGGTGCGCCGATAATTGGAACAGCACCAGAGTCCATTGATATGGCTGAAGACAGGGATAAATTCAAAACATTGCTCAAGAAACTCAATCTCAATCAACCGGATAATGGTGTGGCAGCCTCTTTTGAAGAAGCGAGAAGAGTTGCCCATGATATTGGCTATCCTGTTATGGTCAGACCCTCATATGTACTTGGTGGGAGGGCAATGGAGATAGTCTATACTGAAAGTGACCTCGAGGCATTTATGACAAGAGCAACCGAAGCATCCCCTGAGAAGCCCATTCTAATTGACAGATTTCTCGATGATGCAATAGAAATCGACGTGGATGCTGTTGCAGATGACGAAAGGTGTATTGTTGCAGGTATCATGGAACACATAGAAGAGGCAGGTATTCATTCAGGGGACAGTGCGTGCGTATTGCCTCCTTATACCCTTGGCGACAATGTCATAAAGCGGATTCACTCTTATACCGAACAGCTTGCCATGAAGCTTAATGTTGTTGGCCTTATGAACGTGCAGTTTGCAGTCAAGGACGATACCATCTATGTGCTCGAGGTAAATCCAAGGGCAAGCAGAACTATCCCCTTTGTAAGCAAAGCTACAGGTATACAATGGGCAAAGATTGCAGCAAAGGTAATGGTAGGTATGAAATTAAAAGATTCAGGCATAGATAAAACAATAAATATGAAGCATGTGGCAGTCAAGGAATCAGTATTTCCTTTTAGCAGATTCCATGGAATAGATACCGTTCTGGGTCCTGAAATGAAATCTACAGGTGAAGTAATGGGTATTGATATAAATTTTGGCAATGCCTTCTGGAAAGCACAACGTGGTGCTTACCAGGACCTCCCATCTCAGGGAAATGTATTTATCAGTGTAAAAAATAAAGACAAGAGAAATATTATTTTTATTGCAAAAAAATTATCTGACCTTGGATTTACAATATATGCCACAAAAGGGACAGGAAAGGTGCTTGTAAATAATGGCATAGAAGTAAAATTGGTGAATAAGGTTTCAGAAGGACGTCCCCATATTGTGGATATGATAAAGAATGGTGAGATTAATTTTATTATAAATACACCAAGTGGAAAAAATCCAAAAAAGGACGAAATCCTTATAAGGGCAGAGGCGGTTCAATACAGGATTCCTTATACCACAACCATATCAGGTGCCCAGGCTGTGGCAAACGCATTAGAGAGCGTTACAAAGGGAAGGATAAGTGTAAAAGCACTTCAGGATTACTACAGGTAAGATTCTATACCCTTAATTTCATGCCTTTATATCTTTCATCTTTCTTTTGATGATTTTTCCTTTTTGCCCGGGAAAATCTGCTTGAATGTATACTGTTTTCTGAAATATTTTTTTGACTCTGCCTTCCATCTCTTTTTGTGCAAAAGGGAACTTTACTGGATCCCCTATTTTCATATCATCCTCCTGATGCTTCTTTTACCGGTGTAGTTTCCTTGCCTTCTTTTGTTATTGCAGTTGATTCCTGAGATGGGCCTTTTTGTGGCTCCTTTTTTTCGTGTTTCTTTTCACCCTTTACAGTATCAACCGGCTTCTTGTAATCCGTCACATACCACCCGCTACCCTTGAGATGAAACGAACACTGGGATATGAGTTTATGGAGTACCCCGTTACACTTCCTGCATCTTTTTAATGGTTCATCACCAATTTTCTGGAATATTTCAAATCTTTTACCACATTTTTCGCATTGATACTCGTATATGGGCATCTTATCTCCTGTAAATAAAACTGATGATATAAAAAATATAATCCTTCTTCTCTAAATTCGTCAAGATTAATTTGTGAAAATGAGTACTATAGGTTTATTTTAATAGAGGCGAAACATCACATACATTCAGCTCCAGCATTTTAATACTTGCAAGAATCCTATTCGTATTCCTTTTAACAGCCTCAATATTACCTCCAGCCTCCATGACCTCCTCTGTTGCCTTCCTGAGTTTCTTTATCTTCTTATCAATTGCATTTATATCGTATTTGGCTTTCAAGAAAGTCCCTCCTTATTTTAATGATTTCTTAAGTCTTTGAATCGTTTTGCCTTTACCTCATATCGAGGCAGGCTCCCAAAAGGATGAATTTCCATTTTATATCCAAGGTTCGTCTTAACCCTTAACTGGTCTTTCAGGCGAGCCAGTATATCATCTTTATTTTGTTCAAAGCCTGGCCTAATTTCAATCTTCAGAAGAATATCATCAATATCACCCTTCTTGGTAACGATGACTTCATACTCATCTCCAAGCTCTTTGAAACTCCTTATAACCTCTTCGATTGCCGTGGGAGCAAGAAGAACACCTTTTACCTTTGTAATATCATCAACCCTGCCAATCACTCCGCCATCTATTATCCTGAAGGTACGGCCGCATTCACACTTATAGTCTGCCCAGCGTATTACATCTTTTGAATCGAAACGTATACATGGTTTGCCTATTCTGTCAAAGGCAGTGATAACCATTTTGCCGTTTTTTCCTGGTTTTTCTATAATCTCTCCTGTGTCAATATCTTCAATCTCAACCAGGAAGAAGGCTTCGTTTACATGGAGGCCTCTCGACTGGAATGTGCACATGTAACTCCATGCCCCGATTTCTGTGGCACCTATATGGTCATAGACCTTTGCACCCCAGGTTTCCTCAATCCTTTTCTTGGTAGCTGGAATACTTGCACCAGGTTCACCGGCACAGGTGATCCTCTTTATACCTATGGTTTTAGGGTCAATTCCCATCTTCTTTGCTGTATCAGCCATTCCAAGCACATAGGTGGGGGTTGCCATAAATGCAGTACATTTGAGCTCCTGCATCTTAAGGATTCTTGCCTCTGTGTCAAGTACACCTCCTGGAACTACCTCGCAGCCAACTTTCTCGGCTGCATAGTGACCTGCCCAGAAGGCAACAAATATATTATAACCAAAGGGGAGAAATACACGGTCAGTATCCCTGTATCCCTGGGCATAGAGGATATAAGACCAGCACTCAGCCCACCATTCCCAATCCTGCCATGTATCGGCTTGATATACAGGGGTGCCTGTTGTACCGCTTGTCTGCCTGAATATAGTGACATCTTTTAAAGGTACAGCCAGCATATCACCATATGGAAATGGTGGCCTTTTTTGTACCTCCCTCAGCATCCCCTTATCGGTTTTGGGAATCTTCTTAATGTCATCAAAGGTTTTTATATCCCCGGGTTCAAGCCCGTGATGACGATAAAATCTCTTGTAAAAAGGGGAATTGTTGTAAGCCCATTCAAGGATGCGTCTGAATTTTTTGAATTGAAGGGCTCGAAGTTTTTCGCGGGGTAGGGTTTCAAGAATAGGATTCCAGTAAATACTATTAGCTTTTGCCATTATTGCCCTCCTGCAGAGTTATTTTAATTACTGAAACTTGGAACATGCATAGCTTTTTTATTATTACATTACCGTTATCTAAGGTTTATTCTCTCTCGAGAGTATGGCATATTCGAATCCATCGAGAAGCGCTAAGAAGGAAGCCATGTTTATGTTTGCTGAAATGGCTGTAACACTCCATATCTTTTCACTATCTGTAAAAATAATCGAAACCTCCACTTTTGCAGAGGTGCCTGATTTTGAATCATGAATACGGGAAGAAAAGTCGACAAGCTTCACGCCCTTGATAACAGGAAAGATGGATGTCAGTGACTTTTTTAAAACACTGGCAAGCGCATCAACAGGTCCAACACCTGTTGATGCCTCATGCATCTCTTTACTGTCAGTTTTTATAATGACCGTTGCTTCAGGACGTATTCCGTCATCAATGAGCTTATAGTGCCCCACAACAGTAAAAGGTGGTTTATAGCCCTTTAACGAGCGAAGTATATTAAGCTCTTTTGTTGCATCGCGAATATCTAAAAGCCTGTTCAAATGTTTTCCTCCTCTATCAATAATTTATAGTCTATGCTATCAACTAAAGCCTGCCAGCTTGCCTCTATGATGTTTGGCGATACGCCCACTGTTCCCCATACCCGTTTACCATCACTACTCTCGATAAGCACCCTTGTGGGTGCTTCTGTACCATCTGTTGTTGTAAGGACCCTTACCTTGTAATCCACAAGGTTCATTCTGGCAAGGGTTGGATAGAATTTATGGAGTGCCTTTCGCAGTGCATTATCAAGGGCGTTTACCGGGCCATTACCAAGGGCGGCTGTATGTTCAATACGATCACCAACCTTTAACATAATTGTAGCTTCAGATATGGGTTCTCCCCTTTCCTTCTTTTCAACAACGACCCTGAAACCAATAAGGTCAAAGTATTGCTTATGAACGCCAAGACTCTTTTTCATAAGAAGTTCCAGAGAACCCTCGGCGCCCTCGAATTGATATCCACGCATCTCAAGTTCTTTTATCTTCTTTACCACTTCTTTTACTATTCTTCTATTCTTTTCTATATCTATGTTAAAGGCTTTTGCCTTGTAAAGGATACTGCTTTCTCCAGAAAGGTCTGATATGAGTACCCTCTGGGTATTGCCCACGAGTTCTGGTTTTATATGTTCGTATGTTTCTGGATTTTTCCTTATTGCACTCACATGAATACCACCTTTATGGGCAAATGCGCTCTCACCCACATAGGGTCTGTGTTTGTCAGGAATAACATTTGCCATTTCATCAACGAAAAGACTTACATCCCGAAGCCTTGCAAGTCTATCTTTTGGAATTCCCTCATAACCAAGTTTGAGTATAAGGTTGGGTATTATGGAGCACATGTTTGCATTACCACATCTTTCACCATAACCATTTATTGTACCCTGTACATGTCGGCAGCCAGCTTCTACTGCCATCAGTGTATTTGCTACTGCCAGTTCACAATCATTATGAGTGTGTATCCCTAAGGGTATTTTTACTGCTCTGTAGACTCTTTTGACAATGGAATATACTTCATTGGACATGCTCCCACCATTTGTATCGCAAAGCACAACAAGGTCTGCACCTGCATCGACAGCTGCCCGTATAACCTTCATTGCATAGACCCTGTTACGCTTATAACCATCGAAGAAATGTTCTGCATCGAAAAAGAGCTTCTTTCCCTGTTTCTTCAGGTATGCTATAGTCCTTTCAATCATCTTGAGGTTTGCATCAAGGGTAACCTTCAGGGCATCTCTCACATGTAAATCCCAGCTCTTTCCAACGATGGTTACATAGTCTGTATCTGCCTGCAATAAAGCCCTTATGGATTCACTCTGTTCAGGTTTTTGATCATCTTTTATTGTGCTGCTGAAGGCTACAATCCTGGCATTTTTCAGAGAAAGTTTTTTAACATCCTGGAAATAGCTCAAATCCTTTGGGTTAGAACCAGGCCAGCCTCCCTCGATATAATGGATGCCAAATTCATCCAGCTTTTTTGTAATCATAAGCTTGTCATTGAGAGAAAAGGCTACATCTTCTGACTGGGTGCCATCGCGTAGTGTGGTATCGTAGAATTCAATTTTCACTTTCTTCCTCAACATCCTGTTTATCGAGACCAAAAGCCCTGTGGAGAACATTGACAGCCAGTTCACCGTATTTTGCCTCAATAACACATGAAATCTTTATTTCGGAAGTTGTAATTGCTTCTATGTTTATTCCCTCGTTTGCAAGAACAGAGAACATTTTCGATGCAATACCTGAATGGGACCTCATGCCAACTCCTACAATGGATACCTTGGCAATATCTTCATCCATGGTAACGCTTTCTGCACCAATCTCCTTTACAATATCTGCCATAATTTTATATGCCTTTTTTGCATCAGCCTTTGCTACAGTAAAGGTTATATCCGTGTAACTTCCACGGCTTACATTCTGTACGATGATGTCAACGGGAATATTTACATCAGAGAGGGCAGTAAAAATCATGGCCGCCATGCCTGGCCTGTCAGGCACCTTGCTCACTGTTATTTTCGCTTCGTTCTTATTGTAGGTTACCCCTGAGATTACAACCTTTTCCATCATTGTTCTATCCTCCCTGCATACAAGCGTTCCTTTTCCCTCTTCATAGGATGATTTTACAAGAATAGGGACATTATACTTTTTTGCAAGTTCCACACATCTGATCTGTAGAACCTTTGCCCCGAGACTTGCCATTTCAAGCATCTCATCATAAGATATCCTGTCAAGTCTTCTCGCTTTACTGCATATATTCGGGTCTGTTGTATAGACACCATCCACATCTGTATATATTTCACACAGGTCGGCATTAAGGCTTGCGGCAAGAGCTACTGCGGTTGTGTCTGACCCTCCTCTTCCAAGAGTGGTAATATTGCCTTCTTCATCAACACCCTGAAATCCAGGAATGATGACAATTTTACCTTTTTTAAGCTGGGAGATAACCCTGTCCTTTTCAATATCAGCGATCCTTGCCTTCCCAAAGCTTGAATCTGTTGAGATTTTTACCTGATCTGCCATCAGAGAGACTGCATCGTGTCCCATCTCTTTCAGAGTTAAAGCAAGAAGCGCTGCAGTAACCTGTTCACCTGTGGAAATGAGGACATCCGCCTCTCTTTCATCAGGAAACCTTGCAATCTCATGGGCAAGGCTCAAAAGACGATCTGTTTCTCCTGCCATTGCAGAAACAACAATGACCATTTCATTCCCTTGATTTTTATACTGGATGGTTTTTTCTGCAACCTTCTTAATTCTCTCTATATTTTTTACTGATGTGCCGCCATATTTCTGCACGACTAACATCCTCAACCTCCATGGTTATTTTTCTTTCCATCTCACCTGTGCTATCAATGAATATCTTAATTGCCCCATTCCACCATTTACCTCTTTCAGCCCATTCTACCACAACTACACTCTCATTGAGAAATTCTTCTACATTAATATCAATTACTTCATGGGGTTCGAGTCTGTAAAGGTCTACATGGCATAGGCTATGATTACCTTCGTATATATTGATGATGGTAAAGGAAGGGCTTACCACATATTGCCAGTCAGCTACACCAATGCCCCGTGCAATACCTTTTACCAGTTGAGTTTTTCCTGAACCGAGTTCTCCGTAAATTATAAAGAGGTCACCTCTCTTTGCCTGTTTTCCTATTTGTTCGCCTATATCCCAGGTATCATAGGGACTTTTCGATATAAATTCTATCCTTTCCATCTTTGATTGCCCTTAAGGTTTCCCCCAGGCGGTTGAGCATGTCACAGGCAAGAAGGTCCATATCAGTATACTCTTCAATCCAGCTATCAGCAATATACCCGTGGAGGTAAGTGCCTAATATGGATGCCTCAACAGGGGTATATCCCTGTGAAAGAATACCACCTATGAGTCCTGTAAGTATATCGCCGCTACCCCCTTTAGCAAGGGATTGATTACCTGTGGGGTTTATGAATATATCTCCCTTTGAATCAAATATGATTGTTCTTGCACCCTTGAGCACGAGGGTTGCCCCATACTGCTTTATAAAATTTCTACCTGCTCCCACCCTGTCTGAATTAATATCATGGATTGGCATTCCAGTAATACGGGAAAATTCTCCGGGATGGGGTGTAAATATGGCATCTCCCTTTGCCTTTTTAATGATACCTGTATGCCTCTGAAAGGCATTGATACCATCCGCATCTATAACAAAAGGTTTGGTAACCGTTGTATAGAGTTTTCTGACAAGCTCCATGGTCTCGGAATTCTGGGAGAGACCTGGTCCCATGATGATAACATCCTTATCCTTTAAGACTTCTATGATTTCATCGTATGATGAGAGCATAAAGAACCCTGTGCCTCTGTCCTTTACAGGATAAGTCATAACCTCTGTAAGCTTTACTTCCATAATATCGTTGAGACGTGCAGGGATAAGGAGGGTAACAAGGCCTGCGCCTATCTTAAGGGCAGCCATGGAAGCCATATGGGCTGCCCCTGTTTTACCTGGTGAACCAGCTATAACTGCTACATGACCGTAAGTTCCTTTATGGGACCATGGAATTCTCTGTTTTAATATCCTTCTAAGCATTTGACCATCAACGACATGACCATCAATGCCAAGGCTTTTTTCTGCAATCTCAGGTAAAGAAATATCCACAACAGTCAATCTTCCTGTATGGGACGCACCTGGATAGAGAATCTGGCCAGGCTTTGGATACCCGTATGTAAATGTATGGGTAGCATTTATAGCACTGCCGAGGGGTATACCTTTTGTTCCATCGAGGCCTGATGGTATATCAACTGCTATGACAGGTTTTTGAGAACTGTTAATCTCGTCTATTGCCTTTTTCTCGACCCCACTCACGGGTTTTGAAAGACCTGTACCGAAAATAGCATCAATAATAATGTCAGCGTTTGTAAGTTCCCTCTTAAGACTGTTTATATTATCAGGGCATTCAAGGATTCTTCCACCAATGGAGAGATACAATCTCATGTTGAGTGCTGCATCGCCTTTTAAGTCTTTCATTCTGCCAAGAAGAGCTACCACTGTCTCATAACCATCTCTTAATGCATATCTTGCAACAACAAATCCATCCCCGCCATTATTGCCCCTTCCACATACTATAAGCAATCGTTTCTTTCCCGTGAGGTATAGTTCCTTTGTGAGACGATAGGTGGTTCTTCCTGCATTTTCCATAAGTACCGATGAAGGTATTCCCCATTTATGAATCGCAAACCCATCATACTGCACCATCCTCTCAGGGGAGAGTAGTTTCATTTTTCTATCCCTCCTTTACTTAAGCATAACGAGCGATACCGCATATGTTTTTTCATGGGATATGCTAACCCCGCTATAATCCTTTCCACAAAATCTGATAAAGGGCCTTCCTTTTTCTGACAGGACTTCAATATCCTTCCATGGAAGGCTTTTGCCGTATGCCTTCATGAAGGCTTCTTTTGCAGCGAATCTTCCTGCAAGGGTTTCATGGAAAGATTTTCTTTTTTTCATACATTCAACTTCCTCTCTTGTAAAAATCCTTTCGAGAAATCGCTTCTCATGTCTTCCCATGATCCTTGTGATTCTCGAGATACTGACTATATCAATACCAACCATGTTATTTGGGCTCTCCTGGCTCTATAAGTGCAACCATATCACGAATTGCCCTATCAAGGCCAACAAATAGAGCCCTTGCAATAATACTATGCCCTATACTAAATTCATCAATCTCAGGAATAGAGGCGATTTCTCTGATATTGAAATAGTGTAAGCCATGGCCGGCATTTACCTTCAGGCCCAATTCCTTGCCAGTCTTTGCTGCAATAATTATTTTTTTTAACTCTTCATCCTTTGTTTTTTCTGTTTTAGCATCGCTGTATGCGCCTGTGTGTATCTCGATCATATCTGCTAATAGCTTATGGGAGGCAATAATCTGCGTTTTTTCAGGATCCACAAAAAGACTTACCCCTATGCCTTTTTCATGCAATCTCTCGATGCTCTTTTTCAGTTTCCCTGTATGTGTTACGACATCAAGTCCACCCTCAGTGGTAAGCTCTTCCCTCTTTTCTGGCACGAGGGTTACCATGTCAGGTTTTATTTCACCTGCTATTTTTACCATCTCAGCAGTTGCAGCCATCTCAAGATTCAGTTTTGTCTTTATTACCTCTCTTAGTATTCTTACATCCCTGTCTTTAATATGGCGTCTGTCCTCTCTTAGATGGACAATGATGCCTGATGCACCTGCCATCTCTACAATGGCGACAGCATGTACAGGGTCAGGGTATGGTGTACCCCTTGCTTCTCTAATGGTTGCAATATGGTCAATATTTACCATCAGTGTAGGCATCTAATTCCTCCTTAATGTTACTTGAATTGTATCTGGTGTAATTTTTTTCAGCACCATATTTTTTACTTCCAGGGGGATTTCCACTTCTTCCTCATTTTTCTTAAAGTCTCCATCTACAGGAACTGTCTCAACAGTAACCCGATCTTCGAGGGATTCCCCTGTACCGACTGCTTGAACATAGTGGGGATACCATGATTTGATTTTGTATATTCCTCTCCATTTTTTATGGAGGACCACAACAGTTTTTAATCTTTTTTCTATAATTCTCGTGAGCTCAACAGTAACGCTTTCTGGCTTTATCTTTTCTATTCTTATTCCCTTTGGAACCTTTATATTCTCCTGTTTCAGGTGAAAAATGTGGCGTCCTTCGTCAAGCCTTGCAAGCTCAATGGGTATTTGAATATCCCTGGGTTTTATATATTTGAGTATTGATTCCGCTCCTTTTATAGTAATGGTGATTTCCTGAGGAATAATCTTTTTGACCATGAGGTTTTTATCCAGACTGTTAAAGGAATAGGTTGCTGCAGTAGTCATGCTTGACTCATTAACGTATAAGACAGCAAACCATATAAATATGGCGAGAAGAAGAGAAAGCAGCTTGAGCTGATAATTGTTAAAAACATATTTCTTAAAAAAATTCATAGTATAACCCTACAATGTAAACAGTTTATCGCAATACCTCCTGCAAAAGCTTTTTGAGCGTATCCCCTGTAATATTGGTAGAAAGTTTACCCTGATAGCTATAGGATATGATTCCCTTCTCTTCAGAAACAATAATTGCAAGTGCATCGGTTACCTCTGTAATACCGATTGCTGCCCTGTGTCTTGTGCCAAAAGTTTTATCGATATCATCCTGAGAGGACAAGGGAAGTATGCAGCTTGCTGCTTTAATCCTTCCTTCCCTTATAATCATTGCTCCATCGTGGAGGGGAGAAGCTGTCTGAAATATACTCAAGATGAGTTCTGTATTTACCTCCGCATCCAGCCGTATCCCTATTTCCATAAATTCTTCGAGGCCGACCTCCCTTTCAATAACAATGAGCGCCCCTGTTCTTCTTTTCGCCATTATTACACATGCATTAATGAGTTCATCAAAAAATAGCGTTTCTTTTATGTAGGGAATGTTTCTGAAAAAGGGATTCCTTCCGATAGCCATGAGCATTCTACGAATATCATCCTGGAATATAACAACAATAACCAGTATTATAGAGCTTACAAGATTGTTGAAAATCCATCCAAGGGTAACCAGTTCAAGTTTCTTTGAAAGATAAAAAACGATAAAAATTATGATAAGCCCGGTAATGAGCTGTCCTGCCCTGGTGCCTTTTATGAGCAAGAGTATCCTGTAGATAATGAAGGCAACAATAAGAATATCTACAATATCCTGCCACCTGATAAGTTCAATCATGATTGCATAACCGCATCTACAAGCTGTATTGCCTTTTTTGCCCCTCTGACATCATGGACCCGTACTATATCTGCGCCATTCCATACACAAATTGCTATACTTGCAATTGTTCCTTCAGTCCTCTCATGGAGTGGTGAATCAGTTATTTTGCCAATGAACGATTTCATGGAAGTGCCAATAAGAATAGGCCTTCCAAATTCCTTAAAATCAGAGATATGTTTGATGATTTTAAGATTATCCTCAACCCGTTTGCCAAATCCTATGCCAGGGTCGAGTATGATATTTTCTTCTTTTACCCCGTGATTTGTTGCAAAATCCATTCTTTCTTTAAAGTAGGCTTTTATTTCAGAAACCACATCATCATAAAAAGGATTTTCCTGCATATTATCCGGCCTGCCTTTTATGTGCATGATGATAAGAGAAGTTCCAAATTCACAAACCACATTAACCATTTTCTCATCAAAGGTAAGACCGCTTATGTCATTTACTATATGTGCTCCTCTTTTGCAGGCTTCTTCAGCAACCTTTGATCTGTAAGTGTCTATTGATATCGGAATGTTTGACTGTGCCCTTATACCTTCAATGACAGGAATGATGCGTTGTAGTTCTTCATCTATGGAAACCGGTTTTGAAAATGGTTTTGTCGATTCTCCTCCTATATCGATTATGTCTGCACCTTCTTCCACCATCCCGAGGCCATGCCGTATCGCAGCCTCTGGCGAATAATATTTACCTCCGTCAAAAAAGGAATCAGGCGTGACATTTACGATCCCCATTACAAGAGGTTTTCTTTTACATAACGTCGTCTCCCCTGCCATCACTGGTTTCTCTGATTATAGTATCAATTTCAGAGCCATCGAGTACTTCCTTTTCAAGGAGGGTAGTTGCAATTGCATGTAAGGAAGCAATATTTTTTTGCTCTATGTCCTTTGCCCTCTCGAAACATCCTGATACTATCTGCCTGAGTTCCTCATCAATTTCCTGCGCTGTTCTTTCGCTGAAATCTCTGTGTCGTGCTATCTCCTTTCCAAGAAAGATGTGCTCTTCGTTTTTTCCATAATTCAGGGGTCCAAGCTTTTCACTCATGCCCCATTCACATATCATCTTCCGTGCTATTTCTGTTGCCCGCTCAATATCGTTGCCCGCACCAGTTGTCTCGTGCTGTAAAACAAGTTCTTCTGCAACCCTTCCTCCAAGAAGGATGGTAATATTGTCAAGAAGGTATCTCTTTGAATATGTGTGTCGTTCATCTATAGGAAGTTGCTGGGTAATGCCTAAAGCCCTTCCTCTGGGAATAATTGTTACTTTGTGTATAGGATCTGAGCCAGGAATCATTTTAGCAACAAGGGCATGGCCTGCTTCGTGATAAGCTGCATTTCTTCTTTCTTCGAGAGGGATGATCATACTTTTTCTTTCTACGCCCATGAGCACTTTATCCTTTGCGTGTTCGAAATCTTCCATTTCAATTTGTTTTTTGTTTCTTCGAGCTGCCACAAGAGCTGCTTCATTTACAAGGTTTTCAAGGTCAGCCCCTGTAAATCCTGGGGTACCCCTGGCAATGATGGATAAATCCACATTCTGGGAAAGTACAGTCTTTCGTGTATGGACCTTAAGAATTGCTTCTCTTCCCTTTATATCAGGTATAGGAACAACAATCTGCCTGTCAAAACGTCCTGGCCTGAGCAGTGCAGGATCCAGAACATCAGGTCTATTCGTTGCTGACATGACAATGACCCCTTCGTTTGATTCAAAACCATCCATTTCAACAAGCAATTGGTTCAGGGTCTGCTCTCTCTCATCATGTCCTCCTCCAAGACCTGCACCTCTATGCCTGCCAACAGCATCTATTTCATCAATAAATATGATACAGGGGGCATGCTTTTTCCCTTGATTGAAAAGGTCTCTTACACGGGATGCCCCTACACCGACAAACATTTCAACGAAATCAGAGCCACTGATACTGAAAAAGGGGACACCTGCTTCTCCTGCAATGGCACGCGCAAGAAGGGTTTTTCCTGTTCCTGGCGAGCCAACAAGAAGGACGCCTTTGGGTATCCTTCCACCAAGCTTTGTAAACTTTTTGGGATCCATGAGAAATTCAATTATCTCTTCAAGCTCATCCTTTGCCTCCTCAATGCCCGCAACATCCTGGAAGGTAACTCTGTTACCTTTGTTTGTTATTAGACGCGCTCTGCTTTTGCCAAATGCCATTGCTTTGCCACCACCTGCCTGCATCTGTCTCATAAAAAAGATCCATACGCCTATGAGGAGCAACATAGGAAACCACGATACCAGAAGGGATTGCCATATACCTGTCTCTTCTTCTGGCTTTGCCTGTACTTTTACATTGTGTTCTCGAAGGGTGCGCATCAATTCAGGGTCATCAGGTGCATAGGTTTTGAATTCTTTACCATTTGTAAAGATTCCTATTACGTTTTTTCCCTGAATTGTCACTGAAAGGACCTTATTTTGTTTAACAGCATCAACAAAATCGCTGAAGATTACATTATCATATTGTTTCTTTGGTTTGTGGTAGATGTTAAAGATAAAAAGTCCAAAGAGTATGATGAATAACCATACAAAGATATTTTTATTTAGTTGATTTGAGTATTTATTTTTTGGCACATGTATTTTTTACCATAAAACCCTTTTATTATCAATTAATTTCATAAGAAACTGACTTATTTAAGCATTCACATTCGCTATTCATCCAATTTTTAGAGAAAGGCATAATGAATTAAAGTGCGAGATACGCTCTGACCATACACCTTTTATGCAGTAAAATCTCTTATATCCACATCATAACCCATTTCTCTTAGCCTGGAAAGTATGGGATCCAAATTTTCAGTCTCAAGGTGGAGCACAAGTTCATTTTTGTCAGGATATGGAGGGGCCCAGAATGTTTTTATCTGAACCCCTGTTTTTACAATATAATCCATGATTTCAAGAAGTTCTTCTTTTTTCGCCACATTGTATATTGTAATACGCTTACCCCTCTCACCAATGCCGAAGAGTGGATTGACAACTTTATAAAAGACATCATTTGTTGTAAGTATGCCTACTACCCTTTCGCCTTCCACAACAGGAAGACAGCCAACCCTGTTTTTTTGTGCTATTGCTATTGCTTTTTCAATAGTGGTATCAGGAGTTACCGTTATTACTTTTGTTTTCATGATCTCTTTCACTGTAAGTTTCGATACCAAATAAAAAAGCTGGCGCTGGTTGTAAGGGGTTGTAGAAGAAGGGCTTGCCTTCAGGACATCATCTTTTGTAATTAATCCGACAAGCCTTCCTTTATCGACTACAGGAAGCCTCCCTATTTTATGAAATTCCATAATACGTTCTGCATCGAGCACATAAGTATCACTTGTTACAGTAATGACATTATGAACCATTATATCTTTTACTAACATGGGGGCTATCCTTTCTTGAAATTTTTTATATGTGCTAAGATTAACTTATATATCATAAGGGCCTCAAATCTTTTCAATAGTTCTTATTGATTTTCTCAACTTTTTAGGAAGTATTCTGGGATTACCCTTTATGATACGTGTTCTTTCCTCTTCACCTTTTTCTTCAGACCCCATTGCCTCCTTGAGCCTGAGGGGTGTAATAAAAGGGATACCACATCTCTTGGCTTCATCTATGATGGCACGGTCAGAGCTTACAATGACAGTACCTGCCCTTTTTTCTCGAATATATTCTATGATAATATCATCAGCCGTCTCGCTGGCCTTTGAATAGACAATATTGATTCCCTTATACATATCCCGTTGACGGTTAAAAGAATTACTCCTGTATGCATCAAAGACCACTGTTATGTCAGCCTTCCTTTTCCTCCTGTACAGGGCAAGCTCTTCAAGAAACTCTTTTCTCAATGTTTCGAGATAAAAGAC
Organism: Deltaproteobacteria bacterium UBA4796; assembly: GCA_002402795.1. Lineage (GTDB taxonomy): Bacteria > Desulfobacterota > Syntrophorhabdia > Syntrophorhabdales > Syntrophorhabdaceae > UBA8905. The sequence continues at coordinate 31,271 of DHGO01000161.1, forward strand.
ATCTCCTATCCTTGAAGTATGGATCCTGTTAATATAATTATAGCCATCAATTATAATGTGAAGCATGTTTTAACCCAGAAGATGAGAAGATGAGAGAATGGGGTTCCTCATACACCCATCCCCTATATACCCATTCACTGAATTTACAGATATGTAAGCCAGTCTGAATACTCCTTATGCATACCACGGGCTACTTCAAAAAATTTCTTCTGGATACTGAGCGTTACAGAACCCGGTCTCCCTTCACCAATCTTTCTCCCGTCTATCTCGCATACTGGAGTAACTTCTGCAGCAGTACCTGTAAAGAAAACCTCGTCGGCAATATAGAGCTCATCCCTTGTAAATCGTTCTTCTTTTACCTCATAACCCATGTCTCTCGAAAGTTTGATAACAGCATCTCTTGTAACGCCCTGAAGTATTGATGTAAGGGGGGTGGTTTTTATAATATTGTTTCTCAACATAAAAATATTTTCACCACTTGCCTCAGAGACATAACCCTCTGTATCGAGCAATATGGCTTCATCAAAGCCAGCGGCAACAGCTTCCTTCTTTGCCAGTATGGAATTTACATATTGGCCACTTATTTTGCCCTTCGACATACCTGCATTCACATTGTGTCTTGTGAAAGAAGAAATCTTTGCCCTGATTCCATTCTTCAAGGCTTCATCCCCGAGATATGCGCCCCATACCCAGCTGATGATTGCAACCCTCACCTTAAACTCTTTTACATATAATCCAAGCTCGTTATGCCCCATAAAGACTATGGGTCTTATGTAACATTCCTTGAAATTGTTTACCTTCACAATCTCTTTACAAAGGTCAATAACCTCGCGCTTTGAATATGGAATATCGAGTTGTACGATATGGGCTGAATCGAAAAGTCTATCGATATGTTTGTTAAGCATGAAAATGGCGCTTTTGCCATCATGACATTCGTAACAACGTATACCTTCAAAAACACCAACGCCATAATGAAGTGTATGTGTACACACATGTACATTTGCATCATCCCAGTCAATAAATTTTCCGTCCATCCATATCTTATCAGCTTTCATGGTTTTTTTGGATTCTCCTTTTTATAGTGGTCTTGTGCAATTCTATCTAAAACACCATTGATAAATTCTCTGGAGCCTGCCCCCCCATACTTTTTACTGAGTTCAATGGCTTCATCAATAGCAACCTTCAAAGGTATATCAGGTGCAAAGAGCATTTCATATACCCCTATTCTCAGAATATTCTTATCAATATAGGTAATTCTACTTATTTTCCAGTGCTCACTTGCGGAAGCTATATAGCGATCAATCCTTTCTTTTCCCCTGCTGATTCCCGAGAGCAAAGATTTAGAGTATTCTATAACGTCTTTATGGTGTGGAAAGGTTGTACAGTATCTCTCTAAAGCGCCTTCAGGGTCATCAGCATTCGTTTCCATCTGATAGAGCATCCTCAACGCTATCTCTCTTGCTTTCCTTCGCCGCACAAGGTTTTTTCCTTTAAAAGGTTAACCATTTCTATAATGGATAAGGCAGCGTCATAACCTTTGTTGCCGGATTTTGTACCTGCCCTTTCAATTGCCTGCTCTATATTTTCACTTGTAATAATACCAAAGGATATTGGCTTTTCGTACTCAAGGGAAACCTGGGCTATACCTTTTGCAACTTCAGATGCAATATAATGGAAATGGGGTGTAGCCCCCTTGATAAGGGCACCAAGACATATGATACCGTCAATGTCTTTCTTTTTTGCAAGCCTTTTTGCCATAAGAGGAATTTCGAAGGAACCTGGAACTCTATATATAGAAATCATATTCTCTTCTACGCCATGCCTTTTTAAGGCATCAAGAGCACCTTCAAGGAGTCTGTCTGTAATGAAGCTATTAAATCTACTTACCACTATAGCAAATCTAAAACCTTTTGCGATAAGTTTTCCTTCGTATACTGTGGTCATGTTATCTCCTATATATTATTAAGAATGTGGCCAAGTTTTTCCTGTTTGGTCTTGAGATACGCAATGTTGTCTTTTGTAGGTGACATCTCTATGGGAACTCTTTCTACGACCTTAAGACCATACCCTTCAAGACCTCTAATCTTTTTAGGGTTATTCGTCAGAAGCCTCATTTTATGGACACCAAGATCATGTAAAATCTGTGCACCTATTCCATAGTCACGGAGGTCTGGAGAAAACCCAAGGGCAATATTTGCCTCAACAGTATCATGGCCATGATCCTGAAGTGAATATGCCTTTAACTTATTGACGAGTCCAATACCTCTTCCTTCCTGCCTCATATAGACAAAGACACCTTTCCCTTCTTTTTCAATCATCTTCAGGGCAGAATGGAGCTGCTCCCCACAGTCACATCTCATTGAACCAAGCACATCACCTGTGAAACATTCAGAGTGAACCCTCACAAGCACATCATCATCTGGGGCTACCTCGCCCTTTACAAGGGCAAGGTGTGTTGCTCTGTCTATATCATTTTCATAACCTATCAATTTAAATTCGCCGCCATACCTGGTAGGGATTTTTGTTTCCACAACCCTCCGTACAAGTTTTTCATTTCTCATCTTATACTTAATCAAATCTGCTATGGTGACTATTTTGAGATTATGTTTTTCGGCAAAGATCTCAAGATCTGGCATACGTGCCATCGTACCATCTTCTTTCATGATTTCACATATAACACCAGCAGGTTTCAAACCAGCAAGCCTTGCAAGATCCACTGAGGCTTCAGTGTGCCCAACCCTCACAAGGGTTCCACCTTTTTTTGCCATAAGTGGAAATATGTGGCCAGGCCTTGCAAGGTCATCGGGTGTTGTTTTCTCGTCTATGGCAACCTGAATGGTGTGTGCTCTATCGTGAGCTGAAATACCGGTTGTAACACCTTTTTTTGCTTCTATTGAAATAGTAAAGGCTGTTTTATGCTGAGAAGTATTGTTTTGAACCATCAAAGGAAGGTCAAGTTCTCTGACCCGCTCTTCTGTAAGGGAGAGACATATGAGGCCGCATGCATGGCGAGCCATAAAATTTATGATAACGGGGGTAACCTTTTCTGCCGCAACCATTACATCTCCTTCATTCTCTCTATCTTCATCATCAACTATGATGGCCATCTTTCCTGATTGTATATCATGAATAACGTCTTCTATTTTTGAAATAGCCATTTTATACCTTCCAATCTTATAACCCTGTTAATATTATAACTATTTAATCTTATCTTTTCTACTTTGTAAACCCGTACTTATGGAGAAAATCCAAATCTATACCCTTTCTATTTTCTTTCCTTATAAAATTATCCATATATTTTCCTATAATATCCGTTTCTATATTTACATTATCCCGCAGGTGCTTATTCAGTATTGTTGTATGTGAAGCAGTATACGGGATTATGTTAACTGTAAATTTATTATCACGTTGGCTGTTCACTGTCAAGCTTATTCCATCCACTGCTATGGAGCCCTTGACAACTATATACCGTGAAAATTGCGAAGGCACTTCTATTGTTAACTCAATAGAATCACCTTTCCTCTGTATTTCCACTATAGTTCCTGTACAATCCACATGTCCTGTGACAAAATGACCGCCAAATCGACCATCTGCCTTCAATGAACGTTCGATGTTAACATTCATATCTTCTGTCTTCTTATTGAGTGTAGTGACCTTCAGTGTTTCAAGCGACGCATCAACACAGACAATATCCCTATCTATACTTACAACAGTAAGGCAGACGCCATCTATTGAAAGGCTTTCACCCTCTGTAATAGCCTCTTTTTGCAAAGGTATTTTGATAAAGAACTCCCATTTTCCAGTTTTTTTGTTAATGCGGGTAATAGTTCCTATCGTTTCAATGATTCCTGTGAACATATCCCTCTATATATATATCATCTTTAAATCTTTTGACTGCTGTCACATATACCTTAAACGCGTCTTTTAAGAAGTCTACTCCCTTACCACCTATAAGGTTCAATGCGGTTTTACCTCCAATTAAAATTGGAGCATAAAAGAGCATTACCTTGTCAACCAGTCCTTCTCTGAAAAATGCGCCATTTACCTCACTACCTCCTTCTAAGAGGAGGCTCACAATATCTCTTCGATGGAGTTCATTGCTCACATGTTTGAGGGATACCCTGCCGAACTCATCTTTTGGCACTTTAATAATCTCTATTCCCATTGATGTTAATTTTGCCTCTTTTTCTGTTCGTGAATCTTCCGCAGTAAATATCCATGTTTTATATTTGTTAACTGTTTTTACCACATCACAGAGAAGAGGAATCCTGAGTTTTGAGTCAAGGATTATACGGAGGGGATATTTTTTTGGTCTCGTAACCTTTGGTATGAGAAGGGGGTTATCCAGAATAACAGTATTAATCCCCACCACTATTCCGTCCACTTCTGATCTTAGCTTTTGAACAAACCTTCTTGATGCTTCACTGGATATCCATTTCGAATCATAAGTTTTTGTTGCTATCTTTCCATCAAGACTTAATGCTGCCTTCAAGATAACAAAGGGTCTTTTTCCCTCCATATACACGATGAAAGCTTCATTGAGCCGTTGTGCTTCTTTTTCAAGGAGACCAATCTTTACCTCTATGCCAGCCTTTCTTAAGGTTTCAACGCCTTTGCCATTTACTTCGGGGTTTGGATCAACCATGGCGATGACCACCTTTTTGATGCCTGCCTTGATGATTGCGTTTGTGCAGGGTGGAGTCTTTCCTGTATGGGCACATGGTTCAAGGTTCACATAGAGGGTAGCACCCATGGATTCTTCTTTTGCCTTATTTATTGCTATTATTTCTGCATGGGGGAGGCCTGCTTTTTTGTGGTATCCCTTTCCTACGATACGTCTATTTTTTACCACTACAGCGCCCACCATAGGATTAGGCGAAGTAGTTCCACTACCTCTTTTTGCAAGAGCTAAAGCAAGATGCATGTATTGTTCGTCTTTCATCTTTCACCTTTTTTCAGGATAAGATTTTTTAGCTCTTCCATAAATTCATTTATATCCCTGAATTGTCGATAGACCGATGCAAACCGTACATAAGCTACCTCATCGAGTTCTCTGAGTTCATCCATAATCATCTCCCCAATATCCGAGGCTCTTACCTCCCTTTCTCCTTTCTCAAGGAGATTATATTCAATGCGAGATGC
>DHGO01000093.1:0-12373 GCA_002402795.1 Deltaproteobacteria bacterium UBA4796
CTCATATCAGCTATATCAGTGATAAAGAATACAGATAGAATAGTCACCATGGACTTTAAGGAGCATAGCAATTTCATCATTGTCATTGGTACTACCTATCCTGAGCTTGGTGGTTCAGAATATATGAGCCTCTATGGCAGGCATGGGAATATACCACCGAAGGTACGAGGCAGGGTAGCAAAGGACATATACAGGTGTATGGAAAGGGCAATCGCAACAGGTATTATACAGTCATGCCATGATATCTCTGATGGTGGTCTCGGTTGTTGTCTTGCGGAGAGTGCCTTTGGAGGAGGCTATGGTATTGATATAAGTCTCTCTTATGTACCAAAGATAAGCATCTTCAGAGATGACTTTCTCCTTTTTTCTGAATCACAGAGCAGGTTTGTCGTTTCCATCAGAAAAAGAGACCTCCCTCAATTTACTTCCATCTTTCATGCCATACCATATGGTATTATTGGCACCACGCGAAAAGATGGAAGGTTTACAATAAAGGGCATGAATAATAACGTAATCATCGATACAGAGATTGGTCTTCTTATGGATGCATGGCAGGTGCCTTTCAGAGAACATTTCAATTCATAACTTTTTCTAAAAGAAATTCCATTGCCAATCATTGAGAGATTCAATATACTACAGAAAATTTATGCCCTATAAGGGAGGATGTCTGTGAATGGTGCTGAGATTCTTGTGAAAACAGCGGTAAATGCAGGCATAGAATTATGTTTTGCCAATGCAGGCACAACAGAATTGCCCATTACTATTGCCTTCGATAGTATACCCGGTATGAAAGCAGTCCTGGGACTCTTTGAAGGTGTCTGTACAGGAGCTGCAGATGGCTATGGTCGTATGCTCGCAAGACCTGCTATGACACTGCTTCATCTGGGACCGGGGTTTGCCAATGGTATTGCAAATCTGCACAATGCACGGCGTGCAGGAAGTCCCATCCTCTCCATAATAGGTGACCACGCTACGTGGCACCAGAAAGCGGATGCACCTCTTAACATGGACATTTTATCCCTTGTTCGCACAGTTTCGGGGTGGCATAAAAAAAACAGGTCAGTGCAAACAATCTCACGTAATATTATGGAGGCAACAAATGCCAGCCTCTATGGTCAAATAGCAAGCCTGATCGTGCCCAATGACCACCAGCTTGAAGAATGGAAAGGACCTCCTTTCAAAAAACAGCAATTTTCTTTTGACCCTGTGGATGGTAAGACCATAAAAAAGGCAGCAAGCCTTTTAAGAAAGTATAGAAAAACTGCTCTCATACTCAGTGGCAGGGCATTGCGGGAGCAGGGATTACGGGCAGTTGCGCATATTCAGCATATTACAGGGTGTGACCTGTTTACCCAATCCTTTCCGCCCTATATGGAAAGAGGCGTTGGACTGCCCGAGATTGAACGTATCTCTTACTTTCCTGAACCAGCTATCAAAAGGCTTTCGCCTTATGAGGCTTTTATCCTTGCAGGTACAAATATACCTGTTACGTTCTTTGGTTATAAAGGTATTGAAAGCTACCTCATCAATAAGGAACAGAAAACCCTTCAGCTCACAACAGCAAAACAAAATGTGGCAGAGGCATTGGAGTATCTTGCTCAAGCACTCGGTTCCTCCCCTCGCAAGTCAAAAATTAAAAGCCCTTTCCAATCCATACAGAGGCCCGATTATCCACAGGGAAGGCTCACACCGGAAAAGGCATGTGCTATCATTGCAGCGCTCCAGCCAGAAAACGCAATTATTGTTGACGAGGGACTTACATCAGCATTAACCTACTACCCGCTTACAGATAGACTTCCCAGACATAGCTATATGACCATCGCAGGAGGCTCAATAGGCTACGGTATGCCCTGTGCTGTGGGTGCAAGCCTTGCATGTCCGGATAGACCTGTCATAAATATCCAGGCTGACGGAAGTGGTTTATATACACTTCAGGCTCTATGGACAGAGGCAAGGGAAGGTCTCAATGTGACGACCCTCATCTGTGCAAACAGAAGCTATAATATTTTGTTCATGGAACTTGAGAGGGCGGGCATCAAGGAACCAGGCCAAAAGACACGCTCCCTTGCTGACCTTGGAAATCCTCATGTTGACTGGGTAAGTATTGCCAGAGGTTTTGGTGTTCCTGGCATTGCTGTTGATACTGCAGAAGGTTTACGACACGAACTCAATAAGGCACTTTCTGAACCAGGTCCCCACCTCATTGAGATGGTTTTTGTTTGATTCTGTTCTTCTCATCCACATAAACCTTATTCGGCTTGAATGATTGAAGCTCTTTTTCATCATAGAGCCCATAGGCAACAATAATAATCATGTCACCCTTTCTTGCCTTGTGGGCTGCAGCACCATTGATGCAGATGGTACCGGAATCCCTTTCACCTTTTATGACATAGGTTGTGAAACGTTCACCATTTGTTATATTGTAGATAGCTACTTTTTCATAAGGAAGTATTTGTGCCTTTTCAAGGAGAGCTTCATCTATGGTGATACTGCCTTCATAGTGAAGATTACTCTCTGTTACGATAGCCCTGTGGATTTTTGATTTCATCATTACCCTTAACATTATTAATCCTCCATAAGGATGGTGTTATCAATAAGTCTTGTCCTGCCCACCCTGCATGCAATGGCAAGGATGGCACTTTCTTTTATCTCATCAATATCTTCGAGGGTATCTTTATCACAGATACTTACATACTCTATATCCATACCAGCTTCTGAACCAAGAATCTCTTTTGCCTTCTCTATAAGGGTTGGCGCATGGTGTTCCCCCTGCCTGAAAAGCGTTTCAACAGTACCTATGGATTTATAAATGAGGAGCGCCTTCTTTCTCTCTTCCTGACTCAGATAGGTATTCCGCGAACTCATAGCAAGACCATCCTGCTCCCGTACTGTGGGGCATGGCACAATTTCCACATCCATGTTGAGGTCTTTTGTCATACGCTCTATAATTTTCAACTGCTGGTAATCCTTCTGCCCAAAAACAGCAAAGTGAGGTTTCACGATATTGAATAATTTTGCTACAACCGTAGCCACACCAATGAAATGGCCTGTTCTTGTCCTGCCGCAGAGATGGTCTTCAAGACCCCTCACCTGTATGATTGTTGTATATCTCTGAGGATACATATCCTGTGCTTCTGGATAGAAGATTATATCTGTCTTTTCTTTCTCAAGCATCTCGCTATCGCTGTTAAAATCACGGGGGTATGTAACAAGATCCTCTTCCGGTCCGAACTGCATGGGGTTTACAAAGATACTCACCACAGTCACATCACCCATTTCACGCGCCTTCCTCACAAGGGAGAGGTGACCTTCATGAAGATAGCCCATGGTAGGTACAAAACCTATCCTCCTGGTACTTCGTATTCCGTCTGACCAGTCCTGCATCTCTTTTACAGTCCTGATAATTTTCATACCCTGTGCCTGCTTTTCATCTATCTGCACCCTGTTCTCTGGTACCTTCCCATTCTAATGAAACGAGTATGTATCATCGGGAAATATCCCGTCCCTTACTTCCCTTGCATAGTTTTTTATTGAATTTTCTATCTCTTCTCTCCCTTTAAGATAGCTTTTTACAAACTTTGGTCTGAATTCACCAAGTAAACCAAGAAGGTCATGAAGTACCAGCACCTGTCCATCACAATCAGGGCCTGCACCAATTCCTATGGTAGGTATGGAAAGCATCCCGGTAATTTCTTTAGCAAGCTGCCTTGGTACGCATTCAAGAACGATGGCAAAGGCACCTGCCTCTTCAACCGCCTTCGCATCCCTTATCAAACCTTCTGCCTCTTTTCCTTTGCCCTGTACTTTGTATGAACCCATTCTGTGAATGGACTGAGGTGTAAGCCCGATATGCCCCATAACAGGGATCTCTATATCCACAAGGGCTTTTATTACATCCTTCATCCTTATTCCGCCTTCGAGCTTTACTGCCTCTGCGCCACTTTCCTTTATCATTCTGCCACCATTTCTTTTTGCCTGCTCTATGCTCTCATGGTAAGACATAAAGGGCATATCAATCACCACAAGGGCACGTTTGACACCTTTTACCACTGCCTTTGTATGATGAATCATCTCATCAATAGTTACAGGCACTGTAGTGGGATAACCAAGACAGACATTTCCAACTGAATCGCCAACAAGAATAGAATCAATACCAGCGCTATCCACAATCCGTGCAAATGTATAATCATAGGCAGTAAGCATGGTCAGTTTTTCTTTCCCCTTCTGTTCCCTGAAACCCGGTACTGTTATTTTCTCCATATAAAACCCCTTTGTTAATAAAAAAGCCTTCTGAACACAATTCAGAAGGCCGGTTCTTTCTTATTCCTTCCGTCTCGGTCCAGATATTCGGATCCAAGCGGTATATCGATGAGAAATTATAAATACCTTTTCAATACTATGTCAATGTTTTTTCTATCTTTTTCTCTCAATCCTTTATATATAGTTCTCAAGTAAAAGAGATAGAGTTCGCTCCACACTTCCAGGTTCTTTCTCTTCCATCTCTCTGATAGTCTTCTTTATCTTGTAATAAGTGAGTTCATCTTTAAGGTCGTTGATACTTCTATAAACTCCAGCCCTTCGTCCAAACCTGTAAATAAGTTTTTGCTCCTCATTCAGATTCAGAAAGGCATCAATGACAGAGAGCATCCTTTCTTTATCTTCAGGCAATTTTCCATCCACCTCTTCAAGGAGGTTGAGAATATGATCACTCTTGACAAAGCTTGTAATTCCCTCAAGATGTTCAATCAATAACTTTTCTTCATGGAGAATCTGTTCTTCCCGGGCAAGCCGAAATTCACCCTTTTCAAGTCTTTCATAAAGTGGTATGCCTTTGAGAACCTTTAAGGTTCTGAATCTGATAAAGTCAGGATTGATTTTATTCAATGCATCAGCAGTTTCAAAGGCATGCTCTCGCCACCATACCTCTCCTCCAAGCCCGAGAAGTATATATTCAGATAACTCGATACCTGATGCTTTAACCCTGGTGCCTGCTATAATATGTTCTTCTTTTGTGACACCTTTTTTCATATAGTCAAGGAGAAAATCATAACCTGTTTCCATACCTATATGGAGCCGCGTAAGGCCAGCCTCTTTTATTTTTTTCAGTTGTTCCAGGGTAAGTCTTCGTGCGATCGTTTTTGATCGCGCATAGGAGGTGATTCTCTCTATACCGGGGAAAGTCTTTTTAAGGTATGTAAGCCCTTCTGTAAAGGCTTCCGTATTCATAACAAGGGAATTAGCATCCTGAATAAAGACATTTTTTCCACCAAAATACATCCATACAGCAACGCTCCTGTAACAGTCATTGTAGGTAGTATCTTTAAATATGGCATCAATAAGCCTGTCTGTTATTTTGCCTCCATCACCAGCCTTCCAGGATAATGCTGTGATATCGTCATAAATAGCCTTGATGGTATCAATATCCCTTTTTATTTCATCAAGGCTCCTCTTTTCAAACCTTTTCCCCTTATAGGTATGGCAGAAGGCACATTGATTCCACGGGCAGTTTCTTGTAAAACGCACAAGAAGGCTGTATGCTTCGTTGGGTGGCCTTATTGGACCGATTTCGTATCTGAGCGAACTACTCATCTTTCTCTAAGTGAATCGGGAAGGGAGGGGTTGACATTTTTGATAATCTCTTTTTACGCCTTTTTCCTTGATTTGACCTTTTGGTCTTTCGTCTCAATTCTGTCTGTTTTGTATTGGATGCCATTTTTTTCTCCTTTTCATAAATATACTACAAATAGTCATATTCTTCAATATTTTCACCCTATGTTTTGTTCTTATCGCATATAAACCTCTCGAAGATACGACGGAAAAAGATCTTTCTTGAATAATTGAAATTAATAAAAGAAAAATTTGGAGGATAAATAAGAAAGGGGCCTCATAATGTGAGACCCCTTTGTTTACGACCTTATAGCTTCACAACATTCGCTGCACTGGGTCCCTTTGGTCCTTTGACAATATCAAATGACACCCGCTGGCCCTCAGAAAGAGACTTGAATCCTGCGTCCTGGATAGCAGAAAAGTGTACGAACACATCTCCACCATCATCCTGCGTGATAAAACCGAAGCCTTTTGAGTCGTTAAACCATTTTACAGTTCCGTTTGCCATGAACTGCACCTCCTTATTGTAATGTGAAGCGTCGGAACCGTGTTACATGCTACAAAGTTGAAAAGCTTTGTGTAAAGAATAACATAGAATTCCGGAAACTTCTTGGATTATTATCCCATAAATAAAAAGATAAATCCACAACTTTTTATCAACTCTGGTATGTGACTTCACTTAATGCTATAATGCCCTATGCAATATATTGCTGATTTTCATATCCATTCACGCTACTCCAGGGCAACAAGCAGCAACATGGTGCCGGAAGGTATATGGAAATGGGCACAGCTTAAAGGCATCAATGTTATGGGCACAGGCGATTTCACTCACCCTCAGTGGTTCAAGGAACTTACAAAAAAGTTCGAGCCTACAGGGCATGGACTCTTTTATCTGCGAGAAGAGTACCGGACTCAGGATGTCTTTCCATCATGCATGGCGGATGTCTTTTTCATCCTTACTGCAGAAATAAGTTGTATATACAGTAAAAAGGGGCGTACACGGAAGGTTCACTGCCTTATCTTTGTTCCTGATTTTGAATCAGCAGCACGTATCAATATTGCACTCTCAAGAGTAGGCAATCTCTCTTCCGATGGACGACCTATTCTCGGGCTTGATGCAAAAGAGCTTCTTAATATCACCCTTGATAGTGGCTCTGATAACATGTTTATACCTGCCCACGCATGGACTCCCCACTTTTCTGTCTTTGGTGCAGGCTCAGGGTTCGACTCTCTCGATGAATGCTTTGAAGAACTCACCCCTCATATATACGCTATAGAAACAGGGCTTTCCTCAGACCCTCCTATGAACTGGCGTCTTTCAGCCCTTGATAGGATTACTCTTATCTCGAACTCTGATGCCCATTCAGCACTGAAGATTGGAAGAGAAGCAAACATATTTGATATTACCCCATCATATAGAGGGTTCATGGAAGCCATAAAAACGAGAAAGGGTTTTATCGGGACAATAGAATTCTTCCCTGAAGAAGGGAAGTATCACTATGATGGACACCGTTCATGCGGTGTGGGCCTTTCACCTGAAGAGACGATAAACCATCATAACTATATCTGCCCTGTCTGCGGCAAACGATTGACTGTAGGTGTTATGCACAGGGTCACCATCCTTGCAGACAGGCAGGATGGTTTTAAGCCTCACGGGTCACCCGAATATCGCAACCTCATCCCCCTTGCTGAAATACTCTCGGAAGCATTGAAGACAGGGGTAGGAAGTAAGGCAGTAATGGAAGCATATATGAATATGCTAAAGAATCTGGGGAATGAATTCTCCATTCTTCTCGATACCTCTCTGGATGAGATTGAGCGTGTGAGTTCACCAATTGTAAGAGAGGCGATAGCGAGAATGAGGGAGGGAAGAATTCACATCGCACCGGGATACGATGGTGAATATGGCAAGATAAAGATCTTTGAAGAGATAGAGAGAAGAGAGATCAGAGGTCAGATGAGGCTTCTTTAGTATGAAAATACTTGAGGGACTCAATGATTTTCAGAGTAAGGCAGTTACAACAGTAGAAGGTCCTGTGCTCGTTGTAGCTGGACCGGGTACAGGCAAAACCCTCACCATTGTGAGAAGGATTGCTTATCTTGTTGAGCAGGGTATTAAACCAGAGCATATCCTTGCGGTTACCTTTACAAATCGTGCTGCAAGAGAGATGTGCGAAAGAACATATGCGCTCCTTGGTAGCAGGACTCAGACAATCTTTATAGGCACCTTTCATCTCCTTGGGATTACCATCATGGAACATGTATCAGGTCATGAACTCCTTCTTTATGGAAGGGACGAGCAGTTAGAGCTTATCAGGTCACTTACAGGCTTAACATCAAAAAAGGCTTTTCAGCTTGTAGAAAAGATATCACGTATAAAGAACTGTATTGAAGGATGTGACAGTACAACCAGGGAGTTCTTTGATCTCTATGAAGAGGCCAGAAAAGACCGAAAGGCTTATGACCTTGATGATTTGCTCACCATACCTATCCAGCTCCTTCAAGATAAATCAGATTTAGAAGCATTTCAGTTTCAGTATATCATGGTTGATGAATACCAGGATATTAATCCTGTTCAGTATAAGTTTATCAAGACCCTTGGAAGGAAGACACAGCATATATGTGGGGTAGGCGATGCTGACCAGTCCATCTATGCATTCAGGGGTAGCCATTTGGAAAATTTCCTCAATTTTACCGATGATTTTCCTGGGACAAAACAGATTGCTCTTACCCACCACTATCGTTCAACCGAAAAGATTCTCCATGCATCGCAGCGCCTTATTGAACACAACCAGAAACGCATAGGGACATCCCTTTCTACTATACGGGAAGAGGGGGTTCCCATTACCATAGTGTCCCTTCCTGATGGGCATACTGAGTGCTATGCCATTATAGAAGAGATAGAAAAAAGGATAGGTGGCACAAGCCATTACATGCTTATGAAGAGAAACATTTCTAACCATCGGGGAGAAATATCATACAGGTTCTCAGATTTTGCCGTTCTGGTGAGAACCAATGGACAGGCAACAGAGATTGCTGAATCATTAAAAATGTCAGGTATCCCCTTTCAGAGGATTGGCAGAATAACCTATTCCCGCAATAGAGAGTTAATAAACCATTTCCAAAGCATGCTTTCAAATCTTCCAGAAACCCTTGACTATAGTCTATTAATGAAAGAAATGGAGAAGAAAGGCAAAATAGTCCCTGAGGACAGGGAACTTATGGAAAATCTTTTTGTCGCATACGGCAATGCTTCTCCTCGTGAAGCCATCCATGCCATTATCCATGAGTTCATGCTCCGTTCATCGGGCGATGAGTTTAATAGCAACGCCGATGTGGTGACGGTTTCAACACTCCATGCTGCAAAAGGACTTGAATTCAGGGTCGTCTTTATTGCTGGAGTCGAGGATGGGCTTATCCCATTTCGTACATCACAGGAAACAGTAGATATGGAAGAAGAACGGAGACTTTTCTATGTGGGAATGACGCGGGCAAAGGACGAACTTTTGCTTCTTTATGCACGGGAGCGCTTTCTTTATGGCAACCGTAGTATTCGGTTGCCATCCCCGTTCATACAGGAAATTCCTGAAGAGTATGTACAGCATATCTTTGTACCAGAGAGAGTAAAAGAAAAGAAATCAAATCAGATGGAGCTTTTCTCATAAACTTGTTGGCTTGACTTGAAATTAGATAGGACATATGATTTTTTAAAGGACATAATCAATGGTTGAAATATCACTTATACAGAAACTCTATGATGCAGCAAGTATGCAGCGGTGGAACGATAAGATTCGTCCAGTGGAACTCAGGGAACTCGATAAACAGGCCCACAAGATGCTCATTGCCTATTTCTTGGGTAAATTTGAAGAGCAGAAAGAGGGTTTTAGCTGGCTTGAAATCATCGAAGGGGGACTATTTGAATTGCTGCAGCGCCTTGTCATTACAGACCTTAAGCCTCAGATATTCAATCGCATCAAGGAAGACCATGAAAAGTATGAGAAGCTTAACGAATGGGTTTTTACGCGTCTTGATTCCATGGTATCTCCTTTTGGAGAAGCCTTCAACAGAAGATTCAGGGAATATTTTTCTACCACCGATGATACGATAAATAAGAGAATCTTAAGCGCCGCCCATTTTTATGCAACCCGTTGGGAGTTTGATATTATTGAAAGGGCAAATCCTCAGGGATATGAAATACCTGAAATTCGTCGCCACCTGCAGAGCAAACAGGAACGTTATTATGACCTCACCGGTATTCAGCAACTTGCACTTTACGAGCGCTATCGGTATTTTATAGACCTCTGTGGCCAATTACGGTTTCAGTTGAGGTGGAGTCATATCAATATGGTTCCGAGAATTTCTGTTCTTGGTCATATGCTTGTTGTGGCAATTCTTTCATATCTCATCTCGCTCCAGAACTCCTTTACCCCACGGCGGTGCATAAATAACTACCTTACAGGACTCTTTCATGACCTGCCTGAAGTGCTTACACGGGATATCATCTCTCCTGTAAAACGGTCAGTGGCTGGCCTGGATGCACTTATAAAGTCCTATGAAAAAGAGAGGATGGAGCAGGAGGTCTACAGATTTATTCCTCATGAATGGCATCATGAGATGAAGATGTTCACGGAAGATGAGTTTACGAGTATAGTAACCATTGATGGTAAAGTAGCGGCTGTTACATCGGATATGATTTCTCAAAGATACAATAGCGATACTTATAATCCAAGGGATGGTGAGATTGTAAAAGCAGTTGATGACCTTGCTGCCTTTGTGGAAGCCCATATGGCCATTGAAAATGGTGCGAAATCAAAGGACCTTGAGGCTGCGAAAAGTTCTATAAAGAAACGATATGCCCATAGCCTTATTGCAGGTATAGACTTTGGCAAACTATATAAAGAATTATGAAATAAGATATTCCTGCGAGACACATAGAGGTGAGAACGTTGTATCGCAGGGCTAAGTTTTCTTAAAGTAGCTTATGGAGAAAAAAACAAAGATTCTCATTGTGGAAGACAATCTTGTGACTCTTAACGATGTATCCCGTTTATTGCAGTCTGCCGGGTATGAGGTGAGAGAGGCTACAACAGGCAGCGATGCATTAAAAATGATTAATCTTGATAAGCCGGATATCATCCTTCTTGATACCTACCTTCCTGACAGAATAGGGTACGATTTATGCAGGCAGATAAAATCAACATCAGGCTTTGAAGATATTTCCATTATCTATCTCTCGTCCACACCCACAACTGATGGGATGAAGATGGTTGGTTTTGACATCGGTGCTGATGAGTATATTGAAAGACCCATAGGAGAAAAGGAATTCCTTGGCAGAATAAGGGCTATTGAAAGGATACGCAAGACAGAAATGCAACTCAGAGAATCTGAGGAGCGATACCGCATTACTATCGAATATTCAAATGACGGTGTTGTTATAATAAAGGGTGATATGTATATCTATGTTAATGAACGTTTCCTTAAAATGTTTGGATATAAAAACAAAGAGGATGCCTTAAAAAATAATATTTATAACAATGTTCATCCTGAAGACAGGGAAGGTTTAAGAGAGTTCATAAGCAATGTGGAAGAGGCTCTGCGTCCTCCCCGATTGTATGAATTCAGAGGTGTAAGGCAGGATGGTGCAACGATTTATATCGAAGCATCCATTACCCACATTACCTATCAGGGAGAACTGGCCATACTGGCATTTCTGAGAGACGTTACGGAACGGAGAGTAGCAGAAGAGACTATCAGAAGACTGGCATACCATGATGCACTCACCGGTCTACCCAACAGGGTGCTTATGTCTGACCGCCTCACTGTTGCCATGGCACGCGCAGAGCGTACACGCAGGAAACTGGCACTTATGATGCTTGACCTTGATAAGTTCAAAGAAGTAAACGATACGCTTGGTCATGCTACGGGCGACCTTTTACTCAAGGCTGTGGCGGAACGGCTTACGCAAAGCTTGCGTAAAAACGATACAGTATCCCGCCAGGGTGGTGATGAATTTATTGTTATCCTTCCTGACCTTGCTGATAAGAATGATGCAGGCATGCTTGCACAGAAGATTCTACATATATTCCACAAACCTTTTCATTTAGTGAAACACACGATCTCTATCAGCACAAGTATCGGGATAGCCCTTTATCCTGACGATGGAATAACCGTTGATGAGTTAATCAAGCGTGCTGATATTGCCATGTACGAGGCAAAAAAGAAAGGCCGTAACCAGTATCAATACCATGCAGCAGAATCTTCTTTTGCGTAATGGTGAAAAGGGATGGCCTCTTTTTTCTATTCTACTTCATTTTTATCTGGCATATTCATAATTAAAGTATTTCTTATTACAGTATCTCTTTCAAAACAAAACTATATAGGATATAATGGAAATATCTTATGAGGATGTCATGTGTTTTAGGCCTTTTTCAATAGGTAAACCATGAAAAAAAGAGATGCTGTTTTAAGGGTTTTTGCTCCTTCACTCCCCCTCAAAGCTATGTTACAGGATTTAAAACCCCATGACTACCTCTGCCTTATCTATGAATCCCATAATGAGTGGAAAAAGACTGTCATCCCCTTCATAACAATCGGGCTTAAAAATAAAGAGAAGTGTATCTATATTGGGAATACCCACACTGCCAGGGAGGTTCGTAAACAGTTAAAAAAGGAAGGGATAGATGCGAAAAAGGCTGAAGCCTCAGGCCAGCTTGCCATCCTTGATGAAAGAGAGACCTATATAAAGAAAGGCTCCTTTGACCCGGAC
>DHGO01000093.1:12402-15146 GCA_002402795.1 Deltaproteobacteria bacterium UBA4796
CAGGATGATTAAGTTCCTTATCAGGGAGACCAATGAAGCCTTAAAAGAAGGATATACTGCCTCACGTGTTACCGGTGAGATGACCTGGTTCTTGAATGGACATCCAGGCTCAGAAAGACTCCTTGAATATGAATCAAAACTCAACAGGGACTTCTTTCCCAAGTATCCCTGCCTTGGCATGTGCCTGTATGATAGGGGGAAATTTGACCCTGAAATCATAAAAGGTGTTATCCTCACCCATCCCTATATCCTCATAGGTAACCACATATACAGGAACTTATACTACATACCCCCTGAAAAATATCTGAGAAAAGATAAGGGCGAATTAGAGGTAGACCTCTTTTTGAAAAATATCAAGAAGGAACATAAAATTCTTGAATCCTTGCAGGATAGCGAGGAGCAATACAGGAAGCTCTTTGAGGAATCTGTTGAAGGCATAGTGCTTGCTGATATAGACACAGGCATTATCATTGATTGCAACAAGGCTTTATTAAAACTGGTTGAGCGTGAAAGAGATGAGGTAATAGGGAAACCCCAGAAGATACTCCACCCCCCTGAAGACGACATAGGTAATGTAAGTAAGACTTTTGAGAAACACAGGAAAGATAAAAGGGGGCAGACAATTGAAACCAGAGTAATCACAAAGACAGGGAAACTAAAGGATGTAGAAATCAAAGCCAACCTTACTGAAATTAAAGGGAGAAAGCTTCTCCAGGGGATATTCCGTGATATCACAGAACAAAAGCTGGCAGAAGAATCATTAAGAGCAGAAAAGGAGATATATAAAATTCTTATGGAGCATTTACCCATAGGGGTTGCCCATATAGATTCAGAGGGAAAGTACCTCTATATTAACCCTGAGTTTACAGAAATCTTTGGGTATACAATCGAAGATATCCCTACGGGCAGAGAATGGTTTCATAAGGCATATCCTGATGAAGAATACAGACATAAAGTCATTGCGTTATGGGTAAGAGATATAAAAGAAATGAGATCCAAAAAACACAAACAGCCTGAATTCACTGTTCAATGCAAGGATGGCACACAGAAGGTGGTAAGGTTCATACCTGTCAGGATAAGGAAAGAGGAAAACCTTATCGGTTTTCAGGATATTACACCACAAAAACAGGCTGAAGAGGCATTAAAAGAAAGTGAAAGGAAATACCGTGACCTCTTCGAGAACTCTCTGGAGGGTATCTTTCAGACAACACTGGGTGGTCGGTTTCTTGAGGTAAACCCTGCATGTGCCCGTATTTATGGATTTGATTCCCCTGAGGAGATGATGGCAGCAATTACCGATATTACCAAACAGTTATTTGTAACCCCTGAAGAGAGGGGTAGATGGAAAAAACTTATCAAAGAACAGAGGGTAGTAGAGAATTTTGAGCACCAAGAGTATAAAAAGGATGGTACAATCATCTGGGTATCCTTGAGTGCTCATGCCATAAAGGATGAGAAGGGAAACATCCTCTATTATACAGGGAATATTGAAGACATCACAGGGCGCAAGCAAGCTGAAGAGAGATTGAGGAGAAGCTTAATCGGTACCATCCATGCCCTCTCAATCACTGTTGAGACCCGTGACCCCTATACTGCAGGTCACCAGAAGAGGGTATCAGCTCTTGCCCGATCCATTGCCCAGGAGATGGGTCTATCAAAGGATGATGTTGAGAATATACGTATGGCAGGTACCATCCATGATATAGGTAAGATCTCTGTCCCTGCAGAGATACTTTCCAAACCCACAAAACTCACAAAGATAGAAATGGATATCTTAAGGGTCCACCCTCAAACAGGCTATGACATCCTGAAGGATACAGGTCTTCCCTATCCCATAGCAGAGATGATCTATGAGCACCACGAGAGAGTTGATGGCTCAGGATACCCCAGGGGGTTGAAGAATGGCGAAATACTTCTTGAATCCTTAATCCTTGCTGTTGCCGATGTAGTAGAAGCCATGGCATCCCACCGTCCCTATAGACCTGCCCTTGGTATTGACGTTGCCCTCAATGAAATCGAAAAGAACAAAGCTATCCTCTATCATTTAGAGGTTGTTAATGCCTGCCTTAAGCTCTTTAAAAATAAAGGATTTAAGTTCGAGTAAGGGCATTAGATATTGCTTTTGAAAGTCTAAGAGGCTATAATCTGTAGCCTGAAGATATGAAAGAAGCTATTGAAGTCGTCCTCCATCTGGTCAAGGATATTCCTTTTTTCGACTGCTTTACCGATAATGAAATAGGTATTCTTCTTGAGAGAGGCTTGTGGATAAAGGAAAAGCCTGGTATCCATATTGTTACCAAGGGAGAAACAGATTTCCGTATGTTTATTCTCGTCATGGGACATGTAGAAGTTGTTCTGGATGAGAAGGTCATGGCGACTCTCGGTCCCGGGGATATTTTTGGTGAGGTGGGCTTACTTGGTGCTCCCCGTGTGGCTGATGTGGAAGCCAGGACTGAATGTCTGATTTTAAGTTTCAGTGCAGATAGTCTGAATGACCTCCCAATTGAACTCCAGCTAAAATTACTGAGGCGCATCCTGCTGGTTATTATAATGAGACTCCAGAAGCTTAATCTACGTGAATGGCTTCGCCATCCTGGCAGGAAGAGTGATACTTCTATAGACGCAAGTTAAAAGAAAAACCTTCCGACTGATCCAGAAACTCGAACATATCAGTCAAATATCTAAAAAGAAATTTGAGGAAACTGGTGGAGCTGAAGGGGTGAGCTATGATGCTTTTAGTGGAC
>DHGO01000035.1:0-969 GCA_002402795.1 Deltaproteobacteria bacterium UBA4796
ATACCATAAAGTCGCAATCCCTTCTAAATGAGGTCTGTTTTCCAATGACACTACATGTATACAAGATTTGATTGAACAGGTAGCGTCGCAATCCCTTCTAAATGAGGTCTGTTTTCCTATGGCTCTCTTTAAATTACTTTTTAATATCAATATATTGGCAATAGGGTTGTGCAACTTTTTGCAAGTTTGAATAGTTACTGGAAAAACATTCCTGAAATATTCAATTTTCAAAGAACAAATGGTTAATAGCACTCTTAATATCATATATTTAGACCTATGTGAAGAGATATCTTTTAGGGTTCTTCTCATCTTTGGTGGGTAAATCCCCCTCACCCTAACCCTCTCCCGCGAAGGGGAGAGGGAAACAAGAGGGACTCTGCTGCGAAGGGGAGAGGGAAACAAAAAGAACCATCTTTAGCCAGATGCTGATGATATTTCATATCTTCCTAACCCAAAGCTTGTGCCTTTTCCAATATGCACAATTTCACCAGCCTCAAGAATGGGCATGAATGGCTCCATATTCCCTTTATATGTTATTTCTCCTGTAATCCCACCCATCTTCATCTTTACATTCTGTCTTGATGAATACCTCTCCCAATCCAACCACCTAAACGAACCTGTCTCTGTAGATATTTTTTCTGCTTCTTTTATCAATTCCTTATGGTCCCAGGCAGGGATAGTCTTTTCACAATGAAAGTAATGAAGTAGATTTAGTCTGCGAAGGAGATTTCTTATAAGGATGTGAAACTTGAGGTCAGCAGTCAGACTTCTCTGATAAGAAATTCTCGCTGGTGTAAGAAATTTTATCTTGATAGTTTTTTCAAGGCGTCCGCTAAAATCAAATGTTTCCTGGATGTATAGTTCTTCAGGGGTTGCAGCCCTCACAGTTTTGTCATCCGAAGAATATACAAGCTCTTTTTTGCCAGTTTCTACCTTTGTCAGTCTGTATTTTCCCCTTCCTCTTCCTAT
>DHGO01000035.1:975-4086 GCA_002402795.1 Deltaproteobacteria bacterium UBA4796
TTGAAAGACAAACTATCACCTGGCTTGTATGTTCGATGAGTCTCTTCTGGAGGTTCAATAATGAAAGGGTGGGGTATCTTCTCATATTTATTCATGTTCATAAGGTTTGCATCTTCATGAGGTGAGGTTTCAAAGATATAGGCATAGATGCACCTTGAAGCAAGCATACATTCCTTGCATTCCTTTTTCTTTAATGCACAAACGACCCTTCTAAAGGCATTGCCAAAACCGCCCCGAAAGGTAGAGCCTTTGTAATATGGTAATGACAGAGCATCCTGGGCTTCTATGCTGAAAAGGAATTTCTGGTAGGTAAGATTCATGACAAAAAGATATTCACCCCCTCCGGTATCCTGTCACCGCAACCCATCACCAGAACCTTCATCTCCTGAGGCAATGGATAAATCCTTATGTCGTCCTCATTTTCATTTATTATTTCTTTTAATCCACTTTTTAATTCTATCAATTCCTGCCATGTTAATCTACAGTAAAATACTGAATACTGGATGTGGATTCCCCGCTGTTTGGTATATTTATATACCCTGGCGAGACGCCTTTCTTCTCTTACATCGTAGCATACGAGATAGTTTGCCTTCATATTCTTATTTCTCTCAAAAGTTCAAAGAATCTATCAAGGGTATAGTCTATTCGCTGTCTGAGCCTTGCTTTACGGTTTTCGAATCTATGGACAATGTTTTTGAATCCATCCTTTGTAAGAAAGCAATTTTTATGAGTCCTCTGGAGAAAATCGTGCCACCTTATAGATGTAAAAAATTGTAATGTAAGGAGGTCAATTTCCGGGCCCATTATATAACAGAAGTCCAGGGCGAGTCCAAAGTTTTGCCTTCGCTTAAGCACACCCATATGGGGGTCGAGATGGGCATCTATGAGATGCCTTGTTACGATTTCCATCAGAATATTTTTGTTTACCTGATACACTGTCTCCCATTCTTCTTTATTGAAGGATCTGTTCGCCCATATAATCTCTTCATAATCGCTTTCCCTGAACCCTTTTGAGATGAAGGTTGAAGCTTTATCGAATGCGACCTTCTTAAGGACAAAGAGCTGTGCCTCTCTTCTCATCGAGACAGCCCATTCTTTGAACCTTTCGATATATCTTTCATTCTGTAATATTCTTTTCTGGTCTTCGTAATAATTAAGCTGATTATGATTGTAGGGCATAACAATACCAATGGTTTCGCCTTTAGAATTCATGAAACTGATAGGTGTATTTTGTTCTGAGAAAAGGGTAATCACGCCGGCATCCATCTTTATATTCCCGATAATATAGACCATATTTATGAAACGGGCAGGAATACGCCTGCCAGCTATACCTTTCTCTGTAATCCACAGGGAAGGGCCATCACGTCTTACAATCAAGCCTTTCTTTTCATTCAGATACAATGTCCTGTCTTCGTTCATAGCTCAATCACTCAAAGGTATCTTCTATTTCTCCGTTAAGGATTCTTTTTGCAAGCGCTCTCACGCATTCGGTAAACTGCGGTCTCATAGCTTTAGCCCACTCTTCATAGAGAGGATAGAATCTTTTTCTACTTCCTTTTTTAAGATAACAGCCGGCTCGTTCACCTTCGTTGATAAAATCCCTTTCGGTACATACCCGTTCTCTGAATAGAGTCCATACAAATTGGTCTACATCCGAACGGAAGAGTTCTACAAGGTCGCAGGCAAGGGATTCTCTTCCATATTCAAATTGATGATAGAAGCCAATTATCGGGTCGAGACCTATGACTTCGATTTCCCTCACGAGTTCATAGTGGAGCATGGTATAGCACAGAGAAAGCATTGCGTTCACAGGGTCTTTCGGAGGTCTTCTGTTTCTATTTTTGAAATTAAGGGATTCAGGGAAGAGGGTGATATAGCCGGAGAAATAGGCAGCAGTTGCACTCCCCTCAAGACCCCTTAAGGTTTCAAGAAATCCTTCAGGAGGTTCAAAGTTCAAAGTTGAAGGTTGAAAGTTGAATTCTGAAAGACTGGTTTGAATCTTATTCAGTGTATTGATGGCGCTGATAAGGGGAAGTCTGAGGTCTGGACGTTTCTCCACTGAAGTTTTCAGAAGATTCAACTGACTGCTTATTTTTCCTTCAACGATTTCTTTCGAAAATTCTATGCTGAATAATGATAAGGATTTTTCATATTGCTTTACCCTCAGTAATCCATTGTTGTGCAATCTACCATGCATCATGCCACGGAATTTCATTCTTCTACCTGAAAGGAAAATTACGCTTATATTTTCGTCCGAAAGTCTGTGGAGAACCGGTGTATCGATAGTCACATTTCCCACTATGACGACCCTTTTTAAGGGATTGATGGGCACTATGCCTTCCCGTTCCTCATTTACATAGAAGGCGAGGGCATTTCCGTCAAGCCTTACATGGAGGTCTTTTCTGTCAATGTATAATGTTCCCATAACTTACCCTACATAAAAATATTCCGGGTCATCTGGTTGAATCGCAATACCGAGCGTATGTGTCTTACTCCTTCCATCCATGGTGAATATGTGAATTCTGTCTTCATCCTCTTCTATCAAGCCCTTCAGGTTATTTGAAACATAGTTAAGCTCGCCGTCTGTCAAGAAACACTCATACACAGATTTCTGACCTCCTGTGCTGTAACCCTTCAGAAAGTATCGGACCCGGTTTAAGCGTTTATCATTGGTAATATCATAGGCGATGAGATAGAGTCTCCTGTTCATGTTTTTAGTTTAAAAGGAATTTATTAAGAGTGCATCAAAAGAAATATTTCTGAAATGTTTCTTGTCGGGTAATACTGGGGTGGTCAGAGCTTTCCTTCGATAATGGCAAAGGAAAGATTTTTCATATAGTCTTTGATAATTTCATATGAGATGGGTGTTACCCATTTTATTTCACTATCAAGAAGTTTGTATTCGAATTCAGCAAAAATTTTTGCGATGNNGGTCAATACCATCTTTTAAAAGAAAATATATGTCAACAATGTCCTTTGGCAATGCCCTGTCAACGATGGCAGTTAGTTTGTTGGCAAGGATGTTCTCTTTGGAGTCGATGCGCCCAAAAACAGGATGGTCAATTATTGAACCGATGTGGGACGGTACATCATTGATAAGTTCAATCTTGA
>DHGO01000017.1:0-3084 GCA_002402795.1 Deltaproteobacteria bacterium UBA4796
AATCTTCCTTCCTATGGAGCATGCAGGCTCTGTATCGTTGAGGTTGATGGTTTGCGTGGTTTTCCAACATCATGCACCACGCCAGTGGAAGAGGGTATGGTAATTCGTACTGATACTGCTGAGGTCCGCGCACTGCGCCAGGAAGTACTGAAGCTCCTTTTGAGTGAACATCCTGGAAGCTGCCTTTTCTGCAGTGAGCAGAATGAATGCAAACAGTTTATGGGAACAATACGTAAGGTGGGCGCAACAACAGGATGCCGTTACTGTCCCAATGATGGTAGGTGTGAACTTCAGGAAATAACTGAGAAGGTAGGATTAACAGAAACATCCTACCCTGTCTACTATAGAGGTTTTTCTGTTGAGAAGTATGACCCTTTCTATGACCGTGATTATAATCTATGCCTTCTCTGTGGAAGATGTGTGAGGGTATGTAATGATGTGCGATTAAACGGAACCCTGAACTTTAAGCAGAGAGGAAAACTTACAACCATCGGGCCTGCTTTTGATAGAACCCATCTCGAATCTGGATGTGAATTTTGTGGCGCCTGTGTTTCTGTTTGTCCAACAGGTGCGCTGAGCACAAAGGTAAGCAAATGGTACGGAAAGCCTGACAACCAGATTCTCACCACCTGTACCTATTGTTCCACAGGGTGTCAGCTTATACTGCAGACAAAAAACAACGAGGTGGTAGATGTCCTTCCTGATTATAATTCCTCAGTGGATAGAGGTCTTATATGTGTGAAGGGTAGATTCGCCATTCCCGAGTATGTCCATAGCCCACAGCGCATCTCGACTCCAAAGAAATTGACACCTGTGGGATATCAGGATATTTCATGGGACGAGGCTATAGAGATTGTAGCAGAAAAGTTGAGGGATGCAAAACCTGAGGAGTCTCTTATTATGGTTTCACCACAACTGAGTAATGAAGACCTTTTTGCTGCTCAATATTTTGCGAGACAATCGATAGGTACTGAAAATATCTTTTCATCAGTTATTGCAGACCTTGGGGGTGCCTTTGCACCTTTTCTAAATGTGGCATCTCATGCCCATACTTTTGATGCTATCGATAGTGCTCACGCAATACTCACAATAGGATTTGATTCAACCTATGGGTATTCGCTGCCTGGAATTAGCATCAAAAAGGCTTCTCGAAGAGGAACGCCACTGGTTACACTCGATCACTTTGAAAGCAACCTTGGTATGTATGCTGAAATTCCATTGAAGTTGCATCCTTCTGAATGGGTACCTTTTTTAAATATACTTATTGATTATGCATCAGAAGGTAAATCTGAGAGAGCCCTATCAGGCGTCTCCATGGAGGAAATAGCAAGGGTTGGAAAGTTATTTCATGGTGCTTCATCGAATTTAGTAATTGTTGGTTCTCATGCCTTCTCAATTCCTGAAGGGAAGGAACTTCTTGAAAAGGTTATTACCCTGAGAGATGCTCATGGATGGAAGGTTATTGTTGCCCATCCCTACACAAACCTGAATGGTATGCTGGCAATGGGTGTTTTTCCTTATTTAAAGTCAGGTGATGCTGTAAGCCATGGTTCAAAAGGAGGTTCAATACATGCAACTATCGACCTTACATCCCTGGATATTACAAAACCAGAGAAGGTTGTCTATCTCATCGGTGAAGTGCCCGGGGATAATATTCCTGAATGTGATTTTCTCATCTACCAGAATGGATTGGTGACTGAATGGGAACGCAGGCCTGATTTAATCCTGCCATCAGCACTCTTTACGGAGACAGAGGGAACAGTCATCAGTGCAGAACGGCGAATACTTAGTATTAATAAGGCATGTGATGCCTGTATGGATGCAAAGCCAGATTACTGGATTTTTGGTGCCCTATCAGAGAAAATGAAGAGAGCAAAGATACAATATACGGATATGGCGACCCTTAAGAGGGATATGAAAAAGTCTTTAAAGGGTGCACTGGATGGCAAAAAGGCACTCAACTTTAAACATATCGATGTTATCGGCACGCCTGTGGGTGGTACTGGAGGAAAAGCAATTTCTGTAGAGGCGCGGTATAGAGGAATACCCTTACGTAATGTGGTATCAGGAATGAAGGTTATTGAAGAGCGAGTGGAGACGCTCACCTGTGCAGAGAGGGAGGGATAATGAGTAGAATAGTGAAGATAGAAAGCATCGTACCCAATATGCATCTCCTTGTTGTTGAAGTGCCTGAGATTGCTACCAGGATTCAACCAGGCCAGTTTGTGATTGTGAGGGCAGAAGAAGAAGGTGAGAGAATCCCCCTTTCCATTGCAGACTGGAACATAGATGAAGGCACGATTACCATCGTTTTTATGGAGGTTGGCTCATCAACACGGGCACTTGCAAGCCTGAAAGAAGGAGATACTCTTCCAACATGTGTTGGGCCTCTCGGCAATCCTACGGTAATTGATCATTATGGCGCAGTTATGTGTGTGGCTGGATGTTATGGTATTGGAAGCATATATCCTGTTGCAAAGAAGCTGAAGGAGATGGGAAATACTGTATTCAGTGTTTTTGAGGCACGGAGTTCCTATCTCCTCTATTGGTCAAATAAATTTGTCCCCCTTTCACAAAGAATTTTCAATATAACAAGGGATGGTAGCCTTGGCATGAAGGGGCATATCAATAGACTGCCTGACATCATTCATGGCCTGCCAAAAATGCCTGACCGTATTATTGTCAATGGATGTACCTATTTGATGGCACGAACATCAGAGATTACCAGAGATATGGGTATACCCACTATTGTTAATCTGAATCCTATCATGATTGATGGTACGGGTATGTGCGGTGTGTGCCGTGTAACAGTAAAAGATCAGATGAAGTTTGCCTGTGTGGATGGACCTGAATTTAATGGACATGAGGTGGACTGGAAAGAGTTTCTGTCAAGAAGAAAGGCCTATCTTGAAGAAGAGGTATTATTTTACAGAAAAAGTGAATCAAGGAGTGCAATTCACGAAGAAGGGAAGTGCCATTCATGAGCGAAGAGAAACAGAGCAAAATCAATTTGAACCGTACGGATATGCCAAAGCAATCTCCTGAAATGAGAAGGCATAATTTTAACGAGGTTGCCCTTGGCTA
>DHGO01000017.1:3116-7684 GCA_002402795.1 Deltaproteobacteria bacterium UBA4796
CATATCGTATATCGTGAAAGGTGACTTTGCAGGTGGAATAAAAAAGATCAAGGAAAGGAACTGTCTTCCAGCAGTTTGCGGCAGGGTCTGCCCACAGGAATCGCAATGTGAATCCAAGTGTGTTCTTGTAAAAAAGGGTGGCGAGATTGCCATAGGAAGGCTTGAAAGGTTTTTAGCAGACTGGGAAGCAGCACAAGGGAAGATTGACCTTCCTGAAAAGCCAGAGCCAACAGGAAAGAAGGTTGCTGTCGTTGGTTCTGGACCAGCAGGTATTACAGTTGCAGGAGACCTGATTCTTCTCGGTCATGAAGTAACAATCTTCGAAGCCCTTCACAAAGCAGGAGGGGTATTGACTTATGGCATTCCTGAATTTAGACTTCCCAAGTCCATTGTGGCAAGGGAAGTTGAGTATGTAAAGATGCTGGGGGTAAAGGTAGTTACAAACTTTGTGATTGGCAAGACACGATCTGTTGACGAGTTGTTAAAGGAATTTGATGCAGTCTTTATTGGAACAGGTGCGGGACTTCCATGGTTCATGAATATTCCAGGCGAAAACTTGAATGGTGTATATTCGGCAAACGAATATCTTACACGTATGAATCTCATGCAGGGATACCAATTTCCATTGTCAAAAACACCTGTAAAAAGACACAGACGCGTGGGAGTCATAGGTGGTGGTAATGTTGCGATGGATTCAGCCAGAACTGCCTTGAGAAGAGGTGCAGAGGAGGTACGCATTATATACAGAAGGTCGCATGCTGAATTGCCTGCAAGGAAAGAGGAAAGTGAGAATGCAGAAGAAGAAGGTGTTATCTTCAATATGCTTACCCTTCCCATACGTTATATTGGAAATGAAAATGGATGGCTGAAAGCAATTGAATGTCTTAAGATGGAACTTGGTGAACCAGATGCCTCCGGAAGGAGAAGACCTGTTGAGGTACCTGATTCTAATTTCATAATTGAGCTTGATGCAGCTGTTGTTGCTATAGGCAATAGCCCCAATCCTCTTGTCCCGTCCACAACCCCTGGCCTGGAGACAAAAAAGAATGGCACACTCATTGCTGACCCTGAAACAGGAAAGACTACCAAGGATCGCGTGTGGGCAGGGGGAGACATTGTAACAGGTGCTGCAACAGTTATCCTTGCCATGGGTGCAGGAAGAAAGGCAGCACGGTCAATCCACGAATTTCTATCACAATAAAGAGTAAGATAATCCCGGATATGTCATTAGAGCATGGTGTCGGGTTTTCCGAAGCCGAAGGCGAGTGAATGGAGCCGCTGGAGTGTAATGAGCGTGTTTGCAGGGAATAGCCCGACACAGATACTCATCCTGATGGAAAATCCGGGATAATTACAGATTAGGGTTTGTGATAAGGGTTTTTGCATGAAGAAACTTCTTGACATTATAAAGATTGCATACTACTATGGTTACACCTATGCATAGTAGACAAAAAGGTAGGCATATCACGTGAAAGGTTCAGAAAGTACTGAACTTAAGGTTTTACCGCCCCTCACTAAACGGCAGGCTGAATGTCTTACCTACCTCTTTGATTATTTCTCTGAACGGAGATATTACCCGACCCAGCGAGAGATTACCAGGCAGATGAACCTCAAGACCAATAGCGCTGCCACCTTTCTTGAGCCCCTTTACAGAAAGGGCTACCTTAAAAAAGAACCTGGACGGAGTAGAAATATTAATCTTACGACATCTGCCTTAGAAAAATTGAGGTTAATGGGAAAAATAAAGAAAGGGTAAGAAAGCTGAAATGATAAACGCAAGATACACGATGAAGAATACAGGAGCCAGTAATCAGTATCCAGAATTAAAAGCAGGGTTCGCAGGTTCAACAAGTGCGGGGTTCAAGGATTCAAGGGTTCAAGTGGATTTGCTCCATAACCTCTGTGCCTTTGTGCCTTGCAGTTATTGCCTCTGTCCCTCTGTGCCTCACCTACTTTTGGTTATTGAGGACATATGGATACCATAGGCATAGATATAGGAACAGTCAGCATAAAATATGTTCGGTGTAGTGGCAAGGGAACGAAGATAACAGTGGTTTCAAAAGGAGAATATGCTTACAGTGGTGATATCACAGACCTTGAGGTAATCTTTTCTGAAATTGCTGCCAGTGAGGGAACAAATAACGAGATTGTAGCTGGCATTACCTCTGAGGATATAGTCAAGAAAACATTTACCATCCCAATTCTTCCAAAAAAAGAGCAGAAAGAGGTACTCAACTGGTCTACCACAAAGATTCTGTCTGTGCCCCTGGAGGATATGGTCTATGAGCACGTTATGCTCGGTGAGGTGGACGAGAAGGGTGTCAAGAAGGAAGAAGTGCTCTTTGTGGGGGCAAGAAAACAGTATGCAAATACGATACTTGCTGCCCTCAGGCATGCAGGTTTCAGGCATATCAGCCTTATAACGGACATTGCCTTTACCTATTTTCAGGTGATTGAGGAAGAGATAAAAGGCTCTGTTGCTCTTATTGATGTGGGTGGGAGAAGAACAGGTATCTTTATCTTTGATGCGAAGAACCTTATGTTTGCGAGAGAGATACTTACGGCATCCGAGAGCTTTACTGACTCACTCATGAGTGCAACGGATTATTCATACGATAATGCAGCAAAATACATACGGGAAAAAGGTTTGAATGATGAATTCTATGATGTGCTGAGGATGCCTTTTGAACGACTTGAGGGTGAGATCCAGAGAACCTTTAGCGTATATAACCAGCGCTATCCTGATAAGCAGATAACAAAGGTCTTTCTTGCAGGCAGAGGCGCAAAGATACCGCAGTTTTTTGAGAGACTGAAAGAGACAATGATTGAGGAGACAGATTATTTGCCTGCTCCCCGGGAAATAGAGGTTGAGTTTATTCCTGCCTATACCCTGTGTATGGATGGAGATATTTATCCAAATCTCCTGCCAGAGGAAGTTAAGGCATCAGGCAAGGAGCAATCCTATGTGCGCTGGCTGAAGATAGGGAGCGCCATTATTTTCCCTGTCCTTCTCTTCCTTTCTCTGGGTCTTTTCGGGTCATTGAATAAAGCAAACATTACCCTTAGCATAGAGAAGGCAAATCTTGCGAAAAAACAGGATGGCATCAAGAAGCTGAGCGCTATGACAGCATCTTCTGTCAGTCAGTCTGAGCTTTCTATTATACGGAGCGAAGCTTTGAAGAAGGATGTGACATTCATTACCCTCATTAAATTCCTTTCATCGAAGTTACCCCGGGATGTATATGTGAAGTCCATTGATTTTGTGAGTGAAGCTCAGGCAGGGGTATCTGCAACACCTGCAGCTCAGCAGGCTTTGCCGAAGGTAGCACCCCAGATAGCACCGCAGGCTCCGGCAAAAACGCAAAAAGGTGAGCCACAAAAGCCAGCGAGTAAGAATTACAACCTCACGCTGAAAGGATATATTCTTGGAGAGCCCGAGACCCTTGAATTGACCATGTTTGATTTTATTATAGCACTTAAGAAGAGTGGATTCATTCGCAATGTGGAGGTAACGAGTAATACATTCAGGGAGATGAAGGGCAGGAAGGTTATAGAATTCTCGGTTAATGCAAAGGTGTTGAACTATGAAATTTAAGACCATCTATATCTGGTACGGATTGCCTGTTTTTCTGATTATCCTGTGGGTAGGTCTTGTCTTTTATCCAATTTCGTCAAGCATCAAAGCAAAGGAGATAGAACTGTCAAAGGTAAGACAGGAGAGCAAGGCAGCGGATATTTCTTTGAAAACCATGATTGAGTCAAGAGATAAAGAGGCACACTGGAAAAAATCCATTGATGAGTTTAAAGCCTATGCACCTGAGCTTGACCGCTTTTCCGATGTGATGAAAGAGTTTAAAAGACTGGCACAGGGAAGGGGTGTTGCTATTGAGCATATGACCCATGTGTTTGATTCAGTGGATATAGAGCAACCGTCCACAATCATAACCCCTCTCTTTGAAATGGAAATCAAGGGAAGATTCCTGGAGATGGGAAGATTTTTAGAGGAAATTGTTAACCAGCCCATATACAGGGGTATTACAAAGGCGCAAATTTCCTATAATGAGAAGGAGTACCCTGTACTTACCGGCAAATACATTGTTGCATTCAAGGCAATGAAAGGAAGGGCAAGTGAAGGTAAGTAAACCTGTCTGGATCGCACTCATTGTTGGTATATTACTGGCAGGATACATACACTTTTTTACTGGAAAAAAGAAGGCGCCTGTACCACCGGCCAAGGTAGTATCTGCAGTAACACCTGCCCCTGCAACGGCAGGGGCTCCTCCTGGGGTGCCCACTGTGGTTGAGCAGGTTACCACAGGCGTTAAAGAGGCATTCAGACCGCAATCAGGGAGTCTTGATGTGGCATGGACAAAAGACCCCTTTTTTCTTCCTCAGGTGAAGAAGGAAAAAGAGTCAACACATAAAACAAGCCTGAAACTTGTAGCAATAATGGAAGGAGAGAAAGAAAGGATTGCAATCATTGACAGTGATGTGGTGAAGAAAGGGGATATTATAGGTGGCGAGCGTGTTCAGGAAATAGAGAAAGATAAGGTGATTCTTGTGCGAGG
>DHGO01000012.1 GCA_002402795.1 Deltaproteobacteria bacterium UBA4796
ATTTATATGTCGGAGTAGTATTATGCTGTCCAATTTTTTAAATGTCAAGAATGAACAATTTTATGAAGTTATGATTGCTTTTGTATCGTAAGTACCATCAAAGCTGGATTGGTAAAATTATTCACTTTCCAAGTATCTCGTAAATCACTCCATATCGGACACCGTGTGTATTGACAATAAGCTCTTTCGCATCAAAATATGACATAATCCTCGATAAGAGTATAATACCCTGGAAAATGATATCCTCCCTGCCCTTCTCCATACCAGGAAGTTCCCTTCTTTCAGATACTGTCAAACTTTGAAGTCTTTCAATAATCCTGCTTATCTCTTTTTGGGAGATTTTCAGTCCATGAATCATGTTTTTGTCATACTTTTCCAATCCAAGATAGAGGCTTGCCAGGGTCGTGATAGTACCTGCAGTGCCAATAAATGCACAACCCTTCCCATCAAAAGGCGTTTTGATACAATCCTTTAAAAAAGCATTCAATGCCTTGAGTTCATACTCTTCTGGAGGATCATTTTTTATAAACATTTCAGTCAGTTTCACGCTTCCAACAGGCAGTGAAACATAGTCAATAAATCTATTTCTATTGCCCTTTATTATCTCTGTACTGCCACCGCCAATATCAACGATAAGGTATTCTTCTGCCTTTATAGCCTTATCATATTTTATGGAAAGGTAGGTGTAATATGCCTCTTCATACTCAGTGATTACTCTCACGGATATGCCAAGTTCTTCCTTTATACGTTCCAAAAATTGCTGGCTATTTCTCGCTTCTCTCAGGGCATTTGTTCCAACACAGTATATCTCTTTTACACCATGGCTTTCAGCTATTCTCTTATATTCTTGCAATGCGGAGAATGTCCTTTCCATGGCTTTTTCTGAAAGCACACCATCTCTTTTCAAACCCTCACCCGACCTCGTTATTATGGACATATCAAGTATGTCTTCTGGCATCTTATCCATGTCCATTATGAGGAGCAACACAGTATTAGTACCAACATCAATTGAGGCGTATTTCATTTGACAACCTTACCATAAAACCTTAATATTGCACCTGATGATTTTTGGAGATCCCATCTCTTTTGCAAATATAAGTGGCATTGCTGCCTTTGGAACAGGTATATTATCCTTCTTCAGTCCCTGTATTCTACCGCTCATTCCATCATATCTTATCTTTATCAGCGGCATCACTTTTGAGGATTATAGCAGAACAGAATTCACAAAATACAGAAAAATTGTGCTTATCCATTCCATAGCATTTATATTCGGCTTTTCTTTTGTCTTTGTTTCTCTTGGTCTCTCCTCTTCACTTATCGGACGATTCTTTTCAGCATACCAGATATACATTGCGCGATTCGGGGGGCTCCTTCTCATTGTCATGGGCTTATACTATCTTAACCTAATCAACATACCCATTCTCAACAAAGAGAAGATTATCCACCTGAAAGAAAAACCTCTTGGTATTGCCGGTTCTTTTGTGGTTGGCATAACCTTTTCATTGGGCTGGACACCCTGTGTGGGGCCTGCCCTATCTTCAATTCTTATAATAGCATCAACAACAAAGAATGTCTGGGAAGGGGTCTATCTCTTGAGCCTTTACTCTCTCGGGCTTGCCATACCTTTTATCTTTTCCGCTCTCCTTTTTGACAGGCTTTTCGGTCTTATAAAACGATTCCACAGGGTTGTGGTTTATTCTATGAAGATTTTAGGGATTCTTCTTGTGCTCACCGGGTTACTTCTCTTCACCTCTTTTTTTGGAACAATAAGCAGTATGGCTGGAAGTCTTTTTCGGTAGATTAAACCCGGATATGTCATTAGAGCATGGTGTCGGGTTCTCTCAAGCAAACCGTCGTGAGGCAANNGAATGGAGCCGCTGGAGTGTAATGAACGTGTTTGCGGGGAATAGCCCGACACAGATACTCATCCTGATGGAAATGGATTAAATACTATTTTATTTACCAGATGTTTTTATTATGGTAACTATATAGGATAAAATATCAAGAAGTGAATCATATGACAAAGGGAAAGAAAATTGGTTTGCTTTTTATTCTTCTGGGCATAGGCATACCCGCTCTTCTGTTATTTCGCATTACAGGTTATAGCCCACAAAAAGGTATCATTCATAATATATATAAAACAAGTATCAAAGTGTATGACAATAGTGGTTTGCAGAAGGATGATTCTAAAATATTACGTTATATTCCCCATCATGTGCCATACCGTTTTGTTGTTGCATTGGGTGTGTTTTTAATATTTATCGGTATACGGGAGATAGACCGATCGAGGTATAATAATTTGGAGTAAGGAAATAGTAATTTTTATTTCACAAAGCTTAGGGAGGAAAATATGGGGGAAGTAAAAGTTACCAAAGAAGAACTTATTGAAAAGGCAAAGAAACCTGCACAGGATGCCATGAAGATGCATCCTTACTATAAAGGGAAGATAGAGGTTGTGCCAAAGTGTGTTATCAGGGATATCAATGATTTTGCCATATGGTATACGCCAGGGGTTGCAGAGCCATGCAAAGCAATTAATAAAGATTCTGAATTAGGATTTGAATATACAAACAGGGCTAATATGGTAGGCGTTGTTACTGACGGGACACGGGTACTTGGTCTTGGC
This sequence comes from Deltaproteobacteria bacterium UBA4796, assembly GCA_002402795.1. Lineage (GTDB taxonomy): Bacteria > Desulfobacterota > Syntrophorhabdia > Syntrophorhabdales > Syntrophorhabdaceae > UBA8905. Next base: position 2,627 of record DHGO01000012.1, read on the forward strand.
GATATTGGACCCCTTGCAGGATTGCCGGTTATGGAAGGAAAGGCTTTACTCTTCAAATATTTAGGTGGTGTTGATGCCTTCCCCATCTGCCTTGATACAAAAGACCCGGATGAATTTATACGGACCGTCAAGCTTCTTACCCCGTCATTCGGTGGAATAAACCTTGAAGATATCGAGAATCCGAAATGTTTCTATATTCTGGATAGATTACGGGCAGAGATGACAATTCCGGTATGGCACGATGACCAGCAGGGCACTGCTGCTGTTACTCTTGCTGGTCTTATCAATGCATTGAAAATAGTAAAGAAGAAGATTCAGGATGTGAAGATAACCATGATTGGTATTGGTGCAGCGAACGTCTGTATCGTGAGGATACTTATAAGGGCAGGGGCTGACCCTGAAAAGATGATCGTGGTTGATAGTAAAGGCATTCTCAATAGAAAAAGGGATGATATAAAACCTACCCATAAAGAAAAACTTGAGTTCTGTAAGATAACAAATGCAGAGAATAGAAGTGGCGGAATAGAAGAGGCGATTAAGGGTCAGGATGTGGTTATTGCACTTTCAAAACCAGGTCCTGATACGATTAAGAAGGAATGGATAACAAACATGGCGGATGATGGTATTGTCTTTGTATGTGCCAACCCGATTCCAGAAATCTGGCCCTGGGATGCAAAGGAGGCAGGTGCACGCATTGTAGCAACAGGAAGGAGTGATTTTCCAAATCAGGTAAATAATTCAGTTGGCTTTCCTGCCATATTCAGGGGAACCCTTGATGTACGGGCAAGAACCATTACCGATGAAATGTGTATTGCAGCAGCAGAAGAACTTGCCAGATGTGCGGAGGATAAAGATATTAATGAAGATTATCTCCTTCCCACAATGGATGAATGGGAGGTATTTCCCCGCGAAGCTGTTGCAGTTGCCAAAAAGGCTATGGAACAGGGTGTTGCCCGGCTCAAATTCACAGAAAAAGAACTCTTCCAGATGGCTGAAGCAAAGATTAAAAGGGCAAGGGATGAAGTTGCTATATTGATGGAAAAGGGTATTATAGAGCCTTATAAGGAGTAGGCGATGAGGGAGATACACATTAATGAAATTATTAATTCGCTGGAAAAACTTTTTATCGATGCAAATATAAATCTATCTCAAAGTGTATTGGAATGCTTTGAGAGGTCTATTGAGAAGGAGGAATCTCCAGCAGGCAAAGAGGTTTTTAGAGAACTCATTAAGAATGCAACTATTGCTAAAGAAGAAAAAATACCTATCTGTCAGGATACAGGACTTGCTGTTACCTTTATAGAGATTGGCCAGGATGTTCATATCACAGGAGGGAATTTTATAGATAGTATAAATGAAGGCGTAAGGAGGGCATACAAAAAAGGCTATTTAAGAAAATCGTGCTGTGATCCTTTTTCGAGAAAGAACACAGGTGATAATACGCCTGCCATTATCCATACAAAGGTTGTTCCAGGAGATCATATAAAAATTACTGTGATGCCAAAGGGCGGTGGTAGCGAGAATTACGGTGAAGTGAGAATGCTTGTCCCTTCTCAGGGATGGGAAGGAGTAAAATCTTTTGTCCTTGAGATGGTGAATAGAGGAGGGCCCAATCCATGTCCACCCATAATAGTAGGTGTTGGGATAGGTGGTAATTTCGAGACCTCTGCACTTCTATCGAAAGAAGCCCTTATGGAACCCTTGGGGAAGAGAAACGATGATGCGGCAATTGGAGCCCTTGAGACAGAACTTCTCGAAGCAATTAACAGGACAGGTATAGGCCCTCAGGGATATGGTGGGACAGTAACCGCACTTGATGTACATATAAAGATGATGCCCTGTCACATAGCTTCACTTCCCGTGGCAGTAAATATTCAGTGCCATGCTCATCGTATCAAAGAGGCAATTCTGTAAAGGTTGAGAGTGTGACCGTGTATTAAGAATAAAAATGAGGTGATGTATGGAGGAATTAAAGCATATAAATACTCCTGTTGATGAAAAAACCATAAAGGAATTAAAGGCAGGCGAGAAGGTTTTTTTAAGTGGCTATATTTTTACTGCTCGGGATGCTGCCCATAAGAGGTTTATAGATACCCTCAATGAGGGGAAGGAACTACCAATAGATATAAGGAATCAGGTGATATACTACTGTGGCCCGTCACCTGCCCCTCCCGGAAAACCTATTGGTTCATGTGGACCCACTACAAGTTCAAGGATGGATACCTATGCACCGAAACTACTCTCTCTGGGGCTTAAGGGTATGATAGGAAAAGGGAAGAGATCCCAGGCAGTGAAGGACGCTATAAAGCAATACAGGGCAGTCTATTTTGGTGCTACAGGAGGTGCAGGGGCGCTTCTTTCGAAGAGCGTTATTTCATCAACTATTATTGCTTATGAAGAACTTGGACCTGAGGCAGTTGTAAGACTTGAAGTAAGGAATATGCCACTATTTGTAATAAATGATATTTATGGGAATGACCTTTACGAAATGGGTATTCTTAAATACAGGCGGTAAGGGATACATTTTTTTTGACTTTTTTACGCAAATATTTTAATTAAAAGAAAAAATAATCAAGAGGTATCATGGGTGAAATTCGTATAGGAATCGTTGGTGTTGGCAACTGTGCGAGCTCACTCATTCAGGGAATACAATATTATTCTCGCCAGAGAGAGGATGTTATAGGGCTTATGCATCTTGATATATGCGGGTACACGCCCCGGGATATAAAGGTTGTTGCTGCCTTTGACATTGATAGAAGAAAGGTTGGTAAACCACTTGAAGAGGCAATATTTTCCCCGCCAAACTGCACGAAAGTCATTGAAAAAAAACTGCATCCATCAGGTGTTGTTGTGTCTATGGGGAATATGCTCGATGGTATTTCTCCTCATATGCACAATTATCCTCCTGAGCGTACATTCCTTCCTTCTGATAAAAAACCTGTAGATGTGGTTCATGTGCTTAAGGAAAAAAGAGTGGATATTCTCCTGAACTACCTGCCTGTTGGGTCAGAAAAGGCAACAAAGTTTTATGCAGAATGTTGTCTGAAAAGTGGTGTAAGTTTTATCAACTGTATTCCTGTATTCATAGCATCAAATAAAGAATGGGCAAAAAGGTTCAAAGAAAAGGGTATTCCTGTTATAGGCGACGATGTGAAATCCCAGATAGGTGCGACTATCATTCACAGGGCTCTTATTAAACTATTCAACGAGAGGGGTGTAAAGATTGACAGAACATACCAGCTCAATACTGGAGGAAATACTGATTTCCTCAATATGCTCAACAGGACACGGTTGACCTCAAAAAAGATTTCGAAGACAGAGGCGGTACAGTCCGTTCTTGATACGCCTTTGAAAATAGACAGCATACATATTGGCCCTTCTGATTATGTCCCATGGCAATATGATAATAAGGTATGTTTCATGAGAATAGAGGGCCGTATCTTCGGTGATATTCCCATGAACCTTGAACTGAGATTATCTGTGGAGGATTCACCTAATAGTGCTGGATGCATGATAGACGCAATTCGATGCTGTAAGGTCGCACGAGATAGAAAGATCGGGGGTGTCCTCGAATCTATATCTGCCTATACCATGAAACACCCCATCAAACAATTTACGGACAACATAGCCCGCAATATGGTCGAAGAATTTATCAAAGGTGACAGAGAACGATAGGGATACCTTTTGATAAGCATTAAAATAGGCCACTCTCTTGATCCATCCCTTCTTAAAATCTATCGCTTTCTTTGTAAGAGGGATATTAATCCCAATATAATAACCTTATTGGGGGTTGCTTTTGGATTCATTGCTGCAATACTCATTGCTCCTGGATATCTTTTATGGGGCGGTATTGCAATTATAATAGCAGGTTTTTTTGATTTACTGGATGGAGCGCTTGCACGGAGTTCAGGGCATGTGAGCCGTTTTGGAGGTTTTTTCGATTCTGTACTGGACCGATACACTGACCTTGTTATCCTTTTTGGTATATTCATCTATTTTATAAGAAGCGGTAGCATGTTATATTCCATAATTACTTTTATTGCATCCATCGGAACTGCCATCATACCGTATGCAAAGGCACGGGCTGAAGCAGTTTCCTTTTCCTGTAATGCCGGCATTATGGAAAGGCCGGAGAGGATTATTATTATTTTGATTGGACTCTTTTTTAATCTTCTGCCCTATGCAGTAATTATCCTTGCAGTATTTACACATCTCACCGTTATTCAGAGAATTTTATCTGTCAGGTCACAATCGAAAGTAGAAAAATAGAATGGATAATATTAAGAAACGATATTGTGTATCTCTTCTTTGAGAAGGTCTTTTGCCATTTCCTTAGGAATTCCTTTTTTAACCACCTTTCCTTTATAAAAAAGAACAGCCTTATTTGCTCCAAAGGCTATGCCTATATCTGCTTCTTTTGCTTCACCGGGTCCATTTACCTCGCAACCCATTACAGCAACATCAAGGTATTGTTCAATATTTGATATTTCTTTCTCGAGTTCTGTCACTATCTCTGTGATATTTACCTTACATCTTCCGCAGGTGGGGCACGATATTATATTGACACCCCTCTTTCTAAGACCGAGATCCCGTAATATGTGGTAAGCAGCAATGACCTCGTAGAGAGGGTTACCTGTCAAAGAGACACGAATTGTATCCCCGATTCCTTCATAGAGCAGGATTCCCAGGCCTATAGATGATTTTATTGAACCAGAAAATATGGGTCCAGCTTCAGTAATACCTATATGAAGAGGGTAATCAGATTTTTTTGAAAATTTTCTATATGCATCAACGGTCTGAACTATGTCTGAGGCTTTCAATGACACCTTCAGTTCTGTCCAGCCTACATCTTCAAAAAGTTTTGTATAGTAAAGAGCACTTTCGACCATGCTGTTTGCATCTGGTTTACCATTTTTTTTCAATACCCGTTTTTCGATTGAACCTATATTGATACCAATTCTGACAGGGGTTTTTGTATCCCTTGCAATCTGGGCAACTTCTTTTACCTTTCTTGCATCATTTATGGTACCGGGATTTATTCTTATGGCATCGATACCTCGTTTCATAGCTTCAATTGCAATCTTATGGTTGAAGTGAATATCACCAATAATGGGAATATCAATTTCTTTCTTTAAAAATGGTATTACCTTGCATGTATCTTCATAAGGCAGGGCAATTCTTACGAGTTCACAGCCAGCATTTTTTAGCTCCTTCAGCTGGTTCAATGTTAACTGGAGATTTTCAGGGTCTGTTTTAAGCATTGATTGCACAACTATGGGACTTCCGCCGCCAATAAATACATTACCTACCTTTATCTTTTTTGTTTTCCTTCTTTTCATCGGGATAGTGTTTTATACATTGTTTGAAAATAGTTGTCAATGCAAGAATAAAAAGAATAAAGATGGCTATTAACATAATTATAAAATTTGAAATTAAAAGCAATTTTTGCTTAAACTGTATTAAATTATTATGAAAAACTATGAAGATATTAAAAGAGAAAAGCTTATAACAGAATTACTTGTCATGAGTAAAAAGGTATTAGAGCTTGAAAAATCACTATCAGAGGTTGAACATGTGAAGAAGGCTCTTCTGGAAAGTGAGGAAAGATATAAAACCCTGATTCAACAATCTTCTGACGGTATTTATATATTTGACCCAAAGACAGAAAGGATACTCGAAGCAAATGAGCAATTTCTTAAAATGTTGAATTATGATGAAGAAGAAATACAGTCTCTTGACCTGCATGATATTATAGAGCTTGATGATAAAACAATTAAATCTAATATCGAGAAGGTATTGAAGGGTGAGAAGCATGTTCCTGGTTTACAACAATACAAACGTAAAGATAAATCAATCATTCATGTAGAAATACGGTCAAAAGCTATAAAATACAGTGATACACAGGTCATAATGGTAAATGTCCATAATGTTACAGAACATATTCAGACAGAAATTGAGTTAAGAAAACAGGCCGAAAGACTGAAAGACCAGGCCGAACTTCTTGATATAGCAGAAGATGCTATAATTGTGACGGATATGGATGGAAAGATTATTTTCTGGAATCATGGCGCAGAAGAAAGATATGGATGGACAAAAAATGAGGCAGTCGGAAAGATTGTCCATGAACTTTTACGAACAGAATCCCAGATTATGTTAGATACAATAAAAAGAAGACTTTTATATGACAGCCACTGGGAAGGAGAATTGGTCCATACAAGAAAGGACGGTATAAAGATTATTGTTGAAAGCCGCTGGGCATTGAGAAGAGATAAAGATGGTAGTCCAGTGGCTATTATGGAGATTAATAATAATATTACTGAGCGTAAAAAGGCAGAGGAGGCACTCCAGAAGGCAAAAGATGAGCTTGAGAAAAGGGTTGCCGAAAGGACTGGAGAATTGAAGAACCTTAATGAAAAACTGCTTGTTGAACTTAATAGAAGACAACATATCCAGGATATGCTTAGAAAAGGTTCTGAACGTTATAAAAACCTTTTTGAAAATTCACCAATTGGTATATACAGAACAAACCCTGATGGCTGTATACTTATGGCAAACCCGACCCTTGTGAGAATGCTTGGCTATAATTCTTTCAATGAACTCGCCTCTAAAACTTCACGGAGAGGGGGTTATGAACCCACTTATCTGAAAAAGAAGTTTAAAAAGAGACTCGAAAAAGGGGAACGTGTCAGGGGCTTTGAGGCTAAATGGCTCAGACCTGACAAATCAGTAATATTTGTCAGAGAGAATGCAAAGGCAATAAAGGCATCAGATGGAAAAGTACTTTATTATGAAGGGACAGTTGAGGATATAAGTGAACAGAAAAAGGCAGAGGAGAAAATACATTCCTATCAGAAACAATTACGTTCCCTTGCATCTGACCTTTCTCTTACAGAAGAAAGGGAAAGAAGAAGGATTGCTACCATGCTCCACGACCATATTGGACAGACCCTTGCTATAGCCAAGATAAAACTTGGTGCATTACTCGGTGTGAAGACAGGACCAACTTTTGCTGATGATCTTAACGAGATACGAGAACATTTAGAACTTGCAATCCAATATGTCCGTTCCCTTACATTTGAACTGAGTCCTCCTATACTATATGAATTAGGTCTGGAAGCAGCTCTGGAATGGCTTGCCGAGCAGATTCATGAACAGCATGGCATCCAGTATGAATTTGAAAATGATATGGAAGAAAAGCCTGTCAGTGAGGAGATAAGAGTTTTTTTATTCACAGCGGTACGGGAATTATTGGTAAATGTAGCAAAACATGCCGGTGCAAGCAAAGTTAAGATAACAGTGAGAAGGATAAACGATAATATCTCAATCCATGTTGCTGACAATGGTGTTGGTTTTAATGCCTCCAAAATGAATTACTATCTTGAAGAGAACAAAGGATTTGGATTGTTCAGTATCCGTGAAAGATTAACTCATCTTGGTGGTCAGGTAGAGATTAGATCTCAAAAAGGCAGAGGAACAAGGGTTATTTTATCAGCACCCCTTAATATTATGAAAGAGATATAATTAGGAGGAGATGAAAAGCGGGATTATAGCTAACGATTTACCACCGGAGGATTGATGGAAGTTAAAATTATTCTGGCAGATGACCACAAGATTATAAGGGAAGGATTAAAAGCTCTTCTTGAAAAGCAACAGGGAATAGAAGTAATTGCTGAGGCGCAGGATGGTATTTCAACTGTTCGTTTAACAAAAAAACTCTCCCCTGACCTTGTTATTATGGATATAGGTATGCCTGATATGAATGGGATAGATGCTACACGCATGATTATTTCTGAAACTAAAAATGTAAAAGTAATAGCGCTCTCGATGCATTCTGACAGGAGGTTTGTGCTTGAGATGTTAAAGGCAGGGGCATCAGGATATTTGCTAAAAGACAGTGCTTTTGAGGAGCTCACGCTTGCAATAAATACTGTAATGGCAGGTCAACCATATTTGAGCCCGAAAATTACAGATGTTGTTATACGGGAGTATATACATGCACCTCAAAAAGATGAAAAGTCTGTTTTTACAACTTTAACTGCAAGGGAAAGAGAGGTCCTTCAACTTATTGCTGAAGGAAAATCTACAAAACAGATAGCCTCTTCCCTAAATGTAAGTGTAAAAACCATAGAAACACATCGTCAACAGATTATGGAAAAATTGAATATCCATAGCATAGCAGAGCTTACAAAATATGCTATACGAGAAGGTATTACCTCTCTTTAACTAACCTTTGAACTAATATTTTTCTACAGACAAATTCATATTAATCGAACATTAAAATAGGGGATTCCCTTATTGTTTATTAAGCCACATCATCTTAATATACCAGCAATGAATGAAAGAGAATCTATTGCAGGAGGCTTAATATGGATATAGGTAATTTTATTTTTAACTGGAATTTTATTGTTGCCTTTTTCAGCATTATATTAATAGACCTTGTTCTTTCCGGTGATAATGCCGTTGTTATTGCAATGGCAGTGAGAACCTTATCCCCAAAACAGAGATTGAAAGGTATTATTCTGGGTGCAGGTGCAGCAATAATTTTAAGGGTAATCCTTACATTTTTTGCCGCTCAGTTGCTTAATATAGGGCTTGTTAAACTTTTTGGCGGTGTTTTGATTACCTGGATTGCTATCAAATTATTTATAGAAGGTGCACCTGAAGATAAGTTTCATAAGACAGCAAAGACTCTCAAGCAGGCAATAGTAACAATAATGATTGCGGATCTTACAATGAGCACTGATAATATTCTTGCAGTGGCAGGTGCATCAAAAGGTAATTTGTTCCTTTTGCTTTTTGGCTTGGGTCTCAGTATACCCTTTTTAGTTTTTACAAGTAATTTTCTGGCAAAATTAATGGACAGATTTCCTATTATAACATATATAGGAGCTGCTATCCTTGGAAGGGTGGCAGGAGAGATGATAATTACGGATCCCTATATTGTAAAATTATTTAACAACCCGGCTCATCTGACAGATTATATTATCCAGGGTATTTTTGCAATAGGTGTTATAATAGCAGGTAAGTGCTGGCTGAAAGCGAAAAGCAATAAGAGTAAGATAAAGCCAGTTTTATCTTATGAAAATGAGAATATAGATCCGTTTAATATAAAGAAATGGGATATAATTTAAAAAATTATCAATTAATATCTACAGTTACAAAAAATCTAAGGTATTTCGAATCAAAAAATAAGGGATTACCTGATTGTTAACTTATAGTCTATTATGTTAATTTGTGAAATAATTCCCTTGACAATATATTCTGTTAATTATAAGAAATAAGCTATTTAAAACAATGTTATCAGGGAGGTATGTTTATGATGGATAGATGGACGTTTGGTTTGACAATGCTCGTTGTTGGTATGGGTGGAACATTACTGACCCTTATGTTATTAAGTGTTATCATGGCACTCCTCAAAAAAGTATTTCCTTACAATCCTGATGAAGAAAAGAAAGGTTAAAGGAGGGTGCCAACCATGATTGATGCGATAATAAGCGGCGCAAACGGACTTATTGCAGGATTTGCAAACTTGCACTGGTCCAATCCTGTGATGATGGCCATAGGGTGTTTGCTGCTCTATCTTGGTATAAAGAAGGGCTTTGAACCTCTGCTTCTTGTACCCATTGGTTTCGGGTGTATCATAGTAAATATTCCACTTGCAGGTCTCATGGAAAAGGAAGGATTTTTACGAACCATCTATGATGCAGGCGTTATTACCGAACTGTTCCCTCTCTTCATATTTGTTGGTATTGGTGCAATGACAGATTTTGCGCCTGTCCTCGAGAATCCTTATACCTTTCTTCTTGGCGCTGCCGGACAGTTTGGCATATTTCTTACCTTGCTTTTTGCCCTTGCCCTTGGTTTTAAATACAATGAGGCAGTTACTATAGGAATTATCGGGGCCTGTGATGGTCCAACAGTTATTTATGTAGCATCCCAGTACGCCCAGAATCTTCTTGGTCCATGTTCTGTTGCTGCCTATTCCTATATGTCTCTGGTTCCTGTGCTTCAGCCCCCTATAATGAGGGCTTTAACGACAAAGAAGGAACGGGAAACAATAATGAAGACACACCAGAAAACAGTCTCAAAGACAACGAAGCTACTCTTCCCGATAGTAATTACGATAGTGGGTGGATTGATTGCCCCAAAAGGATTACCCCTTCTCGCCACAATAATGCTTGGCAACCTTATGAAGGAATCAGGTGCGGTTGAAAGGCTTACGAGGGCTTCACAGAATGAAATTGCCAACATCGTAACACTTCTTCTGGGAATATCAATAGGTGCTACTATGGATGGAAAAGTCTTTGTTCAGCCAACGACTATTATTATATTGATATTAGGTTTTATTGCCATCTGTCTTGATACTGCCTGCGGTGTTCTGTTTGGAAAGGTTCTGTATTATATAACCGGTGGTAAGGTTAATCCTCTTATAGGTGCTGCAGGGATTTCTGCATTTCCTATGTCAGCCCGTGTTGTTCAGAAAGAGGGTCAGAAATATAATAAGAAAAGTTATCTCCTTATGCATGCCATGGGCGCAAATGCAGGTGGCCAGGTTGGCTCTGTCATGGCAGCAGCGGTCATGCTCTCAGTACTCAAGGGTATGGGAGTTATTTAAAAATAAGAAGAGATATTTTATTGATAAGTGGATAAAAGTCATTAAAGTCGAAGAGTCTATCCGCTTTCAATAGTGACAACGTAAATCATAGGGGGTATGGAGAAATGGACTTTATCCAGATAGCAGCAAGTGCGATTTTTCTTGCCAGTATTATACTCGTTATTACAGGTTGGATAGATAGTGTTCTTGCAGCACTCCTTGGCATCCTTGTGATGGTGTATTGTGGTGTTATGACTGAGGTAGATGCGTTTAAGTTCGTTGACTGGAATGTCATTGCCATACTCCTCTCTATATGGATAATATCAGGTTATTTTGGAAAGTCTGGTGTCCCTGATTTTTTATCTGCCCTCATATTGAAAATGTCGAAAGGAAATGTTGCAATCTTTGTCACCTTCATAGGCATGCTCGCAGGATTCGTATCCATGTTGATTGATAATGTGGTAGTTGTATTGATGTTCGCGCCTGTCATATTTCATGCATGCAGAAGATTCAAGTTTCCTGCCTTTGCACCTGTGCTTTTTGTTGGTTTATGTGCAAACTTCATGGGTACTGCCATGTTGCTTGGTGATTTACCCCCTCAGATGCTTCATAGTGTAGCAGGTATAGAATTCAGTGGTTTTCTATGGTTTATGGGTAGACCTTCATCGTTCTTTATACTCTTTATCTCATATGTGATTACCTGTGCATTCTTCTACCTGGTCTTTTCAAAAAAATATAAAGGTATGAAGATGGATGTTGCATCAATGGAAGAACATCCCCTTGACCACATAAAGGATAAACCCTTTGCTATTGTTTCATGCGGCGTCTTTGTGTTAACCATAATAGCCATGGCCTTAAGGCCTGTTTTTGGGTACCACCTTGGATTTATTGCCATGTGGGGCGCTCTTGCACTCATTCTCATATTCGAAGTCTTCAAATCACGGTTTGTTTTAGAGATTCCGAATGTGGAACAGGTACTCGGAGAGCTTGACTGGAGGGCAATCTTTTTTTATGTTTCACTTTTTGCCCTTGTAGGAGGACTTGAGCATGCAGGTGTTATCAAATGTATTTCTGACCTACTGACACCCATTATACAGAAAAGTCTTGTCTTAGGGAGCAGTTTATTATACTGGGTAACAGCACCTATTGTAGGTATAGTTGAACACGACGCATATATTCTTACCATGCTTTATGTAATAAGAGACCTCGGGAAAGAAAATATTGTAAACCCATGGCCCCTTTACTGGATGCTTCTCTGGGCAGGCACGCTGGGGAGCAACTTAACAATAGCAGGTGCCCCTGCACTCTTTGTTGCTAAAAATCTTGGTGAAAAGGAAGACCAGAGAAAAGTTGGTGTCAAGGAGTTTTTATCTATGTCAGTACCCTATGTTCTGATATCCCTAATCTTTGCCTATATACCAGCAATGCTTATCTGGGTTATACCCTTCTCCAAATAGGAGGTATCGATGGCTATTTTAACAATATCACGGCAGTTTGGCAGCGGCGGAAGGGAAATAGGACACACTATTGCTCAAGTCATGCATTATGAATATATAGACCGTCAGAAGATACTTGAGGATATGAGCAAAGAAGGGGCCTTCTGGAAGGATAAAGCCGAGTATTTTGATGAAAACTATCCTGATCTATGGGAACGAAATGATTGGGCGTATCGAGGGTTTGTCGCTTTAAATCAGAGTTATTTCCTTCAGCATGCAGTAAGAGGAAACGTGGTAATAATGGGACGGGGGGGAAATTTCCTTCTCAAAAAGTTTCCTTTTGTTCTGAAGGTCAGGATTATTGCCCCTCTGGAGAAACGTATCGAGCGAATAATGGCAAGGGAAGGAGTAAATAAAGAAATTGCACAATACCTTATTGAAAAGGCAGACACAGAAATGGCAAAGGCCGTTTATATCATTTATGGAAAAAACATAGATGACCCACGGGAGTACGATTTCGTTTTTGACACCGCACAAAAGAGTCAGGATGAAATTGTATCAATCATCAAAAACGCCCTTATCGAAAAAGACAAATACCAGACATTAGAAGCAATGGAGGCACTCAAGCTAAGAGCCCTTGCAGAAAAGATAAAGGCAGCGATATTGACAGATCCACAATTACTCATTTCTGCCTTTGATGTGGATCCTCAAGAGGAAGGTTTGACAAAATTTGGGTTAACAATACGTGGCATTGTACACAACAGGGATGATATAGAGCGTATTAAAAAAGTGACAAGAACCCTTGCAGGTAATCTTCCCTTAGAGTTTCAGATTCACTATCAGGTTTATTCAAGAATTGGCCCAAGGTATTTCAAATGAGTTTGTTATGGCTTTCAACAGAAATATTTTGACGGCCTTAAAAAGTTGAAAATTTTTAAATGCAATAATAATATTTTATTTATACGTCCATAAATATGGGAGGTTATTATGGCGATATATGATTACCATTGTATGCCCGTCGAACATGTCGAAGATGAGATGGACACTCATATTGAAAAAGGCCTGACTCAGGAAGAGGTAAAAATCAGGCTTCAGAAGTATGGCCCAAATGAACTTGCAGAAAAGCCACGTCCTGGCTTTCTAAAGTTACTTTTATCACAGTTCAATAATTTTCTTGTCATTATCCTGATTGTTGCTGCTCTTGTTTCTCTGGGTCTTGGAGAGATAATCGATGCCATTGCTATTATGGTTATTGTTGTATTGAATGCAGTTGTAGGTGTTATTCAAGAGTCAAAGGCAGAAGCAGCCCTTGCAGCATTGAAGAAGATGGCAGCCCCTAATGCACAGGTTATACGTGATGGGCATCAGATTACAATACCTTCAAGAGAGCTTGTCCCTGGAGATATTGTTCTTATTGAGGCAGGTAATTATGTTCCTGCTGATATGAGACTTGTTGAAAGTGTAAATCTGAAGATAGAAGAAGCCTCCCTTACAGGGGAATCGGTGCCGGTTGAAAAGGCAGCCCATGTTGTTCTCGATAAGGATATACCTCTCGGTGACAGGAAGAATTCTGCCTTCATGAGCACAATGGTTACATACGGACGGGGCAAGGGACTTGTGACTGCAACAGGTATGCATACCCAGATAGGTCTCATTGCAGAAATGCTCCAGTCCTATGAAGAGGAAGAGACACCACTCCAGCGAAAACTTGACCAGCTGGCTAAAGTACTTGGCATTGGTTGTTTAATAATATGCGCCATTGTTTTTATTTATGGACTTATAAGGGATACACATTTTGGCACTATCTTCAAAGATGGACTTTTCGCTTATTTTTTAGCTGAGAAGAAAGACATAATTGAACTTTTCATGACTGCTGTAAGCCTTGCAATTGCTGCTGTTCCTGAAGGGCTACCAGCGGTTGTAACAATATGTCTTGCCCTCGGCATGCAGAGAATGATTAAGCGCCATGCTTTGATAAGAAAATTACCCGCTGTAGAAACCCTTGGTTGTGCAACAGTCATCTGTTCGGATAAAACAGGTACCCTCACCCAGAACGAAATGACCGTGGTTCAGGGATGGGCAGGAGGATACAGATTTAAAGTAACAGGTGAGGGTTACAGTCCATCAGGGCAGTTCCTGCTTGATGGTCAGCCCATTGAGCCCCTTAAGTATCCGGATATTTCTCTCTTATTGCATGGAGCATCTCTATGTAATGATGCACGCCTTGAAGAGAGGGGTGAGGAGAAAGGGGAAAAGACGTGGCGTATGGTTGGAGACCCCACAGAGGGCGCAATGGTCGTTGCCTCAGTAAAGGGGGGCTTGAGGAGGGAGGCTCTTGAAAAGGTAATGCCAAGGGTAATGGAGATCCCTTTTGATTCTGAAAGAAAAAGGATGACAACCATCCATACAGCAAAGACAACTGATAAGAGTGCCCTCAAGTTAGGTATAGATGCCCCACCGGCCATTGCCTTTGTAAAGGGTGCTCCAGACATTGTTCTTGATTTATGTGATAGTGTAATGGAAAAAGGCCATATAGTCCCGCTGACCAATGAAAAGAAGCAAAAGGTTCTGGATATAAACCAGGATATGGCAAGACAGGCATTGAGGGTCTTAGGTATTGCATTCAGACCCATGGATAAAATCCCTGAAATATGTGATGTAGATACAGTAGAAAGGCATTTGACCTTTGTGGGGCTCATGGGAATGATTGACCCACCGAGACCAGAGGTGAAGGAGGCTGTGAAGGTTGCAAAGGGTGCAGGTCTGAAAACTGTAATGGTGACTGGAGACTATAAGGATACTGCAGAGGCAGTAGCAAGGGAAATCGGACTCCTTGAGCCCGATGGAAAGGTTCTTGCAGGAACGGAACTGGATAGAATGAATGAAGAAGAACTCACAGGAATTATCGAAAATGTCAATGTTTGCTGCAGGGTTTCCCCCCAGCATAAAACAAAGATTGTAGATGCCTTGAAGGCTAAAGACCATATTGTTGCTATGACCGGAGATGGGGTGAATGATGCCCCTGCCTTGAAGAGGGCTAATATAGGTGTTGCCATGGGCATTACAGGTACGGATGTTACAAAAGAGACAGCAGATATGGTTCTAACAGATGATAATTATGCAAGTATAGTGTCTGCTGTGGAAGAGGGCAGGATTATTTACTCGAATATCCGCAAGTTTGTCAACTTCTTACTTGTTTGTAACATAGGGGAGATATTGATTGTATTTTTTGCAATGCTCTTTGGCATGCCACTCCCATTCAAACCCATTATGCTCTTATGGTTGAACCTTGTAACGGATGGTGCACCAGCCCTTGCCTTAGGATTAGAGGAAGGTGAACCCGATATTATGAACAGGCCCCCTCGACCAACAAAAGAACCTGTGATTAATAAAAATATGGCAACAGGACTTATCATTGTTCCAATAGTTGATACCATTGCTATCCTGTCTGTCTTTTCAATCGCCTTATCCCGTTATCCTGAAAGCATAGGAGCAGCACAGACAATGGCATTCGTTACCCTCTGTTGTTCTGAGCTCTTAAGGGCATACACAGCGAGGTCAGAAAATTACAGTATCTTCTCTATAGGGGTCTTTTCTAACAGGTGGATGCAATGGGCAGTGGGAAGTTCTCTCTTTCTTGTTCTGATTACCGTATATGTACCATTCTTAAGGCCCTTCTTCGATACTGTCTCCCTGACTCTCAATGACTGGTTGACCATGCTCCCGTTCATGTTCATGGCGCCTGCTGCAGCAGAGATTGTAAAGATCTTTTTGAGGAGAAGGGCAAGGGCATAGAAGGCAAAAAATAATTTTCTATATATTGACCCTTATCGGTAATATAACTGTTGCAATGCCTTCCCATTGAAGGCGTCTCTGGATTGCAAAGGCTGTTTCATTATGAAGTATCTTATGGAAAGGGTATTCCTGTCGAAAGATTAGTTTACCTGTAAATATAGTTGATTTGGGAAATTCTTTTACTGTTGCCCTGACGAGTTCTGTTACCCCTTCTATCACATCCGTTCCTGTTGCCATTCTGTAATCTGCTGGAAAGCCATGTTTCCTTGTAACAGTAACGTATTTCGTCAATTCCTTTTTTGTTGCCTCTTCGAGTGCCTTCAGCTCTGCAACACCTTTAAAGGAACCTGAATCTACCTCTGCAACAGAAATGAAGATATAATTTTTGTACACATTGGGAAAATACCTTACTATAGAAAGGAGCGTATGAAGCCCGAACCCATTGAATCCGTTTACAAGCAGTATAGCGGTCATATCTCTGGGGTTCAATGGTTCATTGTTGTATGGCGCTGCAGCTGGAATATCCGTGAGTATCTCTTCGAGTTGACGAATACCTTTTCTTACCTTTCTGTAGTGGGCACGGATTGCATAACAGACTCCTATTACCAATGTGGTGATAAGCAGTGTTAGCCAGCCACCTTCTGTAAACTTCTCATAGACTGTTATTGTAAGGATGGTAAGACAGAGGGTTAATCCGGCAATATGTATATTGACATGCTGTTTCCACTTTTTATCCCTCTCTTTATTCTTCAAAAAGAATAGTATCATGCCAAGTTGAGAGAGGGAAAAGGTTACGAACACATTGATTGAGTACATTATTATGAGAGCAGATATAGAGCCATGAGTATATATCAAAAGTAGAAATGCAGAGATGCCCATAAGCAGAACACCATTCTGCATGGTAAGGCGTTCTGATAGAGAAGCAAAGCGGCGTGGCAACCATGAATCAATTGCCATATTTGACATTACCCTGGGTCCGTCAATGAATCCTGTCTGGGCTGCAACAATAAGTAATGCACCTTCCGTGACAATAGTAATCAGGGCTATCCAGTTCCCCAGGGGCCATTTACCAAAGACCTCATCAGCAAGAATTGCATTGAGCGTTCTTCCTTCAACAGGTTGTATATGAAAAAGATAATAACAGAAAAATAGTCCGCCTGCAGTAATGGCGAGGGAAGTTGCCATATACGCCATTGTACGCTTTCCTGTTTGTACTTTTGGTTCACGCATGATTTGCATGCCGTTGGAGACAGCCTCAATGCCGGTATAGGTTCCTGCACCCATGGAAAAAGCCTTCAAAAATATGGCAAGAAGACTCAGATAACCGATTGCAGAAATATCGTACTTGAAGTTCGCCTGTATCTGACCCGTAAGAGGCTTTATTTCCGCCACATGGGTGGATATCCCGTACCCTATTAAGAGTACATGGGTTACCACAAATATCATGAATATAGGGGCAAGAATGGTAATCGATTCTTTTACACCCCTCATGTTGAGAATTACAAGAATAATAATCAGGCAACCAACAAAAAATAGTTTATACTTCTGAAACTGGAAGGGTAGAAAACTGAAGAGGGCATCCCCGCATGAAACAAGAGAGACTGTTATTGTCAGGACATAGTCTACGAGGAGGGCACATCCTGATATAACGCCTGCATGTTCATTTATTGTATGGGTGGCAACGATATAACCTCCGCCACCATGAGGAAAGTGCTCTATTATGCGAGAATATGCGTATGAAATAATGAATACTGTAATGGCAGTGGCAATACCGAGAAAGATAGAAAGATAGGTATGAGAACCAATGATTTTAAATGCCTCTTCAGGACCATAAGAAGAGGATGAAAGACCGTCAGCACCGAGGCCAATCCAGGCGAGTATGGGGATGAGTGATAATTTGTGGAATATTGATGGTTCGTGAATATTTCGGGGTGCCCCGATTAGTGTGTACCTGATACGTTCAGAAATACCTTTATGCGGCGAGACATCATCGTCCATATTAACTCCATGACTCAATTTTAAATAGTAAGAATATTATTATTCAGATGAGGCATTTTGTGTTGCTTATACATTCTGATAAGGATTTTAACTCTTATGAAAATAGAAGTCAATGCAACTACTGAATCACCTTATGGCTTTCTGTATCAAAAATATTGAAATTTTTACAAACAAACTTTTAACATTAAAAATACTTAATTTTAACTATTAGAATTGACAAGAAAAAGTCAAAATGGTAAGAAATACACTTAATTTGTTCAATAATTTTGTAATATTACTTGAGTATTGTGATGGAAGAGAAGGAAAACAGTAAAGAGAATCTTGATATACTTCGCCATAGCACATCCCATCTCATGGCACAGGCTGTAAAAGAACTCTTTCCAGAGGCAAAGATTGCCATCGGCCCTTCCATAGAGAATGGATTTTATTACGATTTTGATTATTCACCTGGTTTCAGCGAAGAGGATCTCGCGAAGATTGAAAAACGAATGCATGAACTTGTTAAAAAGGATATACCCATAATACGTAAGGTTATAAAAAAGGCAGAAGCAATAGAGATGTTTAAAAAGGCAGGCGAAACATTTAAGGTAGAATTACTTGAAGAAATTCAGGATGACGAGGTAAGTATTTATACTCAGGGAAATTTCACTGACCTCTGCAGGGGACCACATCTTTCTTCCACCGGAAAGATTAAAGCCTTTAAGCTCCTTAACCTCGCAGGCGCATACTGGAGGGGAAACGAGAAGAACAGGATGCTCACGAGAATTTATGGAACAGCCTTTCCTGATGAAGTGTCCTTAAACAAATATCTCACATTCCTCGAAGAGGTAAAGAAACGTGATCACAGAAGGCTTGGAAAGGAACTTGACCTCTTCAGCATATCCGATGAAGTGGGTGCAGGTCTTATCATATACCATCCAAAGGGCGCCCTTTTGAGATACATCCTTGAGGATTTTGAAAAAAAGGAACATTTAAAAAGGGGGTACCAGTTTGTCATTGGACCTCATATACTCAAGCTTGATATGTGGAAGAAATCAGGCCATTTTGAAAATTATCGGGAGAACATGTACTTTACAAAAGTTGATGATGTAGAGTACGGCATAAAGCCCATGAACTGTCTTTCCCATATTATGGTATACAGGTCAACAGTACGAAGCTACAGGGATTTGCCACTCAGATATTTCGAGCTTGGAACTGTATCGAGACATGAAAAATCCGGTGTGCTTCACGGGCTCTTGAGGGTAAGGGAGTTCACCCAGGATGATGCCCATATATTCTTACGACCTGACCAGCTCCATGAAGAAATTATGAATATCATCAACTTTATTCAAGATGTCATGGCTATTTTCAATTTTGAGTATGAGATGGAAATAAGTACCCGACCACCAAAGTATATTGGTACACTTGAGGACTGGAATAGGGCAGAAGAGGTACTCAAAGAAGTGCTCACAACACACTCTATACCTTATGAAATTAATGAAGGTGATGGGGCGTTCTACGGACCAAAGATTGATGTAAAACTGAAGGATGCTATTGGAAGAAAATGGCAGTGCGCAACCATTCAGTGTGATTTTGCTCTTCCAGAAAGATTCGACCTCTATTATGTCGATAGTGATGGAAAGAGGAAAAGGCCGGTCATGCTCCACAGGGTTATTCTCGGAGCAATGGAAAGGTTTATAGGGGTGCTCATAGAGCATTATAGTGGCAAATTTCCTGTCTGGCTGTCTCCTGTCCAGGTCATTATCATGAATATTACAGATGCTCATGAGCAATATGCCCGTTTAATCTATAGAAGTCTTGTCAATGAAGATGTGAGAGCAGAACTTGATGTAAGAAATGAAAAATTAAGTTTGAAAATTCGAGAAGGAGTGGTAAAAAAGGTACCATATATGGTAATAGTTGGTAATAAGGAAATGGAAACAGATACTATTACGGTACGGGTGAGGGATGGCGAGGAATTAAAAAGCATTTCCCTTAAAGATTTCATAGGGAGGATTAAGGAAGAGACTATTCTCAGGAGGTGATGTCTATAACAAAGGATATTAAAAGCATCAACATAAACGAAAAGATTAAGTCAAAGGAGGTTCGATTAATTGATGAGACTGGAAAACAGCTTGGCATAGTTCAAACATTTGATGCCATCAGAATGGCGAGAGAACGGGACCTTGACCTTGTAGAGGTTTCGCCAAAAGCAACGCCTCCTGTATGTAAAATAATGGATTATGGCAAATATAAATATCAAATTGCAAAGAAAGCGCAGGAAGCAAAGAAGAAACAGACAGTTATACAGATAAAAGAAATGAAGCTGGGGCTTAAGATAGAGGAACATGACCTTGGCTTTAAAATAAGGCATATGAGAGAGTTTTTAGATGATGGATGCAAGGTCAAAATAATCATCATGTTTAGAGGAAGAGAGATACTTCATATGGATATGGGCGAAAAGCTTACGGGAAAGATTATTGATGCATTGAAAGATATTGGTGAACTGGAACAGAAGCCAAAATTCGACGGAAGAAATATTGTTATGGTCTTTGCCCCATTATAGAGGAGGTTCAGATGCCAAAATTGAAGACCCACAGAGGACTTGCGAAAAGAGTCAAAATAAGTGGAAAGGGTAAGATAAAAAGGTCAAAAGCCTATCATAGTCACCTTCTTTCTTCAAAGTCACCGAAAACGAAGCGCAGGCTATCGAAGGCTGATACAATGCATCCTTCTGACGTAAAGAGGATAAAGTCATTACTACCCCATTAATATAAAGAGGAGAAGAAACAATGCCGAGAGCAAAGCGAGGATTTAAGGCGAGAAGAAGAAGAAAAAAGATACTGAAACTTGCACGTGGTTCATATTCAAGGAGACATACAACATACAGCCTTTCAAAAAAGACTGTTTTCAAAGCGCTCAAATATGCATATATGGGAAGAAAGCAGAGAAAAAGGGATTTCAGGTCCTTATGGATTGTCCGGATTAATGCAGCATGCAGGGAACACGGTATACCTTACAGTAAATTTATTAATGGGTTGANNGACCCAGCAGGATTTGAAAGGGTTATCGCAAAGGTAAAAGAAATTGATAACAGAACAAGTCGATAAAGGACATACAGCAAACTGAACGGAAAGAAAGACTAAAATCAAAAAAGTTTTATCACAGAAAAGCCATGTTGAATATACAAGACCTAAAAGATAAGACACGGGAGAGTATCTTATCCATTAAATCCATGGAGGACTATAAGAGAGCAAAAACTACCCTCCTTGGAAGAAAGGGTCTTTTCTCGCAGTATATTGATATTCTTAAGTCTCTTGATAGGGAAGAGAGAAAACATCTGGGTAAAGAGATTAAC
>DHGO01000058.1 GCA_002402795.1 Deltaproteobacteria bacterium UBA4796
AAAACATCTGGGTAAAGAGATTAACGTTCTTAAGAGATGGACAGAAGAAAAATTAAACGAACTTCAAACGGTTTATGAAAAAGAAGAAAAGGAGAGGATCAATTTTTCAACTATTGACATTACCATGCCAGGGAAAGTTCCTATCATTGGCAAGAAACATCCAGTTACCCAGACATTTGATGAAATAATAAGAATTTTTTCATCCCTTGGCTTCTCTGTAGCAGAAGGTCCTGATATCGAACTCGATTATTATAATTTTGAAGCTCTCAATATACCAAAAGACCATCCTGCACGGGATATGCAGGATACATTCTATATACAGCCAGGGATTATGCTCAGGACACATACATCTCCTATAGAAATAAGGGTGATGGAATCCCGGCTCCCTCCGGTAAGAATTATAGCACCAGGTGCCGTGTACAGACGTGATCAGGATATTTCGCATTCACCTATGTTCCATCAGGTTGAAGGTCTTATGGTCGATAAAAACGTAAGATTTTCTGATTTGAAAGGAATTCTAACAATATTTGTACAGGAAATGTTTGGAAGTAAAACATCACTCAGATTTAGGCCAAGCTATTTTCCCTTTACCGAACCTTCAGCAGAGGTCGATATAGGTTGTGTAATATGCAATGGAAATGGTTGCAAGGTATGTAAGGACACAGGCTGGCTTGAGATTCTCGGCTCAGGTATGTCGCATCCTCAGGTATTAAGAATTGTCGGGTATGACCCGGAAGAGGTTAGTGGTTTTGCCTTCGGCCTTGGGGTTGAAAGAATTGCGATGATAAAATTTGGTATAGATGACATCAGACAGTTTTATTATAACGATATGAGATTTCTTTCCCAGTTCTGAGGTAATACAGTGAAAATTCCTTATGGATGGTTAAAAGAATTTGTTGCACTCGATATTGAGCCCCACGAGCTGGCGAGAAGACTTACCATGAGAGGTCTGGAAGTTGAATCTGTTGAAGAAATAAATCCACGTTTCAAAGGTGTTGTGGTGGGTGAAATACTGAGTGTGGAACAGCATCCAGAGTGGGAGAACCTTACGCTCTGTACCGTGAATACAGGAAAAGAAAACTGTTCTATTGTGTGCGGTGCAAAAAATATAAAAAAAGGACAGAAAATACCTGTAGCTCTGGTGGGGAGTGTGCTTGCTGATGGTACCATGATAGAAGCTAAAACGATTAAAGGTATGGAATCACACGGTATGCTCTGTTCAGAAAAGGAGCTTGGTCTTTCCGATGACCACAGTGGCATATGTATTCTTCCCGAACATTTTGAGATAGGGAAAGAGCTGAATACAATTGCTGAAATAAGTGATATTGTCTTTGATATAAATGTTCCACCGAACAGAGGAGATTGCCTTTCCGTATATGGTATTGCAAGGGAGGTAGCAGGTATTGTGAATCAAAAAGTAAAGCTTCCCTCATTTGAAATTGGACACGCCGTAAAAAATATCAATAATTTTATTACCCTTGATGTAGCTGACACTGAAGCCTGTCCACGCTACATACTGAGGATGATTAAAGGGATTTATATTGTTCCTTCTCCATACTGGATGAAATCACGCATTATGAAATGCGGAATGCGTCCTATTAACTCGATTGTCGATGTCACCAACTATATTATGCTGGAATTAGGTCAGCCACTCCATGCGTTTGATTATGAAAGATTGGAGGGCAAAAGGATTGAGGTACGACTTGCGGAAAAAGAAATGTCCTTTACGACACTCGATGAAATCGAAAGGAAGCTTGAAGCAGGAGATATCTTAATATGCGATGGATCAGGTCCTGTAGCTATTGCAGGTATTATGGGAGGTAAGGATTCGGAGATTACTGAAGATACAAAACATGTTGCCCTTGAGAGCGCTTACTTTAACCCGCTGTATATAAGAAGAACAGCAAGGAGGCTTGGACTTAAATCTGAGGCATCTACAAGATTTGAAAAGGGGATTGATACTGGCAATGTCGATTTTGCAGCAAAAAGAGCTATCAGTCTTATGAATCAACTTTCAGGTGGTACCATTATAAAAGGCAAAAAGGAAATAAGAGAGAAACAGGAAAAAAAGACAATCTATGTCAATTTTGGAAGAATAAATGAAATTATTGGAACAACTATAAAACGAAATGAAATTATAGATGCATTAAAATCAATAGAACTTAAGATTATTAAGGATAAAAAGAAAGGTCTTGTGGTTTTAATACCATCTTTCAGGCACGATCTCGATGAGTATATGGATCTTATAGAAGAAATTGCACGTATACATGGATACGAACATATACCTGCAACAGTACCGGTTGCTGCATTACAACCCCAGAAGAGGAGCAAAAAAGATATTTTTTTAAATGAAGCAAAAGACTATTTCAGGTCTTCAGGGTTTTTTGAATTTATAAACTATACCTTTTTCAGCGTGGAGGATATAGAAAAATTTTTAATCCCTGTGTCCGATGAGATGATGTCATATGTAAACATAATGAATCCTATCTCAAAGGAGTATGGGGTAATGAGAACCTTTATTGCAGCAGGAGTATTGAAAAATATTGCCTATAACGTAAATAGGGGTATAAAAAATTTGAGATGCTTTGAAGCAGGGAAAGTTTTTTTTAAAAATACAGAAGGTACACCATACGAATATACTTCAATATGTTTTGCCCTTACAGGAAAAGAAAGAGATTTTTTCTGGAGAGAAACTTACTCAGAATATGACTTTTTTGATATAAAAGGGGTTCTGGAAGGGCTCATGAAACGTTTTGAGATTGATTTTTCTATCAGAAGAAGTCAGGAACCTTTTCTAAACAATGACAGGGCTGCTGACATTTTTATAGAGGAACAAAAGGTGGGATGGATAGGTGAGATAAAAGAAGATGTATTAAAATCATATGAAATTGAACAAAAGGTCTATTGTTCAGAGTTACGATTTGATATAATTATAGAAAAGGGAAGATTTACTGTGAAATTTTCACCCATACCCAGATACCCTCAGGTTATAAGAGATTTCTCATTTTTTGTTGATGAAGCAATACCTATCTCCACCCTTATCCAGCACATAAAAAGGATTTCACCATTAATTACTTCAGTAGGTATATTTGATATGTACAAAAAGGAAGCACGAAGTATATCATTCCGGGTAGTTTTTCAATCATACGAGGATACACTTCAGGATACGATAATCAATAACTTGCAGGAAACGATTATAAAGGAATTAACAGGTATAAAGGGAGTTACTTTGAGAACATAAGGGAGGAACCATGACAAAATTAGAGATTGTTACAATGCTCTATGAGAAACTTGGATTTTCAAAAAAGGAGTGCGCCACTATTGTAGATTCGTTTTTCGACATCATCAAAGAGACACTGAAAACAGGCGAGAATGTAAAAATTTCAGGCTTTGGTAATTTTATAGTCAAACAAAAGAGGGCGAGACGCGGCAGAAATCCGCAAACAGGAGCGGAGATTGAGATTACTCCAAGAAGGGTTTTAAGCTTCAA
>DHGO01000162.1 GCA_002402795.1 Deltaproteobacteria bacterium UBA4796
CAAGCCAGGGCAAAAGCAGAGGATGTAATAGCAAATAAGAATCTTCATAACAGCCAGGAAACACCGTTTCTGTCCAGGGGTGCGTCAATGATTCCTGGAATTGGCCCTGTCCCCCAGGAGCATATTGGTATATTAAGACTCACAAAGAACCATCCTGTTTACGAAAAACCTGTTGAGATTAATGGTATATTTTACGTATTTTATTTCAAAGATGAAAAGCTTCCTGACAGAGAGGTCTGGAAAAAAGAGAAGGATACATACAAGAAATTCCTGATAGCAAAAAACAGAGAAGATTTTTACAAAAGCTTTATCGAAAATTTAAAAAGCAAAGAGAAGATTAAAATTTATTGGGAAAATCTTTAAACTTTAGTGATACAAAATTCAGACTTGCTATTCATCGTTACCAATATTTTCAATAATCATGATAGTTCTCGGTATTGATACCTCATGTGATGATACATCCATTGCCTTACTTGAAGATGGGAAAAAGGTTCTCAGAAGCCTTATATCAAGTCAGGTCGATCTACACAGGCCTTTTGGAGGAATCGTCCCGGAGATAGCTTCAAGAAAACATGTCGAATTAATAGACTACATATATGAAAAAATCCTTATCGATACCCATATTAAAGCCAGCGATATTGATGGGGTGGGGGTAACAAATGGTCCTGGTCTTATCGGCTCTATACTGGTAGGACTCTCTTTTGCTAAAGGGCTTGCCCTTTCATTGAGAAAACCTCTCATTCCTGTTAATCATATACATGCCCATGCTATGAGCATATTCCTTGAGAATGAAGTGCAGTTCCCCTTTATTGCCCTTGTGGTTTCAGGAGGACATACAATCATCTTATTGGTCAAAGAGATATTTGAATATAAGATACTTGGTACAACAAGGGACGATGCCGCAGGCGAAGCATTTGATAAGATAGCAAAGTTCCTGAATATTGGGTATCCAGGTGGAAGTATTATTGAAGAATATTCAAAAAAGGGGATAAAAGATTATGTTTTTTTTCCAAGACCAATGATTAATGAAGAAAATTATGATTTTAGTTTCAGTGGATTGAAAACATCATTAATAAACTATATTAAAAATAATATTGTAACTAATGATAATTTAAAGGATATATTGTCTTCATTCCAGGAGGCTGCCTTTGATGTTCTTACTTTCAAAACCATAAAGGCTTCCAAAGACTATAACATAAAGACCATTGTCGTTGGAGGTGGTGTGGCATCAAATCTTAGATTGCGGGAAATGTTTTTAGAAAAAGGTAAAAAGGAAGGTATAAGGGTATTCTTCTCTTCCCCTCAATTTTGTACGGACAATGGTGCAATGATTGCCCTTGTGGCATTCTTTGGGCTAAAAAGAGGGATTCCCTCATCCCTGGACGTAAAAGGCTTTTCAAGGATGCCCTTAGGGGAATTGGTTATCTAAAAAACCTATGTTGAAAAAATGTTGAAAAAAAAATTTTCCCAGCATCTCATTAAAGATAAAAATTTAATTAAAAAAATAGTAAATGTAACGGACATTGGAAAAGAGGACACCGTTATAGAGATAGGTGCTGGTCAGGGGGACCTGACAGAATATATTGCAAAAAAGGCACGATACGTCTATGCCATAGAGATTGATAAAGGTTTTAAAGAAAATCTTCAAGCCATAGAGAAAAGACATGAAAATATAAGTATTATATATAACGATGTGTTAAAAATACCCTTTACCAGTCTGCGTAAAACAGAAAGATGTAAAATTATCGGAAATATACCTTATAATATCACCGGTCCCATTCTATTTAAAACTTTAAAGGAAAGGGAAAGTATCGAAAGTGCATATTTTACAATCCAGAAAGAGGTGGCACTCAGAATTATAAGTCCTCATGGAAAAAGGATCTATGGCGCCCTATCTGCTATTGTCCAGCTACTCTCAAGAGCAAAAATACTTTTTTATATGAAACCCTCTGTATTTATACCCCCGCCCAGAGTAGAAAGTGCTTTTATTTCCATAGATTTTAAAGGAGAAGCAAAGGAGCTTCCCGATGGATTGATTGATTTTATTAATATCTGTTTCAGAAATAAGAGAAAGTTTATGAAGTATGCCCTTATTAAACATTTTGGTAGAGGAAAAACAGAAAACCTTTACAGTCATATGGGGTTCCCCCGCTCAATCCGTGCTGAA
The DNA here is from genome assembly GCA_002402795.1 of Deltaproteobacteria bacterium UBA4796. Classification (GTDB taxonomy): domain Bacteria; phylum Desulfobacterota; class Syntrophorhabdia; order Syntrophorhabdales; family Syntrophorhabdaceae; genus UBA8905. The sequence goes on from DHGO01000162.1 coordinate 2,168, forward strand.
AATATAGAGCCCCATCTATTTTTAGAGATGTACCGATATATGGAACAGATATGAAAAAGGTTATTGGATTTACTACAACAATACCCGTTGAAGTCCTTTTTGCAGGAGAGTATGAACCCTGCGACCTTAATAATGTCTTCATAACAGATGTAGATTCTCTTCGATATATCAGCAGAGCAGAACAGGATGGATTTCCAAAAAACATGTGTAACTGGGTGAAGGGTATTTACGGAGTTGTAATGGAAAAGCACATAGAAACTGTTATAACCGTTATGGAGGGAGACTGCAGTAATACCCGTGCCCTTGCTGAGATTTTGAGTTATAAGGGTGTTACAATAATACCTTTTTCTTATCCCTATGACAGGGATAAGAGCATTCTCAAAAGAGAGATAGAAAAACTTATGAAAGCCCTCTCTGTTGATGAAAAGCAGGTCTTCGCTATTGATAGAAAGATGCTTCATGTGAGGGCTATGCTCGAAAAGATTGATATAATGACATGGAAGGAGAAAATGGTAACCGGCTACGAAAATCACCTGTGGCTTATCCGGTCTTCTGATATGCTTGGAGATTTTGTCAATTACGGAACTATGTGTGAGAATTTTATAAAGGGTTTAATGAAACGAGACGCAATCAAAGGTATTCCCATTGGATATATAGGAGTACCGCCTATGGTCTCTGATTTATATGAATTTATAGAAAGCCTCAATGCCCATGTGGTATATAATGAAACCCAGAGACAATTTTCTCTTCCCTTTTTATCCCGGGGTATTGTGGAACGTTATTTAGCCTATACATACCCCTATGGTATCTTTGTGCGTCTCAAAGACATCCAGCAAGAGGTTAAGAGAAGAAATATCAGAGGGCTTATACATTATGTACAGGCTTTTTGTTACAGGTCAATTGAAGATGTAATCTTGAGAAAGCTGACTGGCGTACCTGTATTAACCATAGAGGGTGATTTACCGAAACCCCTCGATGGAAGAACAAAGATGAGAATAGAGGCATTTATTGAAGTGCTGAAACACAACAAAGAAAAGGACCTGTAAAATGAGTAATATAGAGATAACAAAGAGGTTCATTATGAATAGAAAGGATATTGGCTTTTTCAAAGCGATTCTTGAATCTTATGAAGAAATTGCAATCTTTTCTGTGCTCGACGGAGAAAGAGGTCTTATAGAAGTCATATACCCTTCCAATTTTGAAGATGATGTAACATCCATCATGTCTGATATGGCACAGTATGAAATTTTTTTTCAAGAGGTGCATGATGTTTGATGAGAGGTTGGTTTTGAAAGTCATGATGAAAGGCAATGCTATATATGGAGATATTTTCGCTGAAGAAAAGACATACACATTTATTCATCATGAATCCGGAAGGATCGAAAAGATTGAGAAAGGAACGGATAAAGGTGTTGGGATTCGCATTATCGTTCCATGGAAAACATACTACTGTTCTACTAATAGTTTTGATGAAGGTAGACTTATTGACCTTGCGAAAGGGCTTAACAGGTTTGTGAGAGAAGGGAAATCGTCTATCGAGATAAATAATAGGATAACAATTGTCTCTCAATACCCTTTTTTTATAAAGACCTATGCCCATGATGTGGATACAAAAGAAAAGTTGCATATTGTAAAATACCTTGAATCTATTGTGCGGAAGATGGAAAGAAGGATTAAACAGGTAAGGATACAATACAGGGATACAAAACAGAATGTAGTGATTTCGAATAGCGAAGGCAAAGTCATATCTGATAGTCGTATTCAGTTGATTCTAACCATTTTTATTGTTGGTGAGGAGAAAGGCGAGATTCAAACAGCCTATGAAACCATAGGCGGTTTCTACGGATTCGATTTTTTGAGTGGAGAGATTATCGAAAACCTTGCTGTGAAAGTAGTAAAGAGGATTCAGGGCTTACTGAATGCCCGTGAAGCACCGATGGGTGTAAAGACTGTTGTGCTCGCTTCAGAAGCAGGCGGGACCATGATTCATGAGGCAATTGGTCACGGACTTGAAGCAGATCTGGCGATGGAGCATCTTTCCTGTTATAAGGATATGATTGGAAAACAGATTGCTGCTCCTTTCCTTACTATTGTTGATGATGCAACATTACCCTATGGCAGAGGAACCTATGCATATGATGATGAAGGGGTACAATCGAAAAGAACAATGCTTGTAGAAAATGGTGTTTTAAAAGAATACCTCTTTGATAGATTCCATGCATTAAGATATGGAAAGAAATCCACTGGTAATGGACGGAGGGATTCTTTTCGTTTCAAACCAATTCCGAGAATGAGCAACACAATGATTCTTCCCGGCCATGACGAGCCAGAGAAGATTCTTGCTTCAGTTGATAAGGGCATCTATGTAAGGAAAATGGGAGGGGGACAGGTTGATACAGTCCGTGGAGATTTTGTTTTTGAAATAGCAGAGGGTTATACAATTGAAAAGGGACATACAGAAGAGATGATCAAAAATGCAACAATGATGGGAAACGGGTTGAAAGTACTCCAGGAGATTGACATGGTAGGTAATGACCTTGGTTTTGGTATTGGAACATGCGGAAAAGACGGTCAGGCCGTGCCTGTTTCAGATGGACAGCCTACATTGAGAATCCCTGAAATCATTATTGGTGGCAGAAAAAGGGATGTGTCTTGAGGAACGGATAGGTGTGTTATCTTTTTAAAGCTTCAACTGCTGTAAACGTTCAATAGCCTCTCTGATTCTCTTATCATTGACTGTTAATGATATCCTGAAGTAACCTTCCCCTTCATCGCCAAAGCCATTTCCTGGTGTAACTACAATACCTGCTTCTTCTATGAGTTTCTCACAGAAACTTGCTGAGGTATAACCCTGTGGAACTTTTGCCCATATGTAAAATGTGGCAAGAGGCTTTTTAACCTTAATATCAATAGAAGCGAGACCTTCTACAATCATGTCTCTTCTTTTCTGGAAGACCTTTTTCATATTCTGAACAGAATTCTGCTTACCTGTCATGGCTTCTATGGCAGCGTACTGGATTGCCTGGAATACACCGGAATCAATGTTTGTCTTTAATTTACCAAGGTTATATATAGCATCTTTACTACCTACAGCAAATCCAATTCTCCAGCCTGTCATGCAATAGGTTTTTGAAAGGGAATGAAATTCGATTGAATATTTTTTGCTCCGGTCAAATTCCAAAATGCTTGAAGCACGGTAGCCATCATACGTTACCTCACTGTATGCTGCGTCATGGCATATAAGAATATTATGTTCCTTTGCCAGCTTGATTACCTTTCGATAGAATAGTTCATCTGCATGGGCACCTGTAGGATTGTTTGGATAATTAATAAACATTATTTTGGCTTTTTCGAGTATGTGTTTGGGTATAATGTCAAAGTCTGGTAAAAACCTGTTCTGTTCACGAAGAGGCATAATATAGGGTTTTCCTCCAGCCAGCAGGGTTGTAATTCTGTAAACAGGATAACCTGGAGAAGGAACAAGTGCTATATCTCCTTTTTCTAAATATACCCATGGAAGATGGGCAATACCCTCCTTTGAACCTATAAGGGCAATTACCTCAGTCTGGGGGTCCAGATTGACATTAAATCGTTTTAAATACCAGTTTGCTACAGCTTCACGAAATTCTAACATGCCTTCATAAACTGGATACCTGTGATTTTTCGGATCTCTTACCGCCACCTGCATCTTTTTTACAATGTTTTTTGGAGTCGGTATATCAGGATCTCCTATACTAAAATCAATAAGGTCAATGCCCCTACCCCTTGCCTCTTCCTTTTTTTTGTCTATCCTTGCAAATAAATAGGGAGGTATCTTTTCAACTCTTGACGATGGCATTACCATATTGACTCCTTGCTTTGCTATCATATCATTATCATTTAATGTTTTTTTAGTATAAAGTAAAGCAAATTTTAAAGATTTTTTCATTTCAAAAGATAATCAGGTTATGGTAAGAAATAGCTATCGTGGGATATAAAGTAACAGAGATTTTGAAGGATATGGTTTATGATTTCCCTGTATCTTCAAGACCTTACAACATTATTGCAAAAGAGGTTGGTATTTCTGAGGATGAGTTGCTTGAGATACTTAACTATATGAAACAAGAGGGTATTATTCGTAGAATTGCGGCTATCCTTTATCATAGAAAGGCTTTTTATACACACAATGCAATGGTGGTCTGGCGGGTTGATGAGAAACATATTGAAAAGATTGGGACTATTATGGCTTCTTTCCCTGAAGTAAGTCACTGTTATGAAAGGGATGGTGGTGGTTACTGGAGTTACAACCTTTATACAATGATTCATGGAAAAAGCCTTGAAGCCTGTAAAAAGGTTGTAGAACAAATCTCTGCAAAGACAGGTATTAAAAAATATAAGGTCCTTTTAAGCAAGCGTGAATTCAAGAAGACATCCCTTACATTTAACTATGAATAGAAAAGAATCTGACCAACTCTATAAAAAGGCAACACAACTATTTCCAGGTGGTGTAAATAGCCCTGTCAGGGCTTTCCTTTCTGTTAGTGATAGGCCTTTTTTTGTAAAAAAAGGGAAAGGTGCATACCTCTTTGATGTAGATGGGAATCAATACCTTGATTACGTTGCTTCCTGGGGTGCCATAATACTTGGCCATGCCTATGAAGGTCTTATTAATGAAATTAGTATTGCTATTGAGAATGGAACAAGCTATGGGACATGTCATCCCTATGAAATTGAACTTGCCGGTCTCATCATAGAGGCATTTCCTCCAGTGCAAATGCTAAGATTTACCAGTTCAGGAACAGAAGCTACCATGAGTGCAATTCGTGTAGCCCGAGGTTTTTCAAAGAAAAAGGGAATCATAAAATTCAGAGGTTGTTACCATGGCCACGTTGATAGTCTCCTTGTAAAGGCAGGTTCAGGTATGGCGACCTATGGCATACCTGATAGTGGTGGTATTGTAGAAGAACTTGCACGCTATACGTTTATTGCGGACTTCAATGATATTGATTCAGTTTACAGAGTTGTAAGGAATAACAAAGATATAGCCTGTATGATTATTGAACCTGTAATGGGAAATATGGGTGTTATCCTTCCCGAGAAAGATTTTCTACAGGGCTTATATGAAATATGTAAAAAGGAAGAGATACTTTTAATATGTGATGAGGTTATCACTGGGTTCAGGGTAACCTATGGCGGCGCATACGCCTTTTATGGTATTGAACCTGATATTATCTGTCTTGGAAAAATTATAGGCGGTGGATTTCCCATAGGAGTCTTTGGCGGTAAAAGGGAGATTATGGAACAGATAGCACCCCTTGGAACAGTCTATCAGGCAGGAACGCTTTCAGGAAATCCTGTTGCCGTAAGGGCGGGCATTTATGTCCTCAAATATCTGAGAGAAAATAGCCCCTATGCACTCTTTGATAAAAGAGCAGAGATATTAAAAAAACATATATTGAGCCTGGCAGAGAAATACAGTATTCCCTACACGATAAACAGTATAACAGGTATGTTTACAGGTTTCTTTTCGAAAAAGGAAATACGCAATTACCTGTCAGCTTCAGAAATTGATAGGGCCATGTATCAGCGTTTTTTTAAATATATGCTTGAAGAAGGCATATTCTTTGCTCCAAGCCCCTTTGAAGCATCCTTTTTTACTATCAGTCATGGAGAGAAAGAGATTACCCGTACTATAGAGGCATACGAAAAGGTTTTTGCGAAACTGAATAGAGATTCATAAACAGACTCTGCCCGGAAAGGATTGATTATGAAAAAGAATAAAAGGGCAATAATCTTTATAGACCTTGCTACAATTGAAGATAATTTTAAAAAGCTAAGAAAGTTCATTCCCCGTGATGTAAAGATTCTATGTGTTGTAAAGGCTGATGCCTATGGTCATGGTGCGATTCAGGTGGCACGAAGACTCGAGTCATTGCATGTTGATTATCTGGGTGTTGCAACGATTGATGAAGGCATCGAGTTGAGAAAGGCAGGCATTCAATCTCCTGTGCTTGTTATGAGTGGTATATTTCCGTGGGACAATGCCATCCATACACATAAATATTCCCTCACACCTGCTGTCCATAATTTTAGAGAACTCGAAGAAATTATCAAAATATGTGCTGATGGCAAAAGACTGCTCAAGGTCCATATAAAAGTGGACACAGGTATGGGGAGACTTGGTTTTACACCAGACAGGCTGGATAAAGTCATCAGTCGTTTGAAAGAGATACAGAACATAGAAATAGAAGGACTTATGAGCCATTTTTCATCCTCTGAGAAACGTGATGAATACGGTATGAGTCAGTATATGCGTTTTAAAGATGCAATAGAGAAAGTAAAGGGTTGGGGTATCAAACCAAAAATATTACATATGGCAAATAGTGGTGCCCTCCTCAATTATCGTGAAGCCTTCTTCAGTATGGTGAGGGTTGGCATAAGTCTTTATGGTTCTTATCCTGATAGTGGATTGTGGGGTAGCCTTGGCGTGAAACAGGCTATGAAGTTGATATCAAAAATTGCCCTTATAAAGGAGTTCCCTCCAGGATGTTCGTTGAGTTATGGAGGTACATTTGTTACGCAGAAACATACGAGGGTTGCCTATATTCCGGTGGGCTATGCTGATGGATATCCGCGAGCACTTTCCAATAAGGGTTCTGTCTTGATAAAAGATCACAGATGCAGTATTATTGGAAGAATCTGCATGGACTGGTTTCTTGTCGATGTAACAGGGTATGAGGATATTCATGAAAATGAGGATGTTATTCTCCTTGGACAGAGTGATACTGATTCGATTACAGCAGATGAGATTGCCGAGGTCTCAGGGACAATCCCGTATGAAATTCTCTGCAATATAGCAAAGAGGGCTCAAAGAATCTATGTTTAGGAATACCACAGAAAAGTTATTTTCACCTTTTTTAAAGATTATCCAGGAGATGGGTAATTTAGGATTCATGCTTATTGAAAGCGTCTACTGGTGTTTCAGAAGACCTTTTAAATTTAATTACATATTCAAACAGATGGAATTTATTGGCTTCAATTCTCTTGTGGTGGTACTTGTCACCGGTACATTTACAGGTATGGTGCTTGCACTTCAATCATACTATGGTTTCAGAAAGTTCGGTGCTGAAAGTCTTCTGGGAACTACAGTAGCTCTGGCTATGACAAGGGAACTTGGTCCTGTCCTGACAAGCCTTATGGTGACAGGAAGGGCTGGCTCTGCAATGGCTGCTGAATTAGGTACCATGAGAGTTACAGAACAGATTGATGCACTTACTGTTATGGGGCTCAATCCTGTCAAATATCTTGTTGTTCCACGGATTGTTGCATCATTCATTATGCTCCCTGTGCTAACGATTATTTCAGACTTCATCGGTATTGTTGGTGGTTACCTCGTAGGTGTCAAACTTCTTGGTGTCAATGAGGGGGCTTTTATAAATAGAATGGTCAAATACCTTGAATACGAAGATATATTCAACGGTCTTATAAAGGCAGCAGTGTTTGGTATTATTATGAGCGTTATCTGTTGTTATAAAGGGTTCTATACAAAGGGCGGTGCCGAAGGAGTGGGCAGGGCTACTACAGAGGCTGTAGTGCTTTCAAGTTTAAGCATTCTTGTTTCAGATTATGTCTTAACGTCGCTCATGTTTTGATATGGAAGATTACGCAATACGTATTGTTGACCTTCACAAGAGTTTTGGTACCCAGAAGGTGCTTGATGGTATCAATCTCACCATTGAACAGGGAAAGACCACTGTTATTATCGGTAAGAGTGGCGGAGGTAAAACTGTACTTTTAAAACATCTGATAGGTCTTATAAAACCAGATAGGGGAGAAATATGGGTGAACGGTACAGAGATTACAAAGCTAAAGGAACGAGAACTCAACGAGGTGCGTAAATCATTCGGTATGTTATTCCAGGAGGCAGCGCTCTTTGATTCAATGAATGTTTTTGATAATGTTGCCTTTCCATTGCAAGAGCATAAAAAGGTATCTGAAAAAGAGGTCAAACGCATTGTGGAAGACCGATTAAAACAGGTAGGGCTTCTGGGTTTTGGTGATAAGATGCCTTCAGAATTATCCGGTGGTATGAGAAAGAGGGTTGGACTTGCGAGGGCACTTGTGCTTGATCCAGAGATTATCCTGTTTGATGAGCCAACAAGCGCCCTTGACCCAATCATTTCTTTGACCATAGATGATTTAATAAAAGAAACCCAGCTACATCTAAAGAAGACCTATGTCGTAATAAGCCATGATATACTCGGAATGTTTCGCATTGCAGATAGAGTTGCAATGCTCTCCAATGGCAAAATTATTGAATATGGTACTCCTTATGAAATTAAGCAAAGCAATAAAGAGAGTGTAATAGAATTTTTAAAAGCAACAAAAATACCTGGCTTTGCCGGAGGTGCTGAATGAATAATAAAAATATAGTCTCTTCTCAGTTTAAGGTAGGTATACTCGTTCTTATCGGAATTCTCATATTATTTTATATGTCTTTCAGGATTGGAAAATTCGGTGTTTTCAAGGATACAGGGTATGATATTGCTGTTCTTTTAGATAGTGCAAACGGGCTTGATACAAAATCACCTGTTCAGATTGCAGGGGTGGAAGTAGGAAAAGTAAAAAGTATTACACTGGATGGATTCAAAGCTATGACAACCATTACAATCAAAAAAGGTGTAAGGATACCCGTGGATAGCAAGGTTGTAATAAAGACGCAGGGGGTGCTCGGAGAAAAGTATATAGAGATAATTCCAGGAAAAGAAACCCAGATGCTTGCTTCTGGCGAGAGTATAAAAGAGGTTCTTTCAACGGCAAACCTTGATGAGATTTTCGATAATATTAATGTAGCGGCGAAAAATTTTGGAGACACAATGGGTGATTTTAAAGGCCTTATAGGAGACAGGGAAAAGGAAAATATAAAGAAGAGCCTGGCCAATATTAATAGACTTGCTGACAGTGCAGCACGCCTTATGAGTGAGGTAGAAGAAGGTAAGGGAACCCTGGGTTTACTGGTTAAAGATGATACACTTTACAAAGATGCCAAGGATACTATGGCTTCTCTGAAAAGTATTTCTTCAGATATAGAGCAGGGTAAGGGGACGCTTGGAAAACTTGCCAGGGATGATACCATATATAATGAAGCAAAGGATACAATCAATAATATAAAAGAGATTACCGAAGGTATTAAACAGGGGGAAGGGACGCTTGGAAAACTTGCCAAGGATGATAGCCTCTATACTGAGGGAGAGAAGACTATGAAGAAATTACAAAAAGGTGCGGAGGGACTGCAGGAAATGACACCAATTACGATACTTGGAACCATACTGGGTACCCTATTCTGATGTACAGATTTTTCTGGTTTGTTCTGCTTCTTCCATGCACACTCCATGCATTCTGGCCCCTGTCATGGGAATTTAATAATGAAAATAGGTTCCTTGGTCCCCTTGCTTCCTATGAAAGGGTAGATGACCATCTCAGCCTTACCTTAAGGCCTCTGTTATTCTCTTATGACTCTGAAAATGGCGGGAAATATTATTTCCTCTATCCCTTAGGAAAAAGCACAAAAGAAAAATCCTATTTCATACCTTTTTTTCTTTCTAAAGAATTTGAAGGTCGAAAGGATACATCGATTATCCTCTTCTTTTTCGGTGAGTCAGAGAAGGGAAGCTATGGTGGTTTTTTTCCTTTTTATGGAAAACTTTATAACAGGTTCAGCAAGGATGAGATGGGATTTTTTGCCTGGCCCCTTTACAGTTATACTGAGAATGAAGGGGCAAGAAAAACGAATATACTCTGGCCTTTATTTTCTTTCTATTCTGGTGAAGAAAAAGGTGTAAAAGCCTGGCCTCTATATGGAACAAGAGAAAGGGAGGGGGTGAAAAGTACCTCCTTCTTCCTCTGGCCCATTTTTCGTAAAGAAAAGAAAGACCTTGATACAGATGAACCTGTTGATGTGTTTTATGCATTTCCCCTGTATATGCAGAGTGTATCAGAAAAAAGGGCTTCCTATACATTCATCTGGCCTCTATTCAGTTACACAAGAGATGATGAGAAACAAAAATGGGATATTCCCTGGCCTCTGTTTTCCCGTACAGATGGTGAGGAGAGAAAGGGATTCGGGATATTCCCTCTGTATTCCTACGATATAAAAGACAGAGACAAAACTGTGAATATCCTCTGGCCCCTATATAAAGAATCAGAGTGGTATGCAGGCGATGAGAGGTTTTTTCAAAGGAGGGTCTTTCTTTTCAGCAAGTATGAGGAAGAGAAAGAAAAGGTCTTTTTGAATATATGGCCCTTTTTTGATTACAGGGAAAAGCAGAAGGAGTATGCTTTCTATTTTCCTTCCATATTACCTTTCAGAGACGAAGGTTTTGACAGAATTATAAAGCCCCTATTAACTCTCTGGGAGCAGAAAGGTAGTGAGACAAAGAGTATGACAAACCTCCTGTACGGGCTTTTTACTTCAGAGAGGAAAGACGATATGTGGAAGATAAGGTTCGCCTTTCTTCTTGAACTCACAGGTGATGATAAAGGATTCGGTTTTCAATTCCTCTCTGGTTTATTTGGTATGGACAGGAAGAGGATAAAGATATTTTTTATACCTTTTGAGCGCGCAGTGGATACTCAGGAAAATCCTTAACGGACCTTATATTATAAGGAAGGAGTCATTATCAGGTATTCGAATCGTTTTTTAAATGCCTGAGGTGTCAGGTTTGCAATCTTTGCATAGGTATTGAGCAAGCTATCTTCGAAATCTTCTTCTTCAAGTCTAATCATATATTCCCGTGCTGCGAGATATACTTCTGAATTTATATCAACCTTTCGTATCCTGATAAGACCTTTTGCATCGACCATCTCTACAAAGGGAACTGAGATGATGTGCCCTTCATACACAGCAATCATAGCGCCAGTACCCCCTTTGAGTAGATAACGAATAGCTCCATAGCCAAGGTTTCGTGTATATTCAATATCGAAGGGTATGGGATCTGCGGCTCTCAGTTCATATCCGATATTCATACTTACTATATTAGATTTTATACCCATGGAACGAAGATCTTCCCGTATCAGAGCCCGTAAGATTCTACCTAATTGTATATCTGAAAGGCGTATCTTTCCTGAAATTTCGTCCCTTTCAACATTTTCACACTGATTTAGTTCATCAGGGTCAAATTTTTCTGCAATACCTTCAGCAATAATAACAACACCGTGGTCTCTTCCCTGCGCAAGCCTCTTGATAATTGAGCCTGTTATGGTATCGGTTACCTTTTTTATGGATACCTTTCGCTCAGGAAATTCTTCTGGAATTATAGTAAGTGTTGCTCCCGATGCCTTCCCTATTCCAAGTGCCAGATGGCCTGTATGCCTTCCCATGGTAGAAATAAAGTACCACCTCCCCATGGTACGGGCATCCTCCATAATATTATTCACGAGACCAACACCTACGTGCCTGGCAGTTTGATAACCAAATGTTGAATTTCCGCCAGGAAGAGGAATGTCATTGTCTATGGTTTTTGGGGTGTGGACAACATTAATACTGCCTCGTGCCTCTTTTTCAATCCAGTGTGCCATGAAGAGCGTGCCTTCGCCGCCTATGGTGACAAGATATTTGATACCCAGTTCCTTGAGGGTTGCAAGAAGGACCTTGAATTTTTCCTGGGCATTCTCAGGCGTGTCCCTTGATGTTCTGAGAATTGAACCACCTGTTGTATGTATACGTGATACAAGGTCAATGGTTAGAGGCATGATATTATTTTCCTGTCCCTCGAAGAGGCTTGAAAATCCGCCTACAATACCGATAACCCGCTTGCCGTGATTGATTGCCTCAATGGTGACAGAGCTTATGACCCCGTTGATCCCTGGAGCAGGACCACCACCCACAACTATTGCGACAGTCTCATGTTCCATAATGTGATTATTCTGCATCTTCTCAATACTATTTGCAAGATTTTTATTTCCTATCGTTCAAAATAATATAGAATATCAACATATCCTCATGAAGATTGGTTTCCATCTTTCCATATCGAATGGTTTTATCCACACTTTTAATGAATCTTTGAGGCTAAACTGTGACATTATACAGATATTTGTAAAGAACCCCCGATCATGGGCGGAAAAGGAATGGAAGAAAGAGGATATTGCATCCTTTCAAGTGTTCTTTAAAAATATCCCTGTCTTTGTCCACTTATCCTATTTACCCAACCTTGCACGCATAGATGGAGACGAACGCCACTTCAGATGCTTCTTGCATGAGGTAAAGTTGTGTAATGTGCTTGGTATTAATTCTCTCGTTGTTCATTGTGGTTCAAATCAAGACATTGAAAAGGGTATTATACAGGTTGCAAGCGCTGTCAATAGGGTCCATGAAACGAATGAAATCGATATTCTCCTTGAGAATTCTTCAGGTCATGGTAATGGAATCGGGAAGACCATAGCTGAATTGGGTAAAATTTTTAACAAAATCATTCATAAGAAAAAAGTCTTTCTATGTCTTGATACAGCCCATCTTTTCCAGGCTGGATATGATATACGTAAAAAAAGCACATGGAACCGTATATTGCAGGAAATCAAGGCGTTATTTGGAGAAGATAAGATTGCTTTATTTCATCTTAATGACTCAAAAACAGGCCTGGGAAGTAAAGCTGACAGACACTGGCACATAGGAAAAGGAGAGATAGGCCTCCAGGCTTTTAGAATCATTTCTAACCATGCTTGCCTGAGTAAGATTCCTGGAATTATGGAAACCCCGAAACTTAAGAAAATGGATGAAGAAAATATGAGGGTTATGCGGTCTCTATTTTCTCCTCTGGTGTCTCGTTCTTCTTCTTAATTTTTTATATTTGTGTTTCCGCATCTTCTTTTTTCTCCACTTCAACACACTGCCCATCAATCACCTCATATTTATTTTGAATTCATCTTTTATGATTCCATCCATAGTATGTACACTAAAAACATAACCTCCATTTAATCTTTTTGCAATAATATAATGAAAAAACCCTCCAAATTCTTCCTGAAATGTTAGAAGAGGTGCTCCGCCGCCTCCGGTGATTACGTAGGTTATTCCATCCCTTTCTTTTCTGTTGTAAAGGTGTTCATGACCTGCAAACACGAGATTGACATGGTATACAACAAATAACTCGTGAAGGATATCCCGTTCCTCGGGAAACCTGTCAAGACCGTACCTGTTGCCAAAGGGGGATGGAAATGGTGGTTTATGAAGAAAGACAAATCTATACTGAAAAGGTTTTTGTAGTTCTTTTTTCAACCATTCAAGCTGTGTACCGGTTATTTTGCCAATGGCATCGGGCATTTCGGTACAGAGTAAAATAAATTGAGCATCCCTTATTGAGAATGAATAGTAAGGTGGTTTCTGGATATATTGTTTATATTTTTTTAATGACCTGTAGTTATTTATATCGTGATTGCCCGGTGCAATATGTATGGTTCCCCTGTTTCGTGAAAGGTCAAGGAATTTTTTCCATTCCTCATCATCACCAGGTTTATTAATGACATCACCTGTATGAAAGATGAGATGGATTCCCTCTTTTTCCATCCTTTTCAGGAAAAGGTTATAAATGGTCTCATGTACACCTATGCGGGTATCGCCAATAACACCAAAAGAGATTTCATCTGTATAACCCCATGGAGAAAGAAAAAACGTAAGGGTAATAATAAGGATAAGAATAACGAAAGAATTTTTGGTTTTTTGCATGACAGAGTATATTACGAAATATTCTTTCAATTCGCAATCGGTAACATCAAGTACTGTCAATACTTCTGTGTAAATTCTGGTTCTTTCTCACATCATGTTGAAAAAGACAATACACAGAACATGAAAGGTAGCATGGTCAACCAGTCATTGAGATTTAATATTTCAGTATCGAAGAAGGGTCTTAAAAACGGTACATATCTGGCATGCCAAAGAGCATTGCAAAAAATACAATCAAATCTTGTCTATGGCAGTAAAAAGGTGTATCTTTTAATGTCCAAAAAGACACATAAAATCTTTTGACACAGAGGCAAAATGGTAGCTTGCCCATGAGGCATATTCGATTAATTCAATGGAGCATAATAAGGCCAGATGACTGATATGAGTATTGTAATACCAGTGAAAGATGAGGAGGAAAATATAGACATCCTGGCAAGCGAAATTAACTCATCCATGGCTAATCTCAGCCTCTCCTGGGAATGCATTTGGGTGGATGATGGCTCAACCGACAGGACAGCAGAAAAAATAAAAAAACTTCACACCAATGATTCGCGCCACCGATTCGTCATCCTTGCCCGAAATTTCGGCCAGTCCGCAGCTCTTGCAGTGGGGTTTGAAAACTCTCTTGGTAATATTATCGCAACCCTTGACGGCGATGGGCAAAACGACCCTTACGATATTCCCCGACTCATAGAAATCCTGCAAAAACAAGATGCAGACATGGTCAATGGTATTCGCCAGAAGAGGCATGACTCTTTTGTTCGAAAGATATCATCTAAAATTGCAAACAGCTTTCGTAATTGGGTTACAGGAGACAGGGTTACCGACGTGGGCTGCTCTCTCAGAGTATTTCGGGTCCAATGTGTAAAACGAATCCCTCTTTTTAAGGGAATGCATCGCTTTTTTCCCACTTTAGTCAGGATGCAGGGTTTCACCCGCATCATTGAGGCGCCAGTCAATCATCGCCCAAGGAGGCGAGGTACAACAAAATACGGTATTCAGAATCGTCTCTGGGCAGGTCTCGCAGACCTTGCGGCTGTAAAGTGGATGCATAGAAGGTTGGTATTTCCGGAAATAAAATTACACAAAGACTTGATGGATAGGAAGGAGGATAAATGAATACCTTCTGGTTGGTTCTGGGATTCGTTGCCCAGGGTCTTTTTTCTGCACGGTTCTTGGTTCAGTGGATAGCCAGCGAACGGGCACGCAAAAGCGTTATGCCTGTTGTGTTCTGGCATCTCAGTATTTCAGGTTCGGTTCTTCTCCTTGCATATGCAATCTATCGAAAAGACCCTGTCTTTATCCTCGGGCAATCTGCAGGATTGATTGTCTATGTCAGAAACCTCTATTTCATATGGCGTGAAAAGAGATCAACCATTGAATAGATGGAAGGAAAACTCAACAGTGGCATTCATGCTCGTTGTAGTCCTTGCGTTTATCGCTGCATTTTCTTTTCAGGGTGCCCGTGGTCTTTACGAAACAACAGAAGGTCGTTATGCAGAGGCAGCCAGGGAGATGGTGGAGACAGGAAACTATCTTGTGCCCACCCTTGATTATCAACCACATTGGACAAAACCACCACTCGCATACTGGGGCATCGCGATGGGAATTTTACTTTTTGGGCGCAACGAATTTGGTGTACGTTTCTCCAATTCTCTTGCCTTTCTTATAGTCATCATCATAGTTACCATCCTTGGCGCTCTTCTCTGGGACAGAAAAGTCGGTCTTACTGCAGGTTTAATCTATCTGTCATCACCCTTTCCTTTCTTTGGAGCAAACGCCGTATCAACGGACACGCTTCTTACGCTGTGGGAGCTATGTGCAGTTCTCTCATATTTCAAGGCATACAATGCAGAAGAATCAAAAAGAAAGAGCACCTGGGTTATGGGAATGTGGTTCTTCTTTGGACTGGGTTTTTTGACAAAAGGGCCACCGTCACTGCTTCCCCTCATTCCTATCCTTGTCTGGAATTATACAGGAAAAACAAGGGTGGCGCTTCTCAAGGGGCTTGGAATCCCTCTATTTTTCTTTACCGGCTTCTCATGGTTTATTCTAATAACCCTCAAAAACCCTCATTTGTTCAACTATTTTCTCAAAACAGAGATAGTTAATAGGGTCTCCTCAACAGCGGTACACAATAGTGAATGGTACGGTCCCTTCACTGTTTACCTTCCTGTGCTATTGGCTGGTCAGGGAGTCTGGCTCTACTTCAGCGCAAGAGGATTCTGGAAGTTGATAAGGTCGGGCCCAAAACATATTTTGACCTTTATGAAGCAACATGAAGAAATCCTTTTTCTGGTTCTATGGATTATAATCCCTCTCCTCATTTTCTCCATCTCAAGAAGTCGTCTGGAGCTATATGTTCTTCCTCTATATGCTCCTATCACCTTGCTTGTCGCCTGTTGGATAACCAGGTATGAAGGATTAACATGGAAACGATTAGCCATGATAGGGACTGTTTCTATCATCCTTCTCGTTGTGTTCAAGCTTGGGATTGCCTATACCCCCAACAAAAATGACATGAAACAGGTATACACGATGGTTCAGCAAACAGATAGCAGGAATGCCGAATACTTCGTTTTCGATGAAGACAAACTTTATGGTATGCAATTTTATCTAAACGGGATTATGCAGCGGGTGACACGGACAGGAGGCGAATCCTGGGCAGCAACCAGCATGGATAACCTTCTATTATCCATACGCGAAAAAAAATTACCTTCAGAACATCTGATACTTGTGAGAAGGAAAAAGGTCCCTCTTGTTAGAGATGCTCTCGTAGATGCAGGTCTTAATGTTCAAGAAATCGAGAGCAAGTACTGGATATGGTTCAGGATCACTACAGGAAAACTCTAACAGATGAAAATGAGGGGGTAGTGCATTCTAATCCTTCTCCCAAAAGAAATAGGCGATTGAGTTTATACCCTGCGTCCTGGAAACGACAAGTGTAATGGCTATGCTGTTTACAGTTTCCTGTCCCTTACACCCTTCTATTCAGTAAGTATACAAATTAATAAAAATAGATTATATTAGTAAAAGCTGTAGAATAAAGACCAGGAGCTAAAATGTTTAATGAAAAAGAGAAGCTAAAAGAGATTATTAATCTTGGGCTTGAGGTTGCTCAAGTCAAGGATATTGATTTACTTCTCGAACACATTCTCACAAGGGCAAGACGCTTTGTTAATGCAGATGCTGGCTCTATTTATATTATTGAAGATGACAAGCTCAAGTTTAAATATACACAGAATGATACCCTTCAAAAGAGACTTCCATCTGGAAAAAAATTGATATACTCAACCTTTTCAGTACCCATAAATAACAAATCCATTGCAGGATATGTGGCATTAACTGGTGAGACACTTAATATGCCTGACGCTTATACACTTCCTGAAGGTGTGCCCTATTCTTTTGATAAATCCTATGACCGTATATCAAAATATAGAACCCAATCTATGCTCACCCTCCCTCTAAAAAATAATAGAGGTGACATTATAGGCGTCCTCCAGTTAATAAATGCAAAATCAAAGGATAATAGAATTATACCGTTCTTGAAAGAGGACGAACCCCTTATCATGCATCTCGCAAATAATGCTGCCATTGCCATTGAACGTGCCCAGATGACACGAACTATCATTCTCCGTATGATTAAAATGGCAGAACTCAGAGACCCCCAGGAAACAGGTGCCCATGTTAATCGTGTCGGTTCCTTTGCAGTTGAAATTTACGATGCCTGGGCAACCAAACGGGGCATTCCCCAGGAACAGATTGACAAGAATAAAGATGTTCTCAGAATGGCAGCCATACTTCACGATGTTGGTAAAGTTGCAATTTCAGATACCATCCTGAAAAAACCAGGCAAGCTTGATAATGAGGAATATGAAGTAATGAAACACCACACATATCTGGGCGCCCGCCTATTCAATGAATCTAAATCTGATTTTGATGAGGCAGCATACATCGTTGCATTAAACCATCATGAACGATGGGATAGTAATGGCTATCCAGGATATATTAATGTCATGACCGGTAAAACAATTCCTGGTTACGAAACTGCTGACGGGAGAGCAAAAGGCAAAAAGGGTGAAGAAATTCCACCATTTGGACGAGTTGTTGCCCTTGCAGATGTTTATGATGCCCTCTCCAGTCGAAGATCGTACAAGGATCGATGGGACGAGGTAAAAATCCTTGAGACAATTGAAAAAGAACGGGGTAAACACTTTGACCCTGAAATGGTGGATGTCTTTTTCAATATCCTCGATGTCATAAGAAGCATTGCTGAGCGTTATCCTGATGAATAAAGGCTTTTAATTTTATCCTTTCCATGATTTTCTCATTGACACATAACTCCCTTCCCCATATAATATTTTAACTTAAATAAGAATGTTGAGTCTAAAATATAAAATATAGAATGTTTATGGGGGGTAAAATTTTTCTAATCATAATATTAAACAATTTAAACAATCATTTGCTTAACAGCTTTAAGGACAATTGATGAAAAAACTTTCTAAGGTCTTCAGTATAGAGTTTTTTATTGGAATCATACTTACACTCCTTGCGGTCACCGCCTTTTACTTTTCATGGTCACCGATAGAAGGACTGGAATACAGGGTTTATGATTTAACCATGAATATGAAAAAGAGGATTTCCTCTGCTCCTGTTGCTGTTATCGCTATAGACGATGAAAGTATTGCGAATATCGGGAGATGGCCCTGGCCAAGAAGCTATATTGCCCAGATGGTTGATATACTTCAGACATATGAGCCAAGGGTCATTGGTATAAATATCCTTTACTCTGAAGAAGATATAAACCAGGGTCTCAAAGAGGTGCGAGAAATTCTCAAAACCATGGAAGCTGAAGGACTGACCAGGCACAAAACCTACACCCTGCTACAGGAATCAGAAAAGAGACTTGATAATGATGCAATTCTTTCTTCAATAATTTCAGAAAATAAGAGGGTTGTCCTGCCTCTTTACCTTACCATAAGCCCAACACCGCCCAGAGAAGAACCGAAAATGCCCGATTATCTTCTGAAAAATTCTATACCCTTATCCGGTCCCCCAAATTTTCTCATAGCCCGTGATATTACTCCTCCTATTGCCAGCTTTGCATCATATGCGCTGGGATTAGGTCATATTAATATCGTTCCCAATACTGATGGTGCAGTTCGCAGTGAACCACTGCTTATAAACTATGCGAACAGGTTGTTTCCATCGTTTGCATTACAGTTGACTCTTAAATACCTGAACTATGACGTTAAAGACATAGTTGTTTCACAGAATATAACCATACGAAACATCAAAATTCCTACCTATGAAAAAAATACAATGCTAATAAGCTTTAATAAGAAATTAGAATTTTCCATTTACTCCTTTATAGATGTTCTGGCCAATAAAGTTCCGCTAAATGCTTTCAAAAATAAAATCGTTAT
>DHGO01000145.1 GCA_002402795.1 Deltaproteobacteria bacterium UBA4796
ACTATAGCCAAGTCCCTACTGGGAAGATCGGTGGGAAAATAGTAACAACAAGTTTTGTTTAAATGTCTTAAAGACTTTTGACAAAACGACATCACAAAATTAGGAGGGTTATCATGAAAAAGTGGTTACTTTCAAAAAGTTTGTTGGTTGCAACTTGTTTGTTATTGTTATTTTATGCTGTCAGCGACGTAGCAGCCCAATCACAGCCACAAAAAAATCCGGAACTCATAAGGGTAGCAACATATGATATCGCTTCGTTGTCGTATGTAACATATGGTTTCATACAAAAATTCATTGAAAATAACTATAAGACAACAAGATTGAGAGTCATCCCGATCGGCTCTGACATGCCCCGTATGCAGGTTGCTCGATCTAAACAGGTAGACTTTGCCACTCAAGGTACGGATATTTTTTTTGCGGCTGAAGGATTAGATAAATATTCAACGAGAGATTGGGGTCCACAATCTGTCAGGGTAGCTTGGGCACCGGACTGTGTAGGAACAGTGGTGGCGACGAGAGGTAACTCTGGAATAAAAACAGTTGCTGATCTTAAAGGAAAAAGATTTCCATGGATTCCGGGTTCTATTTTCAACGTATATCACGAAGAAATATTAGCTTTTGCCAATTTAACTTGGGAAGACGTAAAAAAGGTACAAGTACCGGGTTATGGTGGAATGCTTAAGGCTTTGATAGATGGTGCAATAGATGTAGCAATGCCTCAAAGCACGTCACCGCAAATGTATGAATTAGCGTCAAGTATAGGGGGAGTGAGATATATCCCGCTCCCAGCCGAAGATAAGGAGGGATGGAAGAGGATACAAAAAATAAATCCAGCCCACTATCCGAAAAAAGTGACTTATGGTGCCGGCATTTCAAAGGGAGAATCAGTTGATGGTATAGGCCACCCATATCCTGTCCCATGCGGATACGATTTTTTGGGTGATAACATTACTTATTTCATGACTAAAGTGATGCATGAGGCATATCCTGTTATATCAAAAGAACATGAAGTTACGAAACTTACCCATAGCTTGGAAAGTACCTTAAACACTTTTCTTAACGCTAAGGGAATGGTATTTTATCCGGCATCTGTGCGTTACTTCAAAGAGATTAGAGTTTGGAAACCAGAGTGGGATAAATTAATTGAGAAAAGGATTCAAAGACAAAATGCGTTAAAAAAACTCTGGAATGAAACAGTGGCAGAAGCAGACAGCAAAGGTATTAAAGATAGTGATTTTTCGAATTTCTGGCTGAAAAAGCGTGAAACCCTTAAAGAGGAGTTACTCTAATGTAATACATCCATAAATAGGGTTATTGCCATAATAAAAGGTTACCGCCTTAAGGTTTCCTTTTATGTACAGGAGAGATACAATTGATACCAATAAACCACATACGATATGGTGCGATAATAATAAAAAAGAGTTAACTGAATTCCGGACAAAGGAGCCAGAAAAAAGTGGGGACTTCTATAGAAGAAACGATACGTTATATACATGGCCATCTTACACGGGACCACCACCTAACCTGTGCGTTGTACCTGTCTGCGTGCGGACACGCACAGGTAGACACAGACAGGTCAGTTTACAGGAGTAACAGCCATCGCCCAAGAATGGGGAAGACAGTATCCCAAAGAACCTTTCCCTCTCTTCGTAATATCGGCAAGATCATGTCTGACCTGGGCCTTGGCCTTGCTATGGAAAAACCTCGGGCTAAAAGATTAAGGGTGCATCCAGATACCTGTGTTACCCTGAATATACTGTATGCATGGCATGTTAAAAGTTTCGTGTCCACTATATCACATTGGGGGGATTAAAATTGTTTATGGATAGATGGTTTGTATTTTAGGCCACCATAAAAGTTTCAACTGAAGATATATAACAGGCGAAGGAGTTATTACGATAGGGGGATAAAATGAAAGAGATAATGATAGAATGCATATTGATACTTATGGCTTTTTTAGGGATGCTCATTGGTGTTAGCCATATATTTCATTTAAACATGTTTGGCATATTAGAGATCGCGAATTCTTATAGTTACATTCTTATGGCCCTTTTCATCTCAACAGTTTTTCTAGTTCAACCTTTGATGAAGTGTAGAGAAGATAAATGGAATGTTCTGATACGCTGGTTCGACTGCACGTTATTCCTTATTACTATATTTATATGTGTATTTTTTGCTATTAAGGGTTACAATTTTCTCATGGTAGGTTTTGCTTACGATGCACCTGTGCATATTGTTATAATGCGGACAATTCTTTGGGTTTTGATATTAGAGGGGACAAGGCGTACAGGGGGTTTTGCTTTTGCGCTTATTACATTTATGTTTTCCTGTTTCCCTTTTTTTACTGAATACCTGCCCAGCTTATTTAAAGGAATGGGGTTCGGGTTCAACTATACCATCGCCTATCATATATTGAGTGAAGATAGTGCACTCGGTATACCAATGCAAACAGTGGGAGATATTCTTCTCGGTTATCTCATTTTTGGCTCAATACTTGGAGTCACAGGAGCAAGCGAATTTTTCCTGCAACTTGCTATGAGTCTCGTGGGAAAAAGAAGAGGAGGCGTAGCAAAAGTATCGGTAATAGCAAGTGGTATTTTTGGTACTATCAGTGGCAGTGCTGTTGCAAACGTAATGACAATCGGAACCATGACTATTCCAATGATGAAAAAGATTGGTTATCCTGCGGACTTTGCGGGTGGTGTTGAGGTGTGTTCATCGAATGGTGGACAGCTTATGCCACCAGTGATGGGTGCATCGGCTTTTGTGATGGCTTCCTTGTTAGGCATTCCATATTTACAAGTGGCATTAGCTGCCGCGATACCAGCCGTATTATATTACGCGGGACTGCTAATCCAGGTGGATTGCAGGGCTGCCTTATTAAAATTATCTGGATTACCTAAAGCTGAAATCCCCTCCTTTATAAAGGTATTTAAAAGCGGTTGGTACTATTGTTTTGCTATCGTAATCATTGTGGTGTCTTTGGTTTTTTCTATGGAGTCGCAGGGCCCTATTTATGCGTCAATTTTTTTATTGATTGTATCCTTTTTTAAAAAGGAGACCCGATTGACGATCCAAAAGATAAAAGAGTTTTTAATCAATTTTTCAAAAACTATGATTCAACTCGTAGCAATTCTTGGTGCTGTTGGAATGATAATAGGATCGCTGTGTCTTACCGGGGTTGTTCATGCATTTCCCAACGAAATCTTAAAATATGCAGGAGAAAATCTTATATTAATATTATTGTTAACGGCTATAACAAGTTACATTATGGGGATGGGAATCTCTTCTGCTGTAGCAATATATGTTATTTGCGCGATTATTGTAGCACCGGTCCTTGAAAAAATGGGATTAAACCATTTGGCAATACATATGTTTATCTTATATTGTGGTCTCATGTCTTTTATTACACCACCCGTTGGTGTTGCTATCTATCCTGCAGCAGCCCTTGCAGGAGCGCCTATGATGAAAACAGGATGGGCTGCATGCCGTCTTGGGGCAGTTTTATTCATAATCCCTTTCTTTTTTATTGTAGAGCCTGCTCTGGTAATGCAGGGTTCTATATTAAAAATTATTTACACATCTGTAATAGCCTTTATCGGGGTCTGGTTAACAGCTTCAGCCATAGAAGGATATTTAGTATTCGTTGGGCCTCTTAAGGGAGAAAAGAATGATAACAAATTTATACGCTACTCAAATTTTTTTATAAGGATAGGGGTCTTGGTATCAGGTTTATTACTCATAGATCCACATTTATCTACAGATATTATCGGTTTTTTCATTGCGGGTTGTCTGTTACCTTTACAATACACACTCAATAGAAGAAGGCAAAAAAGGGTCTTTCGTGTTTAAGTTGAAAACCTCGGATTTAGTAGTCCGCAGTGCTGGTGAATCTTAAGCAAGAAGTAGCTAACATTTTTATAACCATAGGCCATTCTGGAGAGTCTTTTGATTTTATTGTTGATACCTTCGGAAATGGCGGTTGTGATCTTGCAGAGGAAGTCAACTACTACCGGCTAAAGCCGGTAGCTTGAGTGTTGGCTGTAATACTAATTTGACGTCAAA
>DHGO01000128.1 GCA_002402795.1 Deltaproteobacteria bacterium UBA4796
CTCATATGTATCTGAACGAGATCATATTATTATATATAATCGGGTTATCGGGCGTAATTGAGCAGGATAAATAGGGCTTGACTTCATTTTAGTCGTTTGCTAACCTTACCATTACGGCCAGCAAAGCCCCACAGGTAGACAGGGTGGCAAGCAAAACCATAGGGGTTTATTAGCGCTGGCCACACGCCCATGAAGCCCTCCAAGGATGAATGGGGAAGGGATCCCCAGGTACAATATCTCCGAAAGGTTTTTTCATGCATTGAAGAGATGCAGAAAAACCTTTTACAGCAACTTAAGGTCTCACCTTTTGATTACAGGCTCCCCCGCGTCAGGGAAGCAACCCTCAGCCTCTTTGAAAAGGCGTGGGTGATTGCTTCAAGGAAGGACCTTGCGCAGAAGGAAGACGAAGTTGCCCTGCTCTATCTATATATCTTTGCCCGCATACTCAGGGCAAATCGTATATCCGTTCCAGAGGATATTCTTCCCCCTCACAAGGAGATAGCTTCTGTGGTTAAGGAGGTCTTTTCGTGATTCGCCTCCGCCTCTTTGGTCGTTGTCGAATTTATCATGACCCCGTAAGCCCTGTTGCAAAAGAACCACCTCAAATTGGATGGACTGCATGGTTTCGCACCATAGACCTTATCGCACCCCAACCACTGAAGGGTGAAGAGTTATTACGAAGAACACGCGGATGGTGGACAGTAGAGCCAGAAGAGATTGCCGGGGTGATAAGAAAATACGGAAGGTTAGTTGTGGGTGACAAAGGCGAACTCATGGTGGAACTGGAAAGCGAAGAAGAGGGTGATAAACTCGCTTCGGAGCTTGCTGAAAGATTCGGCGACCAGGTATTTTTAACGCCATAAAATAGAAGAAGAGCGTGGCAGATTCAGGAAATGGGGGGAGGGATGGGTGGATTGGAGATGGGTTGAAGGCCTATTTTCTGTTTACGTCAGGCAGTACTCTATGGCTTCATCCATCTTCTCGATGAACTTGAAGTTCATATTCTCTTTAATGCTCTCAGGCACCTCTTCAAGATCCTTCTCGTTGAGTTTTGGCAATATGACATTATTGATGCCTGCCCTCTTTGCTGCAAGAACCTTTTCCTTGATACCACCTACAGGCAAAACAAGACCCCGAAGTGTAATTTCGCCAGTCATGGCTACATCATTTCTTACTGGCCTCTCGGTGATTAGCGAAACGAGCGATACGAGCATGGTAATGCCTGCAGAAGGACCATCCTTGGGAATCGCACCCTGAGGTACGTGAATATGAAGATCATTTTTTTCAAAGAAGTCCTCGCTGATGTTGAATTCATGGGCCTTGCTCCTGATATAGCTCAAGGCTGCCTGGGCAGACTCCTTCATTACATCACCGAGTTGACCTGTGAGAGTAAGATTTCCCTTGCCCCTCATTTTAGTTGATTCAATAAAGAGGATATCGCCACCTGTTGGTGTCCATGCAAGCCCTGTTGCAACGCCTGAGTATTTTGTTCTTTCCGCAACTTCTGAAAAGTATTTTATGGGTCCCAAATATCCATGGATACTATCTGCTATGATTATTGTTTTCTCTGTCTTGCCTTCAGCCACATCCTTTGCAATAGCCCTGCAGATGGTCGCAATCTCCCTTTCAAGGTTCCTCACGCCTGATTCCTTTGTGTAGGAACGAATAATAGTTTTCAGGGCATCATCCTCAAATTCTATGAGGTCGTTCGTCAAGCCATGTTCGCTGAGTTGTTTCGGGATGAGAAACTGTTTTGCAATCATGAGCTTCTCTTCCTCGGTATATCCTGGAAGCTCAAGTACCTCCATCCTGTCTTTTAACGCAGGAGGTACAGGATCAAGCATATTTGCTGTGGCAATAAACATTACCTTTGAAAGGTCAAACGGCACTTCAAGATAGTGGTCACTAAAAGAGAAGTTTTGTTCAGGGTCGAGCACCTCAAGAAGCGCGCTTGAGGGATCACCCCTGAAATCCATTCCAATCTTATCTACTTCATCAAGCATAAATACGGGATTATTGGAGCCCGCCTTTTTTATACCCTGAATGATTCTTCCAGGAAGGGCACCCACATAGGTTCTCCTGTGTCCCCTGATTTCTGCCTCATCCCTAATACCACCCAGCGAAATCCTCATAAATTTCCTGCCAAGGGCTCGGGCTATAGACCTGCCAAGGGATGTCTTTCCCACACCAGGAGGCCCCACAAAGCAGAGAATAGGACCCTTCATGTCTGCCTTCAATTTTCTTACCGCAAGATATTCGAGGATTCTCTTCTTCACCTTAGTAAGATTGTAATGGTCTTCATCAAGGATTTTATTTGCATCTTCTATATTGAGGTTATCCTCTGTGTGTAGGCTCCAGGGAATCTCTGTAAGCCAGTCTATATATGTTCTGGAAACCGTATACTCTGCAGACATGGTGCTCATCTTTGAGAGTCTATCGAGTTCCTTTTCCGCAACCTTCTGTACATCAGGGGGCATCATTGCTTCAACAACCTTTTTTCTCAGCTCTTCTATCTCTGTGAGCCTGTCATCCGTCTCGCCCAACTCTTTCTGAATAGCCTTGAGTTGTTCCCTTAAGTAATACTCCCTCTGGGTCTTATCAATTCCTTCCTTTACGTGGGATTGGATTTTACTACTCAATTCAAGGGTTTCCAGCTCTCTATTCAGAAGGAAGGTAACTTTTTTAAGCCTCTCTTTCAGATCTATCTTCTCAAGCACCTCCTGCCTTTCAACTACACCAACGTTGATGGTAGAGGCGATCAGGTCTGCAAGATTCCCTGGCTGTTCTATCTTTGCGGCTACCTGAGCAAGCTCCGAGGAAAGGTAGTGGGCCATGTCCACTGCTTTCCTGTAAAGATTTTTAAGGTTGATATACATGGCATCAATCTCGATATCTCGCTGGTAATCCTCGAATATGGGGAGAACCTTTGCCCTGAGGTGCGGCTCCCTTTCTGTAAACTCAATGAGTTTAAACCTGCACAAACCCTGGACAACAATGCGCTGGCTTCCATCAACCATCTTCACCATCTTCATGACTGTGGCAATAGTACCTATAGTGTACAGGTCTTCTGGTCCAGGCTCTTCAATATCAGGATTTTTCTGCGTAAGGATTCCTATAATCTTATCGCCACTCATGGCTTCATCCATGAGGCGTATAGATTTTTCCCTGCCCACTATGAGGGGCATGACAAGGTCTGGATATGCAACGGTTCCACGAAGGGGAAGTATGGGAACCTCTGCAGGTATAAAGACCTTGTCTTTTATACTTTTGTCATCCCTGAAACCTATTACCATCGGGTCTCTCCCTCTTATTCTCTTATTTCTTCACATCTTCAAATTCTGCATCCACTACATCATCATCCTTTCTCTGGCCTCCCTGGGCACCACTCTGCTGATATTGATTTTCTTGACCATAAGTCGTGCCCGCTGTCTTTTTATAGAGCACCTCTGCAAGTTTGTGGGAGGTTCTTGTTAGGTTATCAATCTCTCTCTTGATTCTCTCCTGGTCTCCTGTCTTCAATGCATCTTTTGCGGAAGACAGGGCATCTTCCATTGAGCGTATATCGTCAGCACTCAGCTTGTCCTTATTCTCATTGAAGGTCTTTTCTGTTGTGTAAACGAGATTATCAAGCTGGTTGCGCGTATCGATCTCCTGTTTTCTTTTTCTGTCTTCTTCAGCGTGCAGCTCCGCATCCTTTACCATTTTCTTAATCTCATTTTCGTTCAAGCCTGTGGATGCAGTAATGCGAATACTCTGCTCCTTACCCGTTGCCATATCCCTTGCATTTACATGAAGTATACCATTTGCATCAATGTCAAAGGTTACCTCAATCTGCGGTATACCCCGTGGTGCCGGTGGGATTCCAATGAGCTGGAACCTTCCGAGCGTTCTATTGTCCCGAGCAAGCTCTCTTTCGCCCTGCAAAACATGTATTTCAACGCTTGTCTGGTTATCCTCTGCTGTAGTGAATACCTGGCTCTTCTTTGTAGGAATTGTGGTATTTCTTTCAATAATCCGCGTCATAACACCACCAAGGGTTTCAATACCGAGAGAAAGGGGTGTCACGTCAAGGAGAAGCACATCCTTTACTTCACCGGCAAGGACACCTGCCTGGACAGCTGCACCAAGAGCAACCACTTCATCAGGATTCACACCTTTGTGAGGTTCCTTGCCAAAAAAGGTTTTCACGATTTCCTGTACTTTTGGTATCCTCGTTGAGCCACCTACAAGAACAACCTCATCAATATCTTTCGGTGTAAGCTTTGCATCTTCAAGAGCATGCCTGCAGGGATCAACCGACCTCTGAATAATGTCATCAGCAAGTCGCTCAAGCTCTGCCCTTCTCATCTTCATGTTCAGATGCTTTGGTCCCGAACTGTCAGCTGTAATAAAGGGAAGATTTATCTCTGTCTCAACGGTTGTAGAAAGTTCAATCTTTGCCCGCTCAGCCGCCTCTTTCAGTCTCTGAAGAGCCATTCTGTCCTTGGACAGGTCAATGCCCTGATCCTTTTTGAATTCAGCTACAATCCAATCAATGACCCTCTGGTCTATATCATCACCGCCAAGGTGGGTATCACCATTTGTTGACTTCACCTCCACAACATTGTCACCCACTTCAAGAATGGAAATATCAAAGGTGCCACCACCAAAATCATAGACAGCAATGGTTTCGTCCCTTTTCTTATCAAGGCCATAGGCAAGGGCTGATGCGGTAGGTTCATTGATGATTCGTAGCACATTCAAACCGGCAATTCTCCCCGCATCTTTCGTTGCCTGTCTCTGAGAGTCATTAAAATAGGCGGGCACTGTAATTACTGCATCCTCGACAGTTTGGCCGAGATAGGCTTCTGCTGATTTTTTTAATTTTTGCAGGATGAATGCAGAAATCTCCTGAGGCGTATACTGTTTGCCCCGTATTTCAACTCTTGCATTTCCTTCAGAGTCACTAACAACCTTATATGGCACCGTTTTTATCTCTCCCTGCACCTCATTATACCTTCTGCCCATAAACCTCTTTATGGAAAAGACTGTGTTTTCCGGGTTTGTGATTGCCTGTCTCTTTGCAGTCTGACCTACAAGTATTTCGCCATCCTTTGTAAAGGCAACCACGCTTGGGGTGAGCCTGCTCCCTTCTTCATTGATAATGACTTTTGGTTCACCACCCTCCATTACTGCAACAACAGAGTTAGTGGTTCCAAGGTCTATACCGATCACTTTTTTAGCCATTTCAAGTTCCTCCTTATTTTTAAAGGTTTAACTATACATAGCGTCATAAATACTTGCGCATGTTTCACTCATAAGCCCTTGAATACATAGAGGTTGCTCAAGTTGCATGCGCTAATTTATATGATGTTGTGTATAAATATAAGTCCTTAACCCTTCATTGTCAATTAAGAGAAAGATGAAAAAGGGAAGACAAAAAAGGATTAGGAACGAAGCATTCTGGTGAAAAAGGCAAGGACAAAAAAGAGAAAATTTAATACAACAATTGTTGCTCCCGGGGGAAGATCTGCCACGAAGGAAATAAAAATACCCAGCATTACCGAGATAACGCCGCTCAACGATGCAAAGATGATAGTTGTTTTGAACCCCTTATTCAGCTGAAGGGCTGTTACTGATGGAAGGATTAAAAGGGCAGAGACAAGCATAATGCCCACCACCTTCATGGCAAGAACAACGGTTACGGCTGTTAAAAGCACAAGAATCTTATTAATCAACCCTACTTTTATACCCGATGCCCGGGCAGATTCTTCATCAAATGTTATAGCAAGGAGTTCCTGGTAATAGAAATAAATTATAAAGATGAGGATAAAGGAAAGGATGATGGAAATTCCAACCTCCATTGTGTTGATGGTTAGTATGCTACCAAAAAGATAGCTGAAAAGGTCTATATTGAATCCACCAGCGAGGCTTGCAATAATTACGCCTGTTGCTATACCAAGGGAAGAGACAATACCTATTGCTGCATCACCGTAAATATACGCCCTTTCAGTCAATTTCAGCATGCCAAGAGAGGCAATCATAGCAATGGGTATGGCAATACCTATAGGGTAGACACCAAAAAAAAGCCCTATAGCAACGCTTCCAAAGGTAACATGGCCTAAGCCATCGCCAACAAGGGAAAAACGGCGAAGCACAAGAAATACGCCGAGGGTGGAGCACAAAACAGCGATGAATGAGCCTGCGATAAGCGCCCGCTGTATAAAACCATGACTTAAAAAATCAAAAAGATTCATAATTAAATCCTATGCACAAAGGCACAAAGTAGCAAAGGCATAGAGGCAGACAAATAAGTAGATGGGTAAATGAGTATATGGGAGAAATCGAACAATGCATCGTCCACCCTATTCCCTTTCTTTCACCAGGTCATGTCTGTGGCAGATAATGTGCTGGGCAAACTCGCCGAAATAGTCAGACATGTCATGGGACACACAGAAATCATCAAAACCTCCATAAAAGATGAGTCTTTTATCAAGGTATAGGAGCCTGGACGCATACTGACCAATTGTTCCAATGTCGTGAGTGACAATAATAACCGTGACTTTCCTCTCCTTATTCAAGGCCTTCAACATTGTGAAGAATCTATCTCGCACTTCAGGGTCAAGGGCAGTTGTTGGTTCATCAAGCACGAGAAGGTCTGGTTCATTCACCAACGCCCTTGCAAGAAGAACGCGTTGCTGTTGGCCTCCTGACAGCGTGCCAATTCTTTCATTCTTGATGGAAACTATATCCACAAGAGACAATGCCCTTTCAATTGCTATCTCATCAGATTTGCTTATCTTTTTTGGAAAACCCTTGCGTGAAAGGAGCCCTAAGGCGACCACTTCCCTCACGGTTGCAGGGAAATAGGGGTTGAAATGGGTTACCCTTTGAGGTAAATACCCAACCCTGAACCAATCCTGAAATTCAGAAGGCTTCTTACCAAAGAGAAGTACATTACCCCTATAAGGGGCGTAGAGCCCAAGAATAAGTTTTGTTAAAGTACTCTTACCAGAGCCATTAGGACCAACAAGACCTGCATAATCTCCTGCATGCAATTGAAAAGAAACGTTGGTTAAGACCTCTGTGGAATTATACTTGAAGTAGAGTTCTTTAACTGAAACTACTTCTCCTGACATTGAAGCCCTACCTTCAGGTTTTTAAGATTCTCTTCCATGAGAGAGAAAAAAGTGACACCTCTTTCTAAGTCGTCTTTACTCACATTGTGGGCACCGTGAAGCTTGAGCATGATGGCGCCTGTCTCTTTTGATATCATCTCCGCAACTCGAGGCGTTATGAGTTCCTCATAAAAAATAGCCTTTATATTGAGTTCTTCCATCTTTTTTTTAAGCGCTATAAGCTGTTTCATCGTAGGCTCTGAATCAGGTGACCCAGGATAGGCTGAGAAGTACTTCAGGTTATAGCGCCTTGCAAGATAATTGAATGCAAAATGGCCGCCATGGATAAAAGAATCTTTTTTACAGCAAGAAAGAGACTCCCTATACTTTTTATCGAGCAGGCCCAATTGTGCTTTATATGTTTCGGCATTCTTTGTGTAATAATCTTTATTCGCAGGATCTTTTTCAACCAAACCCTTGAGGATTGTATCCACCATACGCCCAGCATTTTCAAAATCAAGCCATATATGGGGGTCAATGCTTCCATGTTTGTGTGGCCTGTCATCCGGCCTTTCACTTAAACCATGTTTATTTGCCCCTGCTCTATTCTCAAGAAGAGTTATGCCCAGGCTTGTATCAATAATAAGGAGATTCTTGTTGTCGATGCTTTTAATAATGCTTTCTACCCATGGCTCCATGTACTTACCTGTATAGATAAATAGGTCAGCCTTATTGATCTTCACTATATCACCCGGTTTCGGCTCAAAGCTATGGGCTTCAACGCCAGGAGGCAAAAGAAGGCTCACGCTCACCTTTTCTCGTGCTATATGTTTTGTAAAATCATAGAGAGGAAATAACGTTGTAATAACATTCAACCCTTCATTTTTCTGATGAGATTCTTTCTTTTTCTGACAGGCAATTAAATTGATCAGGAGGAGAATGATAATAAAGAAAAGAAATATCCTCTTCTTCATAATAGCCTTAAGTTGAAATTGTCTTTGTAGCAGCGCAATCCTCACAAAGACCATAAACCTGCATGAGATGTGAAATTACATGTCCCTTCAGATTGTTTTTCACTTCCCTTTCAATCTCGCTGGCACCGCAAAAGAAAAGGTCTTCCACCTTCTTGCAGGAGATGCATATAAAATGATGGTGGTGGTCAGTGTTTCTGCACAGGTAATAGTATAATTTTCGGTCAGGATGAATAATCTTGATAAGAACCCCTCCATTGGCTAACTCTTCGAGATTTCGGTAGACTGTCGGAAGGCCTATGCTTTTAAAACGCGCTTTCATCCTCTGCCATACCTCATCAGGTCCTAAGTACCTCATCTCAGCATCAAGGATATCGAGAATGGCAAGCCGTTTTGGCGTAACCTTCAAATTTAGGTTTTTGAGTAGAACGGATAAGTCTTCACCCATGCCTTACCTTTCAAGTAGAATTAATTTTCATTTATTATATCATATTAAACAAATAAAGCAATTCAAAATAAGAGTTATTATAAAAGGCTAATTAAGATAAATAGAAACTATTTCTTTTTATATCTATATGAATGGATTGCTTATTTCAAAAAGCCCTGAAGATATCTTTTATCTTTTCTTTCGTCTCTTCCACCTGTTCTTTTGAAAGCATATAACCTTCAGTTCTTTTGTTCGGCTCTGATTCTATACTGAATATGCGCTCCTCCATTGCTGCCTGCCTTTTCATGTTCGGGGGCAATTCAGGGACAATGCCGATTGCCTTCTCCACATCTTCAGGGAACTTACCGGGATCAGCGGTCTCGTAAACAACCGCAGGCGTATCATGCTTTCCCTTGAGGAATACCTCAAGAGACCTCCAGCCCACTGCTCCATGGGGATCAAGGATGATCCCATATTTTTCATATACGAACCTTATAGTATCATAATGCTCTTGATTTGTAACTCCTATGGAAAACAGGTCTTTTCGCATTTCATCCATATCAGGCATTCTATCTATGATGCCAGGTTTTATAATATTCCCTGTCACAGGATCTCGCTCATCGTACATGTGACCGCCGTAAAAATCTATCAAGCGAGCGAGGTTGCTTGGATGAGAGACAATCATAGCTGAAGAAGGGGATTTTATGGAAGGCCTTACTGTATAGATTCCTGTTTCAAGGAATTCCGGAAATTCAGTATTTTCATTAACACCACAGACAATCGTTGATACAGGGAGCCCCATCTGTTTCGCAATAACCGTTCCCATCATGTTGCCAAAGTTACCGGAAGGAATACTAATAATAAAAGGCTCCCCCCGCTTCCCCATTCTTGCATAGGCGAAGAAAGGGTATACTGCCTGAGGAATGAGTCTTCCTATACTGATAGAGTTTGCTGAGGTGAATCGCTCCCGGTCATTGAATATCTCTTTGGCAAAGGCCTTATCACCGAGTATGTGCTTGGCAAGCGCCTGGCATACATCGAAATCCCCTTTTATCTCAAAAGCATAGATGTTCTTTTTCAAAGTCGTCATCTGCCTCCTCTGGCCATCACTTACAAGGCTTTTTGGATAGAAGACAATATTATCAATTGCAGAAAGACCATAAAGGGCATTCGCTACAGCGCCTCCTGTATCCCCGCTCGTGGCTACAATAACAACCTTTCGAATCCCTCTTTTACTCAAAAAATAATTGAGTACCCTTCCAAAAAAACGGGCAGCATAGTCCTTAAAAGAATATGTGGGACCACGGGTTAGCCATATAATATGAGTTCCCCCAAATACACGGTCAACGCTGGTAGGGATTACCCCTTCATTATATGCATCATTAAGGAGGTCTTTAAGGGTCTTTTCAGGTATCTCTTCCTGAAGAAAAGGATAGAGTACATGGAAGGCAACCTCTCCATAGGTCATATTCCTCATATCAGCAATTATGCGGGTAGATATACGCGGAATGTCATTCCTTGCCACCATGTAGAGCCCAAATCGTGATGCCATACCGTTGAGAAGGGCAGTTTCAAAGGTGACTCTTTCTTCTCTGTTGTTTGTGCTGTAATACAGGATAGGTTTCATAACACCATTTAAGGCTTTTAGCTTACAAAATGTTCTTTATTTTTGCAACTTAAAGATTTATAATATAAATAATTAAAAAGGAAAGAGCATGAAAAGAGCTTTTTTAATCTTAATAATTATATATACCGTAACATGTATTATTACTCAAGGGACAACTGCCTCAGAACTCTCTCGAGAAGAAGCCCTTACGCTTATTAAGGGCAGTCTTATGCAGACAAAAGATAGCGATTTTATAAAGACCTATACCCGGCAGGGGCTTTTCTATTCCATAGGTTCAGATAAAGAGACCATCGCCAGATACAGCATATTAGAACAGCAAGGATATGTAAAAATAAACCCGCCCCCTGATAGCAAAGAAAAAGGGCAATCCTTAACAACCTGTGGTATTCAATTTACCGAAAAGGCATCCCCCTATATCAGTCAACCAGAGAAGAATTCTGAGCATAAAGCCTTTGTTACACTTGCAAAGGTGGATAGCCTTGACGTTATAGGATTGAGGAGACTCAATGAAAAGGAATTTAAGGCAGAGGTGGCGCTTGGTTACCGGCTTACCCCTTTTGGCGAGATACTCCTTGGCCATGGTGTTATTCTCCAGCGCAAGGAAGATGCCTACTTTGAAGCACAGGATAATGGCTGGCGAATAAAGTTCAAAATAAATTTCTGATAATTCCATACCATCAGATTTAGTCTCTAAAAATAAATCCCTATTTTCTTTGCAATCACGCTAAAGACCTTATGCCAGCCATTTCTTTCGCATATATCTGTGTGTCATAAAAAGAGACATGAGGAACTGAGAGAGATTCATAACCCACCACAGTGAGGCTGCACCATAACCGAGAACAACAATGAAAAGATAGCCGAGCGGTATCCTGACAAGCCAAAGGGTGAGCGCAACAACCATCATAACACCCTTCGTATCCCCGGCGCCATTAAGGCCCCCACTGAGAATGACCCACAATGCCATAAAGGGCTCACTGAGCATGACTATGTAAAGATATTTCACAGTTTCATTGATAACAAGCTCATTGTTAGAAAGGTGAGATGCAATCCATCGTGCATTAACCATGACAATAGCCGTTAGAACCACAACAATCGTAATACCCAGAAGGGCCGTAACAATCCCGGCACGAAAAGCATCTTCCTTTTTCTCCTCCCCCAACAGGTTTCCTACAATAACCCCATTAGCCATATTGAAGGCCATAGCAGGCAAAAATATTGCTGATTCAATGCGTGTTCCTGTAGTAAGGGCGGCAAGAATCTCAATGCTGTTGCGTGGAAGGGTACTGAGTATAAGAAAGAGAACCATGGAATGGAGTTGCCAGGAGATCTGCAATAAACCTGAAGGCCAGCCAATGCTCACGATTCGTTTTAAGATCTCGAGAGAGAATTCTTTCCCAGGGACCATGAATTTTCTGATACGAAACACATTGATAATACTTCCCATGAAAACACTCAAGACCATTGAAAGGGCTATGCCTTTATATCCGAGGGGCGTGTGGAAGACAAAGAAAAAGTTAAGACCCATATTCACCACGCATACGATTGCCATGGTTGTAAGGGAACTTTTTACCTTCTTGCTTGCCCGGAGAATGCCGTTGGTATTTATGAGCATATAGTGGAATACAAGGCCTGCTGCATATATCCTTCCCAGGCCGGTAGAGAGGGGTTTTAATTCAGGGGGGATATTCACAATACTTATAATTTCAGGCGTAAAGATAATGCCTCCCAAGCCGAACATGGCACCGGCAATAAGGGAGGTCATAATCGTTGAATAGACCGCCTTTGAAAAATTTAATTTGTCCCCTGATGTAAAGAGCCTTGCAATGACAGCAACAGAACCAATGGAGAGCGCACTCCCGATGATGATAAAGACAAAATAGACCTGGATAACAAAACCATAGGCAGCCTGTATCTCTTTTCCCACCCTCCCTGCAATAAAAATATCAAAGATACTTAAGAGGAATTCAAAGAACATGATGAGAGTCATGGGCCAGCTTACTGACCAGCTCTCTGAAAGAAAAGAGCGGATGTCATTGCGTGTTAAGTAGTTACGGATGGAATGCATGGTTATAGTAAAAAGAAAAAGGTGATTCTGTTAATCTTTGTCGTACTATAGGGAGGCTAATTTATGACCCTTTAAGCTTTTTCAAGGCCACATTTGCTGCCACAAGAATGGGATCCCACACTGTCGCAAAAGGTGGTGCATAACCGAGATCAAGACGTGCCACATCCTCAATATGCATCTTCCCGTAGAGGCATGCGGCGAGTGTATCAATCCTGTGGGCAACACCTTCCTCACCAACCATCTGAGCGCCGAGAAGTCTTCCTGTATCCCTGTCAACCACATAGGAAACATGTATGGGTTTTCCTGAAGGATAGGCACTGCTTCGTGTTTGTCCTTTAATAGTTGAGACAAAATAGTTATATCCTTCCTTCCCTGCCTCAAGAGGTG
>DHGO01000005.1 GCA_002402795.1 Deltaproteobacteria bacterium UBA4796
CATTTATATGTCGGAGTAGTAATAAGAATAAATCCATAGCCTCAAGATTGTAAGTTAAGAGTTTCTGGAGAAATAATCTCTATCACCTATAAGCATATCAAGAGGGCTTCTGGGTGCATGCGCCATATTCCTCATGACGTGGATATAGACCATTAGTAGTCTCAACATTCTTGTATCCCAAGAATTCCTGCACTTCTCTGATATTGACTTCATGTTTAGTGGTATTATCGTGTAATTACGATATAAAAACAAGCAAATAG
The DNA here is from genome assembly GCA_002402795.1 of Deltaproteobacteria bacterium UBA4796. Taxonomy (GTDB): domain Bacteria; phylum Desulfobacterota; class Syntrophorhabdia; order Syntrophorhabdales; family Syntrophorhabdaceae; genus UBA8905. Next base: position 261 of record DHGO01000005.1, read on the forward strand.
TTTGCTTTTTTCTACTTGACATCAAAAAAACTCAATAGCATAATTTGTAAATAAGAAATACTGATATGATATTAATTGTTATCTGCAAATGTGAAAAATAAAAACCAGAATGAAAATGGTAAAAAACAGAGAGATAATTAATTCTGACCTTAAATATCCTGAAGACTTTATTGACAAAATAATCTGTGGTGATTGTTTGGACTTGATAAGGTTAATTCCAAATAATTCTATAGATGCCGTGCTTACTGACCCACCATACGGATTAAAAAAAGATGGTATTCGGGGCGATGCTGATTTAAGTCTTTTTTATAATATTCTGCCAGAATGCGATAGAGTCTTAAAAGACGATAGTTTTTTTATTACATTTTTTAGCACAAAGTTTTTGCCACAATTATTTAAAAACAATCCTTTCAATTATTTCTGGCAGATTGTTTTATATTGTCCTGAAGGAAGGGTTAAATCCCCAATAGGTTACACAAAATTTATGTCTTGTTTTATATTTAAGAAGGGAAGTCCTAAAATTATTCAGTGGAATAAAGATATATTTATAGATACTCCTGGGAAAATGGTTGAACCTGATGAAGGATATATAGACCATCCTACACCAAAACCTAAACACTTTATAAAAGAAATTTTAAAAATGTTTTCAAAAGATAATGACTTGATTTTGGATCCTTTTATGGGTAGCGGAAGCACCGCTGTTGCGTGCCTTCAGCTCAATAGAAGATTTATTGGCTTTGAAATTGAAGAAAAATACTGTAAAATTGCCCTTGAAAGACTCAAATGGGCATTGAGCGGGGGACAAAAGACTCATGAAATATCAGAGCTTAAAATAGGGAGATAAAAATGGATTATGCCGTTAAAGAAAACAATATTCTATTAGCTATACCCGCTACTAATGCTGGTAAATTCAGATTTAAGAAAAGACGAAATAGATTAGATTTTGGTGAAACCTTTTCTACAAGAGAAGGGACATTTGATGATCAAACATACTTGGAATGGCAAATAGGTTATGATGTCCCTATTAACGATGTTGAAGCGGGCAAGAAAGGAACAAAATTAACAAGTAAGCATTTTATTGGAAGTAATAGAAAAACAAAGTATCCTTATGAGTTATCAGAAATATTTTATAAGGCTGTGGAATTAAACTTCATCTCCATAGAGGAAGTCCAAAAGTTGCTTAAAGAAATAGAAAATTATAAGAGTTTTATAGATGAAAAAGCCATAACCGTTGAACACCATTCACGGCTGACTTTAAATGGAATAAATTTTGAAGAAACAAGTATTAAATTGCCGACACTGTTTATGATTGACACTTTAGATGGGACACAAATAGAGGTATCTATTCAAAAACAGCAATATGCTACAGGCGTTCAGCCAATGGTTTATTTTTGTATTCCTTTAAAAGCCTTTAAAAATTCACCAAAGCTTAAGGGTAAGTCATCTGGCCCAGGTGATAAACTTGAATATGCTATTAACAAAACCAATGTTTTGAATCTTATATGTTTGATGAAAGTTTTTGGTATGGCATCCAAACGGCACAATCACGATGTTGTTGAAATCCTTAAAATACTTCTTGATATTATCAGGGGGTGATAGTTATGCAAGTTCATTTAGCAGAACATTTGCCGAAAAATGAAAGAATCCGATTAGGTAGTTACTACACCCCTGAAAGACTTGTTAAACAGGTTCATGAATTTATAATGCCTTACTTAGAAAACAAGAAAATAAAAAGTATTGTCTTTGACAGTGCAGGAGGTTGTGGTGCTTTTATATTTGGTCTTGAAAATTATGATTATCGGATAGCGGATTGTGATTTAGAAGCCTGCAAATTTCTCAAGCAACATTTTAATCAACATAATATTTTCCATGCAAATTCTTTAAAGGGAGTTAATAGAGATAAATATTTAATCCCTTCTTTTGCATTTTTAATAATGGTAGGGAATCCTCCTTACAACGACACTACATCAGAATTTAAAAACGGAAAGAAGGGACAAAATATATGCGATGACGATTTATACGACAGGGATATGGGGATTTCATTCTTAAAATCATATTATAAGCTTAATGCTGATGTTGTTTGTGTTCTGCACCCTCTATCATATTTGATAAAAGAGACTAACTTTAAAAGATTGCGTGATTTTAAAGACAACTACAAATTAATAAAAGGTGCAATATTTTCCAGTGCATTGTTCCATGGAACAGGAACAGGGAAATTTCCAATATTAGTATCTCTTTATGAAAAATGTCTAGATGGAATGACATTTGATTATATTAAGAATTTTAGGTTCAATATATTAGATAGTCCCAAAACATTTGTCTTATCCGATTTTAGAACTACCGATGGATATATCAATAAATATCCTCCACGGAAAAATGATATTCAAAAATCTCCTATTGGTTTATATTATTACTCATTTAGAGACTTTAATTCGTTAAAGAAAAACACCTCATTTATGACAAAAGAGCATCCCAACGGAATTGTGGTGACATTGGATAATTTTTATAAATATTCCTATCTTTATGCACTGAAAAATCTGTTCAATCCTGACGATGCGTGGCTGTATGGGAACTTATCCCCCCTTATCAACATAGAAGATGTCCAGCAAAACAAAAAACTTTATGTCTTGTATACGATTAAAACTCATAAGGTTTTTAGGGAAATGGAAGGTCTAAAGAAGATTGCCGATTATTATAAGGTTAAACTTAATGGCACAGATGATGTCTCTAAGATAGAAAAAGCAATTAAAGATGGATTGAATAAATTAATAAAATATGAAACCAAGGGCATGAAAGGGGTCGAATCTTTACAGCCTGTTGAATGTTGACAAAGAGCATCTTCAAGCTCCATAACATGCCGATTAAGTGTCTGATCTTTTTTCATGGCCTCTCTTAAGCCGTGTACGGGCAACACTGAATATTGTAGGTTGGGTAAAAAACCCTTCTGAGCGAAGAAGTCCTTTCAAGCTATGAAAAAACTTTTTTAGATTGTTGCGTATTATCTCCTTGTTCTTCTAATCCCCAGATATGTCATTAGAGCATGGTGTCGGGTTTTCTCAAGCAAACCGCCGTGAGGCAAGGAAGCTCGGTTTAAAGATAGAAAAGGGCACGCTTGAAGTGCTGGTAGAGTTTCTCTTTGCTTTCTTTTCTTATTATAAAATCCCACGGGAACTGCTCATCCCGTTTTCTTTCTCTTAAAATATAGAAATTAGGATTGAGAACACTTTCCCTTTGAATCTTGAAAAAGCTTTCATTCAATGAAAGACTGATAATCATTTCATGGATTCTCCTGTCTCCTCGCGAGAAAATTCCCTGTATGGCACTGTATTTTACCGATTCGTGGGTAAAGTATGTATTTTCGATTCTGGAAAAAGCCTTTTTAAGTCTACCTATCTTTTCTTTTAAAAGACCCATATCGTCCATAGGAAGCCACTGAAAAGGAGTAGCTGGTTTTGGAACAAAGGGGCTTACATGAACCGTAATACTTCCTACGGCACCTATTTTCGCTCCTTTCTTTATCATAATATGTTTTATATGTTTTACTGTATCTGCAATAGCGTCAATATCTTCCTGTGTTTCACTGTAGAGGCCAATCATGAAATAGAGTTTCAGGTTGAAGGGCTTTATGGATAGGATTTTATCCACCCTGTCCAGAATATCTTCGTCCGTTAATGGTTTGCCAATAAAACGCCTCAGTCTTTCTGTACCGGCTTCGATGCCAAAGGTAAGTGTTTTAATATCATCCCTTATAATTTCAATTACAGGAAGAGGTACCGCATCCATTCTAAGAGAGGGCAGATGGATGGTCTTATCTTTTTTCTTTAATGCTTTTATGATTTCGATAAGGTGCGGATGAAAGGAGACTCCACCGCCGACAATACCTATGTGCTTCTCATCGGTATCCAGATGTTGCATTCTGTCATATAAAAAACGATATGTATAACCTAAGAGGCAGAAGGGGCACGATGAGGGACATCCTCTTGTACCCTCAATGAGGAACATACTGGAAAACTCTGTCTTCTTTGTAATAATCGATGATACTCCGAGACGATCACCATTATATGTGTGAATTTTTCTTTTAAATGCAGGGGGATCGAATTGGGCTAAAGTTCCATCCTGATTATAGGAGACAGATAGATGGGCAGGGTTATAAATCCAATCAAAAATGGAAAGTGCTTCCCTGATTTCAGCTCTCTTTTTCTCTCGAATGAGAAAGTACTCTTCCATAAAAGGTGAAATTGTAGCTTCAATATCTCCAAGAATAAACAGGTCAAAGAGACTGGCAACAGGTTCCGGGTTTGACATAGCACATATCCCACCTGCTATGATTATTGGTTCTCTTTCCTTTCTTTCCCGGGATATTGGATGAATGGAGGAAGCATGCAGAATAGATGGAATATTTACATAGTCAAGTTCATAGGAGAGTATGAAAAAGACCAGTTCAAAGGAAGAAAGAGGTTTCTTGCTTTCCAGTGAAAGGACCGGGCGATCTTCTTCAAAAAAACATCGCTCGCATACGACCTTGTCAAAGGTGTTTAAGGTTTTGTACAGGATATGGGTAGCAAGATTCGACATACCCACATGGTATGTATTTGGATAGACAACGCATATGGGGATTTTGCCCCGCCATCTTTTATTGATTGTTCCTTTTTCTGATGCGATGAGTTCTGTGCCGGTTCCTATATCTAAATGCTTTCTGTAAGCCACCTGTTACCCTTAATCCCTAATGCGGACCCATCGCTGAGAATGGTAGTGCTATGCTAATCTGCCTGTTTTCTCAAAAATGTCGGAATATCATAACGGTCATCATCAATATCGATATTGTCACTCTTTGATTTGATTTCCTTGTAATCAATGGTAACCTTTTTTCTCATAAAGGGAGGAATGTTCTCATCGATTAAGGTATTTTCCATCATCTGCTGGGCATATTTATCTTCCTCTATCTCCACCTTTTCTTCGAAACCTGTGGCAATCACCGTTATTCTCACCGAATCTTCCATGGTATCATCAAAAACGAGTCCCCATATAACCTTTGCATCTTCGTGTGCCTGTTCCTGGATGAGTGTGGATGCCTCATATACCTCATGGAGCTTCATGTTGCTGTGACCTGTTACGTTTATGAGTACCCCTCTTGCACCGTGAATGGATATATCCTCAAGGAGTGGACTCGATATGGCTTTCTGGGCAGCGTCTCGTGCCCTGTTTTCTCCAGATGCTACGCCCACCCCCATGATTGCCATTCCTCTTTCATTCATAATGGTTTTCACATCTGCAAAATCAACGACCACATGTCCTGAGCCAACTATCAAATCAGATATACTCCTTACAGCATTAAGAAGAACCTCATCAGCCTTGAAAAAGGCTTCAAGGATTGTCATATGTTTGCCGCCTATGGATAAGAGTCTTTGATTTGGAATGGTTATGAGGGAATCCACACGATGTTTCAGTTGAGAAACACCGTAGTCCGCCTGTTGCATTCTATTTTTTGCTTCAAAGGCAAATGGTTTTGTTGCAATAGCAACAGTTAAGGCGCCAAGTTCTTTTGCTATCTCTGCTATTACAGGGGATGCACCTGTTCCTGTTCCACCTCCAAGTCCGCAGGTAATAAAAACCATATCCGCACCTTTCAAATGCTCGGTGATTTTATCCACGTCCTCGACAGCAGCCTGTTTGCCCACTTCAGGATCTGCGCCTGCACCCAGACCCCGTGTCAGTTTGGCACCAATCTGAATCTTGACTGGAGCCTTGCACGTACTCAGTGATTTTACGTCCGTATTTACGGCAATAAACTCTACGCCCTGTACATTTGCATCAACCATATTGCTCAGGGCATTACATCCGCCGCCGCCAACCCCTATGACTTTCAGCTTTGCAGTAAAACCATTGTTTTCATCCATATAAAATGGTTTGTTCACCGTGCACCTCCTAAAAAATTTCTTGGAACCAATCTTTTATCCTTTTGAGGATTGTTCTCTTACCAAAAAATGAGCCACTCTTTACGAATCTTCTCTTTCTCCCTTTTGAATTTTTGAAACCATAGAGGAGAAGCCCGACGCCTGTTGAATAAATAGGGTTATTAACAACATCGACGAGCCCTCCTACCCCGATCGGGTAGCCTCTACGAGTTGGAAGGTTGAAGACATTTTCCGCAAGCTCTGTAATGCCTTCAAGATTTGCACATCCTCCTGTAATAACGACACCCGAAGCGAGCAGCCTTTCAGACCCGGATTTTTTGATCTCCTCGTAAATAAGTGAAGCAATCTCTTCCACCCGTGGTTCGATAATATCTGCAAGGGTTTTTCTCATGAGTGTCCTTGGTTTCCTTCCACCTACGCTCGGAACCTCTATGGTTTCGTTTGCACCCACCATATTTGAGAAGGCACATCCGTATCTTTTCTTTATCTTTTCTGCTTCCTCAAGAGGGGTACGCAGACCAATACCAATATCGTTGGTAATATTATTGCCTCCAAAAGGCAATACCGATGTATACTTGAGACTTCCATTTGTAAAAACGGCAATATCGCTCGTGCCGCCACCTATATCAACAATGGCAACCCCGATTTCTTTTTCTTCAGGTGTAAGTGTTGCTTCAGAAGATGCAATTTGACCGAGAATTATATCATCTACAGTAAGACCTGCAAGCCTGCAGCATTTTATGATATTCTGAGCAGATGCAACACTGCCGGTGACAATATGCACCTTTACTTCCAAACGCACACCGGTAATACCAATAGGGTCTTTTATTCCGTCCTGGTCATCGATAATGAATTCCTGGGGGATGACATGGATAAGCTCTCTATCTGCAGGAATTGCAACAGCCTTTGCTGCATCAATGGCACGGGTGATGTCATCAGGTCGCACTTCTTTATCTTTGATAGCCACCACGCCATTACTATTAAAACTCTTTATATGGGCTCCACCGATAGCTGCAAGGCAGGACTCGATCTTGATGCCTGCCATAAGTTCTGCCTCCTCAACCGCTTTTTTGATGGAATTCACCGTGCTGTCCATATTTACAACAACGCCTTTTCTCAGTCCTGTGGAAGGATGGGAGCCGATACCTATTATATTTACCTTACCCTCTGTAGCCTTTGCGACAACCACACATATCTTTGTTGTGCCTATATCAAGTCCGATGAGGAGTTCATCATCTCTCAACATCTCATCCCTTCCTTTCTCTTATTATTGCTCCCCTTTCAAAACGTGCATCGATACATTTGATTAAGAAACCTCTTTTTTTTGCATCCTCAAGCACTGCTATTGCCCTTTTGAGCCTTCCTTTCTGATCTTCTTTACCGAGTATGATTTCAAGTTCACCGTCAGCACCGAATACGGTAATATTCCCTTCAGTATAGGTAATTTCAGAAATGGCTTCTTTTTTAAGAATACCCTCAGCAAACCAGCCATTCACCTGACGGAATATGCTTTGCATATCATTTTTCTCTTTTGTATTGATTATAAATAGTCCCTTGATGTCTCCTCTACCCGGGCTACGGTATGGTTCTCCGTATTCATCGAGAATCTGTATCTCCCCGTTGTCTCTTACCCAGAGGGCAGAAGGTGTTTTTTCTTTTACATCAATGATCAGGGAGAAGGGATAAACCCTTGTTATCCTTACTTCTCTGATAAATGGGTGGGATGTTATGGCATCTCTCATTTTGGTCACGTCTACTTTAAAGAGGCTCTCTTTTAATAACGGCGAGATACGTCCCATAATTTCCATATTGTTTAGCTGGCATATGCCATTGATTTTGATATTCTTTAGAGAAAAGAGAGGTTCGTCTTTAGTAAAGATATAAATCATGGTGAGCATGGATAGAATTGAGAGAGGCACTATAACAAGCATGGGAAGAATCTTTTTCATAATTTCAGAGTTGCCCCCATAAGTAATTCTTCTACAAGTTCATCGAACGTTTTTCCCATATACCCCCATGCCTTGGGCACAAGGGATGTTTCAGTCATACCCGGTGATGTATTGATATCAATTATCCGGGGGGTGTTATTATCAACAAGCATATCTATACGAACACAGCCACTGAGTTCAAAACTTTCGTATATCCTGGAAGAAGTGGCATATGCACCTTTCTCAACACTTTTACTGATTCTGGCAGGTACAATATACTCTGTCATACCTTTCGTGTATTTTGCTTCAAAATCGTAGAAACCCCTTAGGGGCTTTACCTCTATGATGGGAAGCATTTTCCCATTGACTATACCTACAGTAATTTCAGGACCATCAATATAGCGTTCGATAAGTATTTTCTTATCATAGGTGAATGCCTTCTCTATGGCATCATCCTTTTCTTTTTTTGTTTTTACAATCGATACGCCAATCGTTGACCCTTCACCGGCAGGCTTCACAACAAAGGGCATGGGAAACTTGATATTTGATTTTCTGGTAAAGACAGCATATTCCGGTGTAGGAATATCCAAGCCCGTAAGAATATATTTCATGATTGTTTTATCCATAGCAATGGAAGAACCGAGAACCCCTGAGCCTGTATAGGGAATCCCCATGATTTCACAGAGACCCTGGACAGTACCGTCTTCGCCCCATCTTCCATGAAGGCTGATAAATGCAACATCTATTTTCTTCCCTGATAGCGTGTCTATCAGGTTATCTTTTGCATCGATGCCTGTGGCATTGTAGCCATTTCTTAAAAGACTATTAAGAATGGCATTACCACTGTTGAGAGAGATTTCTCTCTCCGATGATTTTCCTCCCATGAGCACGCCTATCCTTTTTCTTTTCCATGCTCTCTTATCCATCGAACCCCCAGAGTTCAACCTCTTCCTGCAGAGCAACACCGAATTTTTCAAAGACCTCCTTTTTTATGGTGTCAATTAACCTTTTAATATCTTCTGCTCTTGCCTGTCCCAGATTGACAATAAAGTTTGCATGTTTTTCGGATACCTGAGCATCACCACATCGATAGCCTTTCAATCCAGATTGTTCAATAAACTTCCACGCTGGTTCACCATTTACATGTTTGAATATGGAGCCCGATGAAGGAAAATCCATGGGATGTCTTTTTTTTCTTTCGTTGTACACATATGCCATGTCCTTCATAATTGTTTTTGTGTCCTTCACCAAGAGTCGAAAGCGTGCACTGACCACACATTCTGAGGCATTCAAAGAAGATGTTCGGTAGCCAAAGGATAATCGGTCTTTTGTTTTGGTCTTTACCTCTCCCTGTTTATTTATAATGCGCAGTTCTTCAAGGGTATCAGATATATAACTTCCAAAGCTTCCTGCATTCATTTTTATAGCACCACCAACTGTGCC
>DHGO01000039.1 GCA_002402795.1 Deltaproteobacteria bacterium UBA4796
ACGACAACACAAAATTGACCCCCTTGAGCGGACCTCTGGTATAGAGGGTTGTCAGGTATGAACCCAATAACTGGAGGTAGAAAGGGGAATGATCAAGGTGGATCAATACAGCTACATACGGACAGCGCATCGGGTTTATGGGAAAAAGATAAAACAGATTGCCCGAGAGACAGGGCATTCCAAAAACACAATCAAAAAGGCGCTGGGCACACACCAAAACGGCAAACTGGCGCTGTGGCAGGTCATCGCCCGGACGCTGTTTCAGGGCTCACGGCTCTCGGCGGTGCGACAGGCAAAGAGGCACGGTGCAGCCGGAATCCTCGGGTTCAAAGAAGGTCGAAAGTCGTGGTAGACACAAAGAAAAAACTGCCGGCACGCCGTAAAAACGTCTTATTTATACTACTTATAGCCCATTCGCGTGTCTTTTGGCAAGGGAACTTCCGCTTAAAGAGCCCTCTCATTCGCAGTTTCACATAACGTCTTGCGGACATACGAAAACATCCAAAGTATGGTTTCAGCGGATTAAATCGAAACCATAGCCCACTGTTAAGTGAATACGATAAAGCGAGCAACCCGAAGATTGCAAAAACTCGCGAGAAGTCCTTTTTTCCCCTCCTTGTTCAAGCTCCGAGGAAGTTTATGAGGCGATCTCGAATTTGTCTACCGTGGTAACTTCACCCAGCATAGGGAAAATTACAGTTATAGGGAATGCCTGTGCTTCCTCACTCACTGTGGCCACACAATCACTGAGAACAACAACATTATACCCTCTATTCATAGCGCTTCTAACGGTAGTTTCCACACAAAAGTTTGTTGCAATCCCTGTAATGATAAGGGTATCGCATTTTAAGCCCTTTAATATCGCCTCTAAATCAGTGTTATGAAAGGCATCCATAGTGTTATATTTGGTGACTATGAAATCTTCTGGGCGAGGTTTAATTTCTTCCGCTATTTCAAGTTCCCAAGGGCTTGTTTTTGAGAGGTCAATCTGTTTAAAATTCTTCCATATGCCAACCTCCGGTAGAACCTGTGGCCTTACAAAAGTCTGGACGTAAATTATCGGAATGCCTGAATTTCTTGCCTTCCCAATGGCTTTTTGTAAGTTTTTTACTGTATCCTTCTCCTTGACTTGCTTCCAAATGCCAAAAAATGCAGCTGCTCCCTTTTCCTCAAGCATAAAATTCTGCATATCTATTACGGTGAATGCAGTTCCTTCCCTCTTTATCTTTATACTGCTCACTTTTAACCTCCTTTGTTTGTCAGTTTTATGTGCTTATAAGTGTTGCGACCAAGTCGGGCAATTTATCTTGTTGGACGAAGCCGCTACGCGGCAGGAAAAACATTTAAAATCAGTGTATAACTCCCTCGGCGTTCAATTCCGAGCGCCATAAACTATGGGAGGGAATACCATGAATCCAACGGAAACGAAACGATTTAATGAACTTTATCAACATCATCTGCGCATGCTCAAGCTCCAGGGCAAGGCTCAAAAGACCATTGATGCCTACGCGCGCGCTGTGCGCCGGATCAGTGCATACTTTGATTGTTGCCCCGATCAATTGACCCTGGAAAAACGGGAACACGATTTCTCCGATCTTGTCGCGTCCTATTCCTGGAGTACCGTCAAGGTTGACCGTAATGGTCTGACATCAATTCCACTCCCGTTCCGGCCTCTTAAGCAAGCCAGGTGATCTCGCTCGCCCCGGGGAAACCGCCCGTTCAATCCGGGTTGCAACTGCCCCACATTCAAAAAATATATTTGCATACACAAAGACCATGCCAACTTCCAACGGGCTCGTCCAACTACAGCATAAGATCGCGGTTCGCTTCGCTCTCACGATCTATCCTTATTCGTTAGGAATTGATATGGTAAAGCTAAAATGATTAAAAAGTCTCATCAATCATCATCAGGTAATCAAAGCCACCTTCTCCACACCGTTGATACAACTGGTTTATTATCTTTTTGGCTTCTGCCATAGTTTCATTTGGCCCTCGAATGTAAAATGGCTTCCCTTCTTTTCCATACGTGTACCTCACCGGGCAGCTTGATGGATCAATATCCCCAAATATACCTTTTGCATTTACATAATCTGGATGACAGGAAAAACCCAATTCCTCAGCATAAGTTACAGCCCCTTCCAATAGCTTCCTTGCACATGCGGGGTGTATATATTCAAACGCTTGCTCCTCATGAGATGCCATCAATGAAGTCTTTAATGTATAGTAATCAAATTCACTTAAGACTCTAAAGAATACGTTCTTAACGCCCAAGCAAAAAACATCCACAACAAAGGCGCTAACAGCAATATCACCTTTTGGTGCTTTTCTGCTAACAATGACATTACCCAAGCCTAGTTTAAACAACCCCTCTGGCACGAGGCATTCATGAATTGGTTGGTTAGAATAACTTGCTGCTTTACTTTTCGATAAAGTAATACCAACGCTCTTCTTTGCCAATAACTGTTTCCTCTTTTTGGCTTTTCTTTCGAGCTTTTTTTGGCGCTGTTTAGCATTAATAGTCATTGCTTACCCGTAGTATGAAATCCCTAACGACAAGCTCAGCGGCGGCAATGGAGCGNNGCGGAATTGCCGTCCGGTGCAGCGATTTGTTATGCGCAGACATCACTTGCGTGCTTCAATATACAGGGATTCTGGCTTATACTGATTGCCACTTTCGTCAAGATCTAGTCCATATTCATTCCAATTTGGAATTAGGCTCGTGTCATAGTCCTGCACATGCACTTCGTTGTAGCCAATGTTGATTAGTTTTGCCCTTAAGTTGATTCTGTCATACATCCACTGATGTGTTTCGCCCCTTCGTCGAGCGTCACCAAGAATAAGGTTCTCAAAAAACCGTCTCAATGAGTTCTGTTGACTTGTGCCAAACGCTTCTCTTCGTACAGACTGTTCCAGCAACGCCGCGATATAAGCGTCATGATTGTCCGATTCAATAGGATTTGCTTCACAAGATGCAATATGTGCAATATAGGCCATACAGGCCTTTTCAAAATCTGGAACTACAATACGATGAATTCCCCCAGGCTTCAGTACTCTCTTGACTTCCATCAAAAACTTATCTGCAACACCTCTGTCAAAATGCTCTAGAACATGTGAATGGTAAACCGCGTCTACAGAATCAGAATTGAACGGAATGCCTGTTGCAAGGTTATGAACCATAATGTTGTCCGCGAGCGAGTTAAATCTTTCTAACCGCTCTCCTCTGACAAATAGAGGCACAACTGGTCTCAATGCCTTCATCTTTTTCAGCCGCAAATATATCGACCAATCAATATTAATCACACCAGGCTTGTTGCTGGTTTTTGTTCCGCACCCTAGATTAAGTATTTTCATAGCTATCTTGTTCCCATTTCATAACACCATTCTTGTGCGCATAACATTTAAGATTGTATGCGGAATCCGTC
>DHGO01000143.1 GCA_002402795.1 Deltaproteobacteria bacterium UBA4796
CTACAGCCGCTTTATGATTTGGAATATCCAAAAGTTTTGTGATAGTATCTAAGTGCATCGGGTTTCTGCCTCCTTCGTAAAGTATTTGTTCGTAAACTTTATCTTACCAAAGTTGGCTTAAATCCGATGTATATTTTACTCTTTAAGCTCTTTAATCCCCTTCAACTTTTTTACGAAAGAACCANNAGCCGCTGGAGCGTAATGAGTGTGTTTGCGGGGAATAGCCCGACACAGGTACTTATCCTGATAGAAAATCTGGGATTATAGAAACGTTACACCACTCCGTAAATGCTTTTATATTAAGGCGGGAGAGCATATAAAAAATGATTGTCTGTAAAGTGCCGAAAATACGAGTCGATTATTTTACGTCCTTTATCAATATATGTGATGCAGGATCATGGAGCAACTTCATAAAACCACTGTTATTATTAGATTTTTTCTGTTGCTTACACAATAGGCATTATAAATAAAAGCAAATAATATTATAAGGATAGTTGTCCTGTTCGACAACTTATCAACATCTTTTTCACAAAAAGTGTTTAAAACAAAAGAACCGCTTCCATGGATTATTACCATGCTGCTACGGCACACACGGTACATGTTTATCCAGCGTGCTTTTATAACGGATTGCTCTTAAGGATAGAATTTTGCTTTTGTACCTATCTTGATACCGCAGCGGTCTGCTTCACCAGCATTAATTTCAAAAACATACCGTGCCGGGAATCTTGAGGTGATGGTTTTTTCGCTGAGAGGTTTAGCAAATGGATGAACGTCAACAACATTCCATGAGCTATTGAGAAATATAATATCAAGGGCAATAAAAGTGTTTTTCATCCAGAAGGCTCTGTATGCATCGTCCTCAAAAATAAATAGCATCCCTGTCCCCTCTGAAAGTTTCTTCCGAAACATCAACCCCTTTGTATGTTCTTCAGGCGTTACAGCAAGTTCGACGATAAAACGGCATGAAACATTGTTTTCCTTTTTATAAAACACAAGTTCCTTTCCATAAACCCATCTACTCTCTGCGATGTTTATCATTACAATAAAGGCTATACAACAGGTAATGCGTAGAAGATTCTCAATAATTCTTTTCACCGGCTCTATAACGATGTCGCAAAAATTCTATAATTCCTGGCAGGATGGAAATAAAGATTATAGCAAAGATTACAAAACTAAAATTATCCTTAACAAAAGGTAAATTGCCAAAATAGATACCTGCAAAAACAAAAACTACTATCCATGCAACGCCACCAATAACATTGTAACTTATGAATCTCCAGTATGTCATACTTCCTATGCCTGCAACAAAAGGGGCAAAGGTTCTTATAATCGGGATAAACCGTGCAATAATAATAGTCTTTCCACCATACTTTTCATAGAACTCATGTGTACGGTCAAGGTGCTTTTTATTTAAAAAACGCACATTTTCTTTATGAAATACCCTTGGTCCTACATAAAAACCTATCCAGTAATTTAGTGTATCACCAGCTATGGCGGCTATTGAAAGGAGTACAAATAACCACAATGTACTGAGGTCGCCTTTTGCAGCAAAAGTTCCTGCTGCAAAGAGAAGTGAATCGCCAGGCAAAACTGGTGTTACTACCAGACCGGTTTCACAGAAAATGATGATAAACAATATTAAATAGGTCCAGAAGCCATATTGCTGTATTAAAATGCTAAGGTATTTATCTACATTCAGTACGAAATCTATGAGATATGTGATTAGTTCCATGGAAAATGAAAAAATAAGGACATTAAATTTGATGTATACTACACTGAGAATACCACCATGTCAAACATTATGCCTGGCGCCTGGCGGTGATGAATCCTGAACCAGTCCTTGAAAAAAACAAAAAAATGTTTATAATATTTATGATTTTATAAATTACAAGGAGGATAATGTGAACCATTTTAAAACATTTGTTTTAATGGTCGTTTTAACAATAATTTTCGTTGCCCTCGGAAGTCTTATTGGAGGAAAATCAGGTGCCTATATTGCATTTACCATTGCCCTTATTATGAATTTTGTAAGTTACTGGTTTTGCGACAGGATAGTCCTTGCCATGTACGGCGCCAAACCGGTGGAGGAAAGCAAAGCCCCTGACCTGTACAGAATCGTTGTATCTCTTTCCCAGAGGGCTTCCATCCCCATGCCGAAAATCTATATTATAGAGAATGAAAGCCCCAATGCCTTTGCAACAGGAAGAAACCCCTCCCGTGGAGTTGTTGCAGTTACTACAGGAATTCTGAAATTACTATCCCGAGAAGAACTTGAAGGTGTTCTTGCCCATGAAATCTCCCACATCAAGCACAGGGATATTCTTATTCAGACAGTTGCAGCAACCCTTGCAGGAGCCATTACCATGATTGCCAACTGGGCACGTTTTGCTGCCATTTTTGGTGGCTCAAGTGATGACGACGAAGGTGGTGCAAACATATTCAGCGTTATAATCTTTTCCATGCTTGCTGCCTTTGCTGCAATGCTCATACAACTCGCTATATCGCGGTCAAGGGAGTACCTTGCTGATGAAGGCGGTGCAAGGCTTTCTGGAAACCCCTTTTTTCTTTCAAATGCATTGAAAAAGTTACATGCAGGTATAGCCTACAACCCTATGAATGATGCCAATCCTTCTACCGCCCCCCTCTTTATCGTTAATCCCTTCAGCGCAAAAGGCGTTTTAGCACTTTTCAGCACCCATCCTCCAATAGAAGAAAGGATTAGAAGATTGGAGGATATGGCATATAGAAGATAACAATCTCGCAAACTTACGAACAATCTCGCTTTCTATTATAAAAAAGGTTGAGGCAGGCGCCTTTCTCGACGATACGATAAATAGTTTCTTCTTAAAATACCCCCTTACCAGCGTCCAGAAAAGACTCCTCTACGAAATGGTCTCAGGGGCAGTACGATGGAAGGGTTTTTTTAACTGGGTTCTCTCTCGCTACACAACAAAAACAATAAAAAAAGAGATTCTATACCTTCTTTGGATAAGTATGTACCAGATACGTTTTATGAAAAAATCCTATTATCATGTTGTGAATGAAACAGTGGAATACGTAAAAAAAGTAAAGGGTAAAGATGTAGCAAATTTTGTCAACGCTATCCTGAGGCGATTTGTCAAGGAAGGTGAAAATATCCCCTACCCTTCCGATACAATAATGCGTCTCTCTATAGTCCATTCTTTCCCTGAATGGCTCGTCAGAAGATGGCAAAAAAGGATCGGTTTACAGGGGCTTGAGAGCCTTTTTTCGACACTCAATAAAAAACCTGAATTCTGTCTCAGGGTTAATACCACCAAGATTTCAATAGACGAAATACAACAGTACCTCGAAAATAAAAATGTCCTCACACGAAAAGGACTTTTCTCCCCCGCTGCCCTGTATGTAGATACATTGACGCCTGTTATAGAAAGTACGTTTTTTAAAAAACACCTTATTCATATTCAGGATGAAGCCTCCCAGCTTACAGGGTTTGCAGTACAGCCAGAGGATGGAGATTGTATCCTGGATGCATGCGCAGGACAGGGCACAAAAACACAGCAACTGAAAGAGATGAATAATAAGGTCCGCATTATAGCCATGGATATAAACATAAAACGATTAAGGCTTATGGGAAATAGAGAAGATTGTATATGTGGAGATGCAATCCATAATCCTTTCAAGAATGAACTCTTTGATAGTATACTTGTAGATGCTCCCTGCTCATCCCTCGGTATTATTCGAAAGCATCCGGAAATCAAATGGCGAAGAAATGAGGAGGATATCATACAGCTCAGCCATTACCAGCTGGAACTTATCAAACATTTATGGAATAATCTTAAAAAAGGTGGTGTCCTGGTATACAGTGTATGTTCGTTTGAACAGGAGGAAACTACAGGAGTGATTGAACGATTCCGGAAAGAAATGAAGTTTGAACTTGAAAATCCTCTGCCGTTCCTGTTTAATAGAGAATACTTCTTATCCATGCCCCATGATACAAACATGGATGGCTTTTTTATAGCAAGGCTCAAAAAGATATGAAGTGGCTGAATATTGCCCTTTACTGTATAGTAGCTATAGTAATCTTCTGTCTCTTTACCTATTTCACTATCAATATCCTCCTTAAAAAGCAGGAAAACATCGTATGTCCTGATTTACGTGGCAAAACTGTTGATGAGGCAAGGCGTATCGTAGAAAATCAGGGATTATCCCTTGCAATTCTACGATACGAAAGAAGAAATGATATACCCTTTAATCATATTACCGTGCAAAAACCTGATGCAAACATGAATATAAGAAAAGGAAGGACAGTGAGTGTCATTGTTTCTGAAGGACCAAAAATTATCCCTGTCCCCTCGTTGACAGGCTTATCCCTGCGACAGGCAGAAGATATACTCGCTGCAAAACGACTGAAAGTAGGAAAGATAATATATGTTCCTCATTCAAAACCAGGGAGGGTCGTTGCCCAGTTTCCAAAAGGCGGTGAAAGTATCCTTGAAGAAAAGTCTGTTACCTTATTTGCAGGTATACAACAAAAAACATACTTTCTTATGCCTGAAATAAATGACAAAAACATGAGTGATATACTGGAAGAGATGACTATGAAAAATATAAAATATAAGACTTCATACATTGCAATGAACAGGAATCTCGCACAAAAAATACTTACCTCAATACCACCAAAAACAATCTTTGAGGCTGATGAAGAGATTCTCATTCAAATCAATATGGGAGGACTATAATGCATTCAGTACAGATAGCACCATCTATTCTTTCATGTAATTTTCTTCATCTTGAACAGGAAATCAAGGATGTGGAAAAGGCAGGGGCAGACCTCATCCATATAGACATAATGGATGGTCATTTTGTGCCCAACATTACGATTGGTCCCATGATTGTTAAATCAGTAAAAAAGGTTGCGCGAACGCCCCTTGATGTCCATTTAATGATTACCCATCCAGAAAAATTTATCACTGACTTTATAGAGGCTGGTGCTGATATTGTAACAATCCATGCAGAAGCCGATTGCCATATTTTCAGAACAATTGATATCATAAAATCAAAAGGCAGGAAAGCAGGGGTTTCTCTCAATCCATCTACCCCTCTGAGTTCCATTGAATATATCCTGGAAGAGCTTGACCTTTTATTGATTATGACGGTTAATCCTGGTTTTGGAGGGCAAAAATATATTTCTTCCATGGAGCCAAAGATAAAAAAGGCACGAACAATGATTGAAAAAACCAGAAAACACATAGACCTCGAAGTGGATGGTGGCATTAAAGCCACGAACGTCAAAAAGGTTATAGATGCAGGCGCTAATATAATAGTGATGGGCACTGAAATCTTTCACAGCGGCAATTATAAAAAGAAAATTCAGGAAATACGAAAAATAGTAAGACAATAGTGTGGAATTATAAGCAGAAAACTTATAAACATGCCTACGATATAGCCTGCAGGGACGTGCTTGCTGCCAGTATAGAGAATCAGCTTGCCCGCGCTGGATTGATGTTCACACTCCATAATAAGATTTATACCATCAATATTCCCTTTTTTAATGAAACTATAACCCTTACATTGCCTGAATTTTCTTTCAAAAGTTCAAAGACTTCCAATGTGACTCTTGTAAATAAAATTATAATGCTTCACTATATTCTCCATGCCTCAGGCACTCCAACAGGTGGTGAAAAAATCCCTTATGAGGATATACCGGGGTGCAGAAACTATGCACCGGTCTTTAGTAACAGGGTAATAAAACCATTGATAGCAGCCTTCGGGTACAATGCATATGCCTTTCTCGAAGCTGGATTATCCATGGGGGGTAAAAAAGAAGAGTATGGAAATATCTCCTTTACGCTTCACGCATTCCCAAGAATACCTATAACGTTTATCCTGTGGGAGGGAGACGAAGAATTTTCACCATCCCTCAATATTTTATTTGATCCTTCTATCCATACATACCTTCCCTTTGAAGATATTGTCGTTGTTTCAAAACTTGCATCCACTCGCATTTTAAAAACAGCGAGGCAGCAATATAATGAAGAGTAAAATACCCCGTTCTTATTTATAGTTTTGTTAAAAAACTGAAATTGTTGACTTTAGATATTAGACATTGTAACGTTAAAAAATTTTTCAGGGGGAAAAATTATGGGCACTAATAATCTTATCTTTTTAGAAGTAATCGAGTGGTTTGATACAACAGGAAAAGAGATTGTCCACCGTATTCCAGAAAAAGGCTCTGGAGAGATAAAATATGGTGCACAACTGATTGTGAGGGAAAGTCAATCGGCTGTCTTCTTTTATAATGGCAAAGCTTACGATGCCTTTGGACCAGGCAGGCGTACCCTGACCACAGCAAATATTCCTATAATAACAAAGATACTTGCAATCCCCTGGGGAATGACAAGTCCTTTAAGGGCTGAGGTCTATTTTACGAACATGAAGGTGTTTACCAATCTTACCTGGGGCACAAGAGATCCGGTTGCCTTTAAGGATTCAGAATTGGGATTGATTCGCCTCAGGGCATTCGGGGTTTTCAATATAAGGGTTATACAGCCAACCCTGTTTATCAACAGCCTCGTTGGTACACAGGGCGTATACACAACAGGGGAAATCGAAGAATATCTTGGCAGGGTCATTGTTTCACGCTTCAATGACTATCTGGGAGAAAAACTCGATACTATCTTCAAGCTTCCAGGACAGTACGATGCAATTTCAGAAGGTCTTAAAAAGGTTCTTGAAGAGGATTTCAGTCACTTTGGCCTGATGCTCTCTAACCTTTACATTAATTCAATTACACCACCACTGGAAGTTCAAAAGGCTATAGATGATAAAAGCAGGCTCAATATTTTCGACGATCTTAACAGGCTTTTGAAAATGAAGGCTGCCATGGCGATGGAGAGTGCTGCCCAGTCACAGACTGAGGCAGGAGCAGGACTTGGCATGGGACTTGGTTTTATGATGCCTGCAATGTTTGGCGATGCTATGAAAAGCGCAAAAGAGCAGAAGGCAGAGGACACAATCAAATGTCCTGATTGTAAGAATCCAATCCCTGTTGATGCAAGGTTCTGTCCAGCCTGCGGTCACCAGTTACTTGTATTCCAGCAGTGTACAAAGTGCGGTAAGAATATACCACCCCATGCAAAGTTCTGCCCATTATGCGGGCAGCCTGTTGAGCAAAAACCTCTTCCAAAAAAATGTCCTCATTGCAAAACAGAGAATTTACCTGGCTCCATATTCTGCAATCAATGTGGTGAAAAAATTTAGTCGCACCTATGGAGATAGAACACCAGTGCCCACAATGCGGTGCACCTGTTACCTTTGAGGAAGCAGAGAGGCTATTTACCTGTTCTTTTTGCAGGGTAAAACTCTACCTTTCAACTGTCGATTATTTCAGATACTACTTTCATCCTTCTGAACAGGCAGGAAAAGAGATTATTTTCATCCCTTACTGGCGTTTCAGGGGCATGCAGTTTTCATGTAAGGCTTATACCATTGAGCCAAGGATTGTGGATACGAGCTTTCTTGCATCAAACTATAAATTCATGCCCCTCTCTCTGGGGCTTAGAGCACAGACCTTGAAATTGAGGGTTGCTACATTTAAAGAGGATATGAAGTTTTTACGCCCCTCTCTCTCATCGAGAAATTTCATTTCAAAGATAGAAAATAATGCGCTCTTTGAAGATACGAAAGGGATGGAAGATGTTAGTTTTCACAATGCATGTATAGGAGAGGTCATAAGCCTTATTTATTCTCCTGTTTTCATCGAGCACGATACAGTCTTCGATGCAATACTCAATAGACCCATTGCAAAACAGATTGGGGAAAGGATTAATGTGGATTTCTCCTTTGAAAAAAAACAGGATTGGGGAATAAGATTCATATCAACCCTCTGTCCCAATTGTGGATGGGACATGATTGCTGAGAAAGAAAGCTGTATCCTCATCTGTACCAACTGCAATTCTCTATGGCAGGCATACGGTGAGACTTTGCAGAGAATAGCATTCGGGATTATTAATGAAAAAGATGGTAAAAATGATATGGTGTATCTCCCTTTCTGGAGGATGAAAGCAAAAATAACAGGCGTTGATTTGCAATCCTATGCTGACCTTGTAAGGTTCGCCAATCTTCCTAAGGTAATAAAGGCTGGATGGGAGGAAATAGATATTTACTTCTGGTCACCTGCCTTTAAAGTTCAACCGGCACTCTTTCTAAGGCTTGCACAGCAACTATCCATCTCCCAGCCAGACGCAATTATCGATATGAATCTACCCAAAATGTCCCTTTACCCGATAACCCTTCCTGTAACTGAAGCAAAGGAATCCATCAAGATTACCCTTGCGAACATAGCAGTCAAGAAGAAGGATATATTTCCAGGGCTGAAGGAAATCAAGAGTGAATTGACCGAATCCCTTCTCGTCTTTCTTCCCTTCTTCTCAACAATAAACGATTTTGTCCAGCCCCATCTCAGATTAAGTATTCAGAAAAACGCCTTAAGGTCAGGGAAAAATATTTAGGTAGAACAGGGTTCAGTTCCGCTGTGGGCTGGTTTTGTGAGTCCTCAGTTTGTGCCGATGATATCTGCCGAGGCGGACAAAAACTTATAATTCAAGACCTGGCCCCATAAGTTCCTCACAATATCACTTACAGGTTTATTTTCACTTTTACTCAATTCCAGTAATCCTTCTCTAAGGTCATCGGGTATTCTTATGGTAAGAGTCTGGTTCATATACCACCTCCATATGTTACATTGAAATACATCAAGACATTAATATCAATCTTTATTATTGAAGCAGGTTTTGCTATGGGACACATCAACAATAATCCATGCTATTGAACGAGTTGAGAAAAATGGCAATGATTAGTAATACAATATGTCCATAAATTCCCGATGGTGAGAATGATTGACATTTGGAGATGCGATCCTTTCGCTATTTCAAAAAAGGAACGGCCTATATGGAGGTGTATGTTCTATTGACAGACTTTTTGATAGGTGACCCTTTTCCTACCCTCTACCTTTCTACTTATAAAAAGATTTTTCAAGTTGACTTAAAAGTGATGATTCTTCTGAATAAAAAATATAGAGTTCAGTCTTTGCTCTTGTCATGGCAATATAAAGAAGCCGCCGTCCCTCAGCTTCATCCCTTTTCTCCAATTCATGTGTCTTCAATATAAGTACGAATTCTGCATCAAGTCCCTTCGAACTGTGTATAGTTGAAAGCCTGATAACCCCTGCTCTTCCTCTTCCTCCCAGAAGCTGGGCTGGAATACCTGCATCCTGGAGCCATTCTTCAAGATTGCCCATATCCGTACGGGATAACCCTAACACTAATATCTCTTCCGGTGAAATACCTTTATCCAGACGAGTGCGGATTAACTCAAGCGCATATCGTCGCTCTTCCTCATAAGACTTGAACTTCTTTAAAACAGGAAGTGGACCATCTCGAAGTGCTTTTTCTGGCACAACATATTCCCCACCAGTTTCGCATACAGTTATGCCAGACTTATCGAGATCCTGTATCAGTGTATATGCTGTAGTGAGAATGGGCCGTGTGTTTCTATAATTCACTCGTAATACACGTGTTCGTCCAATAACCTGTATCCCGATATCTTTCCAGCTTACTTTCCCTTTGTATATGGTTTGTGAAGAATCTAAAGCGATAAAGAGGCTGTTCGTAGTAGGATCAAGCGCTCTAAGCAGAGTACGATACCAATCATCAGCAAAATCCTGCCCTTCATCTATAAGAATAGCCTGGTACATACCTAACTTGATATGGCCCTCTTCGTAAGCTTTTAATAGAAGTTGAGGAATTATTTGGTCCCAATATTTATTCACTTCCTCTTTCAAATCTGGACGTTCTGGAATAGGAATTCCAGCGCTTTCGAGTTCTCGCCAGCACCAGCTATGATAATGAAAAACTTCTAATTGCGGATCTGGCCCTATCGTATCTCTAAGATAATCAGCCAGTACTCTGTTATAACATAATACCAAAATGCGCCATTCTGGATAGCAAGCTCTAATACTAATTTGACGTCAAAGTTATA
>DHGO01000056.1:0-10113 GCA_002402795.1 Deltaproteobacteria bacterium UBA4796
TTGGTTACCCCACCCAAAAACCCGAAGCCTTACTTTACCGTATCATTAAAGCCTCTTCCAAGCTGGACGATCTTGTCCTTGACTGCTTTGCCGGTTCAGGCACAACCCTCGCTGCGGCGGAGAAGCTAGGCAGACGCTGGATCGGCGTGGATTGCGGGAAGTTGGCCATCTATACCATGCAAAAGCGCCTCTTAAACATTACCGAGAGCAAGGATTTGGAAAATCCCAAGAAGAAATACGGCAAGCCCTGCAAGCCTTTCACCCTCTATAATGCCGGCCTCTACGACTACAAGATGATTAAGGAACTCCCCTGGGAACAGTATCGGGACTTTGCCCTCAAACTCTTTCAGTGTCGGGATGAGCGGCATGAGATTTCCAAGATTGAGCTGGACGGCTACCTGGGAGCGGACAGCGTCCTGGTTTTCAATTACCAGAAACACAAGAACGCCGTGCTGGACAGGGGGTTTATTGACGACCTTCACAAGTACCTGGGAGATAGGATCGGCAAACGCTTCTTCATCATCGCCCCTGCTGCCTCAGTGCAGTTCCTTGAGGACTATATTAAGAAGGGGGAAACAAAATATTTTGTCCTTCGCATTCCTTATTCCATCATCGAGGAGATCCACAAACGAGGTTTTACCAATCTTAAACAGCCGGTGAGCGAGATGGATGTCAACGACACGGTGGATGCCGTAGGCTTTGACTTCATCCAGGTGCCGACAGTAGGATGCAAATACTTCATTCAGGAGAAAAAGGGGCAACTTAATATTGACGAAGGGACAAAAGAATGCGTGATTAAGATTGAGGGGTTTGAGAGCAAGATCATTTCTCGAAAGCCTTTAGAGTTCAGCAACTTAGAGACTCTCTCCATGGTCATGCTGGACTACGACTTTGACGGAGAGGTTTTTGACCTGGATGAGGTCTTCTACGCCGAGGACTTGAAGAAAAACGGCTATGAGGTGCGCTTTGCCAAGGATAAGGTCAAAGGTCAGATCATGATTATCTACATCGACATCTTCGGCAATGAGAAGCGGGAGACGAAGACTTTAAAGGATTTTACGAAAGCATGAAACAGCACAGACAGAAAAGTCTTGAAGATGTTAAAAGAGCTAAGAAAGAATCCAAATATCTAGATTTTAAAGAGAAATTTGATCCTAACTCATCCAAGGATTGGTGTGAAATTATAAAAGATATAATTGCAATGTCTAATTCTGGAGGAGGTTTAATAGTTTTTGGTGTAAAAAATGATAGCTCTCCATCACAAGAAGACATTTCTGCTATTTTGAAAACAGATCCAGCACAGATTACAGATAAGATAGCAAAATACACAGGTGAACAATTTGATAATTTTAACATTCAAGAAATCGATAGAAATGGACACAAGACGGCTGTTTTGCAGATTGGATATAATGCTATACCCTTGGTCTTTATTCAACCTGGTACTTATGATATTGGATATGGAAAACAAGGTACCGCCTTTTCAAAAGGAAGTGTATATTTTCGTCACGGGGCAAAAAGCGAACCCGGCAATTCTAAAGATTTAAAAGAATCTATTGAAAAAGAAATTGAGCGGATTAAAAAATCATGGCTCGGTAACATTCGAAAGATCGTTACATCACCACCAACATACAAGGCAGTGATGCTTCCGCCTGAAGTTAAAGAATCGGACATTGCAAGTGCGTTCCCCATTAGAATAGTTGACGATCTCAATGCGCCTGCATATAGGAGGATTTGGGATGATTCACCTTACCAAACACCTGAGGAAATACTCACAGGGGCACTGAAAAGCTGGAGACGAGATAAAACTTCATATGCCTCTGAGTCTGATTTGTGGACTTTATATGCATGCCGTGGCAATCTTCAGTTAGATGAAGAAAAAGCAGAGTGTCTTTTAGAAAGTAGTATAAACAGACATGCGCCCTTTTTTTTCTGGGCAACATTTTTATCATTTGATCGTATAAACGATTTCATACATAGGGTTGCTACAGAAGGAAAATACCCCGCGCCGAACATGGTGTTAAAATTAGCCCATGCAATGGGTGGGAAAGTTGGCCTTCAACTTTTAGATTATGTAGGACGGAATTGCGGTTATCCAAGCGTTAAGAGTGTCGTTAATAGTTTAAAGAAAACTGTTGAAAGTAAGGATAGACTGATAAGGGTCTATGGAGCTAAGATAAGGATTGGAACCAGCTCCGTCAGTGTTGAAAACGCAGAAAGGGCAGATTTAGAAAAATCGATGGATTATGCCATCAAAATGAAAAATAAAACCGAAATTAAACGTATTGATGCTCTTTTGTATGGGCCAGAACTGAGAATAAAAAAGAATAACCATGCTTGAGGCAAGACCTTTCAAAATAAAAATTACAGGAAATGAAAAAACATACTAAGGCACAAAACTATCCAACCCTCATCACCGACCTTGCCTCTCTCATTGAGCAGGGGCGTAAGGTGGTAGTGCGTTATATAAATACCACTCTGGTAGCAACCTACTGGCTCATCGGTAGAAGAATTGTGGAGTATGAACAGAAAGGTAAGGAACGGGCGGAATACGGGGAAACCTTACTTAAACGTCTCTCTAATGATCTAAGTAAACAATTCGGAAAGGGATGGGGTGAGTCACATTTAAGAGCGGTTCGCCAGTTTTATCTGATTTATGGAGACATTGAAAAACGCTACACAGTGTGTAGCGAATCTGAAAAAACTGTCAATACCGACATTTGCCACACACCGTGTAGCGAATTAGTTCCTTCCAAATTATTGCCCTCAAAACTTCAGACACTGTCTGTAGAATCCTTCAATAACTTGTTTCCTCTTTCATGGTCGCATTATTGTTTGCTTATGCGTCTTGATGAGCCTAAGAAGGATAGCTGAAGATGCTTGAGCGACAGACCTTTCAAAACAAGGATTTAGTCCTTAGGGTGTTTCCAAATTACAATCCTGAAAAGTTTGACCCGAATAAGTATGAAGCATTTTTAGACGCATTATGTCTTGATAGAGAGTATCAGAAAGAGGCAATCAGGGAAACAATTCGTTACTTCCTGGGAGGAGAATACACAAGTCTCAAAGACCTTGCAGAGGAAAATTACAATAGCAATCCAAGACTCCAGGAAAAATATGCTTCCTTTAAAGACTTCACAAGTTATCTGCAGTTACCTGATAGACTGTCATGCTCCTTAGACCATGCAACGGCTACAGGCAAAAGCTATGTCATGTATGGCATTGCACGCATCATGCTTGCTGAGGGCGCTGTTAATCAGGTTTTGGTACTCTGTCCATCAAATACCATAGAGGCGGGGTTGACGGAAAAATTCCGAAGCCTCTCTGCAGAAAAAATCCTCAAAGACCTGCTGCCTGCCGATTCTAAGATTGCCAATCCTCGTATTATCAACGCCTCCCATACCATTCAAAAGGGCGATATCTGTATCGAAAATATCCACGCCACGTATATCAACACAAAATCTGCTATTGAGGATAGCCTTGTGGACAAAGGTGAGCGAACGCTGGTATTGAACGACGAGGCACACCATTTGATGAGCCCTTCTGATACGGCACTAAAAAAGTGGAAGGAATTTTTGCTTGATCCTAAATACAGATTCAAATACATCGTAAATGTTTCTGGCACCTGCTATATCGGGGATGACTATTTCACTGATGTGATACATCGTTTTTCCTTGAGGGATGCCATCGAATCAAGGTTTGCCAAATCAATCCGGTATGTAGCAGAGGATTCTTCAGGGAATGAGAATGAGAAGTTTCAGAAAATCTACGACAATCATATTGAGAATAAGACAGTCAAGTACCGCAAGGTTAAACCCATCACCATTCTGGTTACAAAAAACATCGTAGCCTGCAAGCGTCTTACCGAGTACCTGATTAATTTTCTTGCTGACAGAGAAAAAATCAGCAAGGAAAAAACAGCAGAAAAGGTGCTAATCGTTACATCTGCAAATGAACACAGGAATAATATTCCACTCTTGCGAAGGGTGGACGAGAAAGAGAACCCCGTCGAGTGGATTACCTCTGTCAGTATGCTATCTGAAGGATGGGACGTAAAAAATGTATTCCAGATAGTCCCTCATGAGGAAAGGGCTTTTAACTCAAAGCTACTTATTGCCCAGGTATTGGGAAGGGGCTTAAGAATACCCGAAATATATAAGGGAGAACAACCTGTTGTCACTGTCTTTAACCATGACAGGTGGTCAGGCAGAATTAAACACCTTGTTGATGAGGTGCTTGAAATAGAAAAACGTGTATATTCCTATCCGATTGATAAGAAAGAGGATTATAATTTTGAAATTTACCAGATAGATTATGATAAGGTGATAGAAGAAACAAAAGAGTACATTAAAGAAGATACTTTTGAACTATTAAAAAAAGGCTATATCAGCTATTCCAGCCAGGAAGAGATTATTCCAGAAGAAACAGAATATGAAATGGCAATTACAGGAATCAGAGAGAAAAGGGATTATTATGTTGCGCGTAAAATGTATCCTATCAATTATGTAGTTACTGATATTTATAACAGACTCTCTGTCTTCGACCGGGATGCAGGAACAGCCTATTGTGACGAATGGCCAAAAGAGAGAATACTTAAAATCATCAGACGTTCCTTAAAGGAAGTAAATGACCGAACAGATATGGTAAGTGAAGAAAACTATCAGAAAACAATCAGGGCATTCGGGGTAATTAAAAGAAAAAGCAGCAAGTTCCCGAGAATTGTGCCAAAATCAAAGGAGCCGTATAAAGTTTCTACTAAAAAGATAAATAGAAACGTTATGGGTGTCGGGATGATGAGACGAGGTTGTACTGTTTTCTGGGATGATTACTCATTAACTGCAGGCGATGAGCAGGACAGAAAAATCCTGAAAGAACTGATAGAGATGAAAGAAGACGGGGAGCAGATTGACCTTGAAAGGGTGGAAAACCATTATAACTTCAAAACACCACTCAATATGGTGTTTGCTTCATCCAGACCGGAAAGAAGATTCATTAAGGGCTTGACAAACGAGAACAATGCTAAGGCCATAGATGCCTGGATAAAGTCCCTTGATGTAGGATTCTACAGGATTGATTATTCCTGGAGAAAGGGGGAACACCAAACACAAGGAAGCTTCAACCCTGATTTTTTTATTAAGATTGGAAGGGATGTCATTGTCGTAGAAATTAAAATGGACGATGACATATCGGACGAGAACAGGAAGAAACTCTATTATGCAAAGAAACATTTTAAGAAGCTCAACGAGTTGCAAAGTGAATACAGATATTATTTTAAATTTCTTTCCCCTGAAAGCTATGAAATGTTTTTCAAGGCTTTACGGGATAAGACATACAGGGCATTCGTGTCCGAGATTGAAGCAAAATTACTGTAATATCATAAATTTATATTGGCATGGTAAAGGATAATTAATGTCCCTCCATAAAGACAGGGCAATAGTCCTATCAAAAAGAGTGTATGCGGAATCCGATAAGATTGTGAGGCTTTTTACACTCAATTCAGGAAAGGTATCAGCCATTGCACGGGGTGGAAACAAGAGTTTCAGGAGATTTATGAATACCCTTGAACCTTTTAACCATATTAATGTGGAGTATTTTGACAGACACAATAAAGGAATGGCACGGATTGAAAACGCAGATATCATAGAGACAAATAGTGGTATGGAGAGGAGTCTCAAAAAGGTGTGCATTGCGAGTTTTTTTACCGAGTTTACCGATAAACTCACAAAGGAGAGGGAGAAGAACGAAAATCTTTTTCATACCCTCCATGAGCTATTAAAAAAGGTCAGGGAATGGCAGTTCACCCATGAAACTGTTCTTCATTATCAACTGAGGATGCTTGAAGTCCTCGGATTTTTACCGAACTTTACAAATTGTGTCCAGTGCGGGGAAGTGGTTCCTGATGATAGAAAGATATTCTTCTCTGTAGAAAGGGGTGGCATTATCTGTACACGGTGTTCGGATTTTCTCCCGTGCAGGGTATGTGCAGAAGGTGTAATTCCATGGCTTTCTTCAATGAAAGAAATACCAATTTACTTTGAAGAAGGACTAACAGAAAAGAGTGATACACAGAAGGTAAATGGGGTATCTCTTTTGCAGGCGAGGGAGATTATGGAAGAGTTCGTATCCTTTCATCTTGATGTGGAATTCAAATCGTATAGACTGCTTAAGGGATTTATATTTACATAGAGTAAAGCCACAAATACAGGGCGGGGCATTCTAACAGTTTTCTTAAAAGTAATAGCGAAACCCATGATGTTTATGGTATAGATAACTGCGGATACCATGTATTTTCAGGATCTTCTATTTTCACTCCATAAATTCTGGTCAAAGAAGGGCTGTATTATCCAGCAACCCTACGATATGGAGGTTGGTGCAGGAACATTTCATCCTGCTACATTCTTACGAGCCCTTGGCCCTGAGCCATGGAATACTGCATATGTCCAGCCTTCGAGAAGGCCAACAGATGGACGGTATGGCGAAAATCCAAATAGACTTCAGCATTACTACCAGTTTCAGGTAATCATGAAACCTTCTCCCAAAAAGATTCAGGATATATATCTCGATAGCTTGAAAAGCTTTGGAATAAATCCAGCCCACCACGATATCAGATTTGTTGAAGATGACTGGGAATCACCTACCCTTGGAGCCTGGGGGCTTGGATGGGAGGTATGGCTCGATGGCATGGAAATTACACAGTTTACCTATTTTCAGCAGGTCGGTGGTATAAATCTTTCACCCATAACTGTGGAGATTACATACGGTGTAGAAAGAATCGCCATGTACCTCCAGGATGTGGATTCTGTATTTGATATTAAATGGAACAAAGAGATTCTATACAGGGATATATATCTCGAACCAGAGAAGGAGTATTCAATCTATAATTTCGAAGAATCAGACGCAAATATGTTGAGAACAATCTTCGATGTTTTCGAACATGAAGGTGAGAGGCTTTTGAATGGCAGGGGTCTTATATATCCTGCATACGATTACTGCCTAAAGTGTTCACATATATTCAATCTCCTTGATGCAAGGGGTGCTATAAGTGTTATGGAAAGGGCACAGTATATAGGCAGGGTGAGGAATCTTGCCAAACTCTGCGCAGAGCAATACATAAAAAGGAGAGAGGAATTAGGTTTTCCGCTTCTCAATAAGGCAGGCAGAGACAATGGGTGAGCTTCTCCTTGAGATTGGCGTGGAAGAACTACCTGCCCGATTTATAGAACCTGCAAAGGAAGCGTTTGCGAGTCTTTTAAGGGAAAGGCTTAAGGCATCCCGTCTTAGCGCAGGAGATATAATAATTATGGCTACGCCAAGAAGGCTTGCTACTTTTGTGAAGAACCTATCTCCCAGGCAAACACGAACTGTTTCAGTAAAGTATGGACCGCCTAAGAACAGGGCTTTCGATGATGAAGGAGCGCCAACAAAGGCTGCCCTTGGATTTGCAAAGTCCCAGGGCGTTACCGTTAGTGAACTCAAAATTGGGGTTAAAGATAATGTGGAATTCGTCACTGTCGAAAAGATAGAGGAAGGAAAGGCAACAAAAGAAATCCTGCCGGTCCTGTTAAAGGATGTGATTTCTCAGATTCCATTCCCGAAGAAGATGCGGTGGGGAAGTGAAGTATTTGAATTTGCGAGACCCATACAGTGGATTCTTTGCCTTTTTGGAAGAGAGCCAGTCAGATTCTCTGTTGCAGATGTAACGAGTGGACACTATACCCATGCCCACCGTTTCCTTTCAAAGGGCGCTGTTAAGGTTTCCACACCATCTGAATATGTTGAGCAATTGAGGTCCCACCATGTAATTGTTGATGAGCAGGAACGGATGAAGGTGATCGAGGAAGGAATACGGCAAATAGAAAATGAAGTTCATGGTCAAAGCATAAGGGATGAAAGCTTGCTCAAGGAGATACTCTATCTTACGGAATATCCCTACCCGTTGAAGGGTAATTTTGATGATGAGTTTCTTTTAATTCCAAAAGAAGTCCTGATAAATGTCATGAAATCACACCAGAGGTATATTCCCATTCAGAAGGAAACCGGAGAACTCATGCCCCATTTTATATGTTTTGCCAATACCATTCCTGTGGACGCAAATACAGTCATCAGGGGGAATGAAAAGGTTTTGAAAGCGCGGCTTGCTGATGCGCGATTTTTCTTTGAAGAAGACAGGAAGGTAGGATTAAAGAACCTCTCTGAAAAGCTATCATCCGTTACATTCCATGTGAGGCTGGGCACAATGGAAGAGAAGACAAAAAGAATAGAGGCCATTGCCCTTTACCTCGCAAAGATACTTGGCTACAATAATGTAGAAAAGATAAAGAAGGCTGTAAGGATGATTAAGGCAGACCTTCTCACCCATATGGTAAGAGAATTTCCTGAATTGCAGGGCACTATGGGAAGAATATACGCACTCCACGAGGGTGAAGATGAAGAGATTGCATACGCCATTGAAGAACACTATCTCCCTTCAGGTAGCAATGGACTGTTACCGGAAAATATATTGAGTACCATCATAGGCATAGCAGATAAGGTTGATTCACTTGCCTCTTTCTTTTCAGCAGGTATTACACCTACAGGAAATCTTGATCCCTTTGCGCTTAGAAGGCAGGCTCTCGGTATTATAAAAATGGTTGTTGAAAAGAGACTCCATGTGTCATTGAAGGACCTTATTGGTACATCATATAGCAGCGGGGAGAGCATCCAGGGAAGGCTTTCCTTTGAAGAGACATTAACAGCCCTTCTGGATTTTATTGCCATCAGGTTTAAGTTTTTGATGATCGAGGAAAGGCACAATCAGGATTTTGTGGAGAGCGTGTTACCTTTTGTCTCCGAGGATATTTATGATGCATATTTGAGACTTATTGCCCTTGAGACGCAGAAGACGATGAAGGATTTCGAACGGCTCATGATAGGTTTCAAAAGGGTCTACAATATTACAAAAACAGTGAGCGATGAATTGACTGTAAATCCTGCACTTTTTGGGGAGCCTGAAGAAGAGCATTTGTATAAACTCTATGAGTCAACAAGAGCACCCTATTCTACCTTTATGAAAAGGAAAGACTATGATGAAGCCTTATCTCTACTTGTGGGATTTAAAGAGACCATAGACAATTATTTTGATAAGGTTTTTGTTATGGTAAAAGATGACGCTATAAGGATGAATAGATTGGCTCTTTTGAAAAAGGTAAAGGATATGTTTCTGCAATTTGGAGATTTTTCAAAAATACGTATAGAGTAGGGGGAACGTATGAAAAAATATGTCTTTTTTTTCGGTGGTAAAAAGGCAGAGGGCGGAGAACGTCTGCGAAACCTTTTAGGAGGGAAAGGCGCCGGGCTTGCAGAGATGGTGAATATTGGCATTCCTGTGCCACCAGGATTTACAATCAGCACCGAGGCATGCGTCTATTATTTTCAACACAAAATGGCATTCCCTCCAGGGTTGAAGAAAGAGGTGATAGAGAATGTAGCCAGGGTTGAAAAAATCATGAATAAGCGCTTTGGTAGTCCTGAAAATCCATTACTCTTTTCAGTGCGTTCCGGTGCGCGCAAATCCATGCCGGGTATGATGGAAACAGTACTCAATATAGGTCTTACATCAAAAACCATACCAGGTCTTATCAAGAAGACTCAGAATCCCCGCTTTGTATATGATGCATATCGACGCCTTCTCATGATGTACTCTGATGTGGTTATGGAGAAGGCTCAAGGGATAGAGTCTGGAGAAGGCGAAGGTATAAGAGAGAAACTTGAAAATGAAATGGACCTACTCAAAAAGCAAAAAGGGTATAGAAGTGATATAGATTTAACAGCCGATGACCTCATAACACTCTGTGAACGATTTAAAACGATTATCAAAGATACCCTCCATAAAGATTTTCCTGATGACCATTATGAACAACTCTGGGGAGGGATTGGTGCTGTTTTTCAATCATGGATGGGGAAAAGGGCAGTGGCATATCGCAAGATTGAAAAGATTCCTGATGACTGGGGAACAGCAGTAAATGTCCAGACAATGGTATTCGGCAATACCGGCGAAAACTCAGCAACAGGTGTTGCCTTTACCCGCAACCCTGCAACCGGCGAGAATATTTTTTATGGAGAATGGTTGCCCAATGC
>DHGO01000056.1:10194-16598 GCA_002402795.1 Deltaproteobacteria bacterium UBA4796
AAGCATTTCAAAGATATGCAGGATATTGAATTTACCATTGAAGAAGGTAAGCTCTGGTTACTCCAGACAAGAACAGGAAAGAGAAATGGTCAGGCAGCAATCCGCATGGCAGTTGA
This sequence comes from Deltaproteobacteria bacterium UBA4796, assembly GCA_002402795.1. Taxonomy (GTDB): domain Bacteria; phylum Desulfobacterota; class Syntrophorhabdia; order Syntrophorhabdales; family Syntrophorhabdaceae; genus UBA8905. The sequence goes on from DHGO01000056.1 coordinate 10,311, forward strand.
AATGGCGAAATCAAAACTTATCTCAAAAGAGGAAGCCCTTATGCGCGTCAAACCAGACCAGATTGATGAGCTTCTTCATCCCAGTGTTGACCCTTCTTCTGAAAAGAAAGCCATTGAACTTGCAAAAGGACTTCCTGCTGGTCCAGGGGGTGCTATAGGTCGCATTGTATTTACTGCTGATGATGCTGATGCGTGGGCAAAAAGGGGTGAAAAGGTCATCCTTGTAAGGAATGAAACATCACCTGAAGATGTTCATGGTATGCATGCTGCTCAGGCAATCCTTACAGCAAAAGGTGGGATGACAAGTCATGCTGCCCTTGTTGCAAGGGGATGGGGGAAATGCTGTATAGTAGGTTGCTCAGCCCTCGATGTTGATGTTCATAAAAAGGAGATTCAGGTCAATGGAAAGGTATTAAAGGAAGGTGACTGGATAACATTGAATGGTACTGCAGGTCGTGTCTATGAAGGCAAACTGAATCTACTTCCTGCTGACCCTGAGCGCAATCCCTGGTTTAAAGAGTTGATGAAATGGGCAGGTATGTATAAGAGGCTCAAGATTCGAACCAATGCGGATAGGCCTGAGGATGCACAGGTAGCACGGAATTTTGGTGCAGAAGGCATTGGATTATGCAGGACAGAACATATGTTCTTTGAAGCTGACAGGATAATGGCGGTGCGTGAGATGATACTATCCGATACTCTTGAGGGAAGGAAAAAAGCCCTTGCAAAGTTGCTGCCCATGCAGAAGGGTGATTTTATTGGCATACTCAAGGTCATGGAAGGGCTGCCTGTGACCATCCGGCTTCTTGACCCACCGCTCCATGAATTCCTTCCCCATACTGATAAAGAGCTCCAGGAAATTGCGGACCAGATGGGTGTCCCCTTTGAGAAGTTGAGTGCAAAGAACAATAGCCTCCATGAATTCAACCCTATGCTCGGTCACCGTGGATGTCGTCTCGGTATCACATACCCGGAGATTTATGAAATGCAGGCACAGGCAATTATGGAAGCTGCCTGCGAACTTGCTAAAGCAAAGGTTAAGGTCATCCCTGAAATTATGATACCCATTGTAGGACATGTAAAAGAACTCGAAAGGATGAGAGACCTTGTTGTCTCAGTAGCTGAAAGAGTTCAGAAAGAATATAAAGTAAAGGTGCCCTATACAGTTGGTACCATGATAGAATTACCGCGGGCATGCGTGACATCCCATGAAATTGCAAAAGTTGCTGATTTCTACTCCTTTGGTACAAATGACCTGACACAGACTGTATTTGGTCTTTCACGGGATGATGCACAGAATTTTCTTCCCCACTACATTACAAGTGGCATTCTCAAGGAGGATCCGTTTATTACCATTGACCAGGCAGGCGTTGGTGTACTGATGGAGATGGCAGTAGTTCAGGGAAGAAAGGTGAAAAAAGACCTGAAAATAGGTATCTGTGGAGAGCATGGAGGGGAACCCAGTTCAGTGGAGTTCTGCCATAGAATAGGGCTCGACTACGTGAGCTGTTCTCCCTACAGGGTAACTGTAGCAAGGCTTGCAGCAACTCAGGCAGCCATAAAGGAGATGCAGGAGAAAAAGGCAAGGAAGAAGTGAATTTCTGTCATGAAAGTGCTCCTCCACATATGCTGTGCCCCCTGTACCGTATACACCATGAAAGCATTACGGGAAGAAGGGATGGAGGTTCATGGATTTTTTTATAATCCAAACATCCATCCCTATACAGAATTCTTGAAGCGCCTTGAGACATTAAAAAGCTATGCAAAGATTTTGCTCCTGCCTCTGACCATGGATACTTCCTATGACCTTGAGACATTCTTAAAGGGTGCCCTTGAATACGGAAAGGATAGATGTCTCTTCTGTTACAGGATGAGGTTGGAAAAAACATTTCAAAAGGCGGTAGAAACACATGCTGATGGTGTTACCACAACACTCCTTTATAGCAAATACCAGAGGCACGATGACATAAAAGATACAGGAGAAGAGTTATCCAGAAAATATGATATGCCTTTTATCTATAAGGAGTTCAGAAAAGGGTGGAAGGAAGGCGTTGAGGAATCGAAGAGATTAAACATGTACAGACAGCAATATTGCGGCTGTATATTCAGTGAGAAGGAAAGATTCAAGGGGGGATAATGCCGGGCATTGGAAAGATATTTATTTTTCTCGGTATAGTGCTTATTCTTATTGGATTAGCCTTTATGTTCGGTGACAAAATTCCATATCTTGGTAAATTGCCAGGTGATATTTATATAAAAAGAGAACGTTTCAGCTTCTTCTTTCCCATTACAACGAGCATCATAATCAGTATTATCCTCTCTATTCTCTTTTCTATATTCAGACGATAAAGAGACAGGGTGAGAACAACCTCTGGTAAACAAGATATTACTTAAAAACTGAAACCTTTTTCCTTAAAAAGAGCAATACAGGCATTTGCCACATCCCTGTCGTAGAGTATGCCTTTATTTATTGTAAGCTCCTCAAGGGCTGCATCAATGCCAAGGGCAGCCCTGTATGGTCTGTGGGATATCATTGATTCAGTCACATCTGCAACAGCAAGTATTTTTGCTTCAAGAAGTATCTCACCATCCTTTATTCCATATGGGTAACCTGACCCGTTCAACCGCTCATGGTGCTGGAGTACAATCTTTGCAATGGGCCAGGGAAACTCAATCCCTTTGAGTATCTCGTATCCAGCCTCAGAGTGGGTCTTGATTATATTGAACTCCAGTTCAGTGAGCCGTGTAGGTTTTGAAAGAATCTCTGCAGGCACTGAAATCTTTCCAATATCGTGAATAATACCTGCAACACGAATACCTTCTATTGTTTCTCTATGAAGGCTCATCTCCTGTGCAATAGTTCGGGCAAGTTGTGAAACCCTTTTCTGATGACCTGCTGTGTAAGGGTCTCTCGTTTCTACTGTTGTGGATATTGCCTGTATAGTTCCAACGAGTAATTTACGGAGATTGTCCATACTTTTCTGCAGAGCCTCTTCTGCCATTTTCCTTTCCGTAATGTTTTCATTGGTCCCCTCAAGATAGAGTATCTTTCCTGAGGAATCCTTTACAGCCCTTGTATTTGAAGAGACCCATATAACAGAACCGTCCTTCCGCCAGAATCGTGTCTCGAAGTTTTCTATAAACCCGTGCCCCTGTAAATGCTTGATAAGGGTGTCACGGTCTTCTGGAAATGCATAGACTTGCGTTCGAATATCTTTTATTGATTCAATGACTTCTTGAGGTGAATCATAGCCTAACATTTTTGCAAAGGAAGGATTTACACTCAAATAGCCACCTTCAAGTGTACTCTGGAAGATACCCTCCACAGCATGCTCGAATATAGAGCGGTACTTCTCTCCAGCTTCCTTAAGTGCATTTTCTGCCTCTATCTTGAAGGTAATATCCTTAAGAACAAGGATTGCAAATTCCTTAAGAAAGGTTGTCCGAAATTCAATCTCCTTTGTTGTGCCATCGTGACATAGGACTGTAAATTGACGATCTATAGTTGCTCCCACATGGTCTTTATCATTTTTCCATGCATCAATTACTTTTTTCCTGTATCTCTGATCAGGATAAGCTTTTTTAAACCAGTCCCTTCCTGTAGGGATATCATTTAAGGTATAGCCGGTAATTCTTGTAAACTCGGAATTGACAAAGAAATACTTTCCCTGTGTATCAATAAGGGCAATGCCATTTGGATTATTCTCAAGGACCGTGAAGAAAAGCTCTTTTTCTTTTTGTAATTCTTCTTCTGCCTTCTTCCTTTCTGTTATGTCCCTGAGGATTGCAAGCACCATGGTTTCACCATGCATTGAAAACCGGGAAGCAGAGACCTCAACATATACGAGACTGCCATCCTTTCTTATACCCTTGAATTCATACCTGTCTGGAACAGCCCTGCTATCATTCTCTCTCTTGATGGCTATACCAAGAACCTTTTCTTTATTATCAGGATATATCCAGAAGTTGATGGGCTTTCCTGTGGCTTCTTCTTTAGAGTAACCGAAGAGGTCCGTAAATCGTTGATTAACATAGAGATGGCGGCCCTCTTTTACAATAGCTATGGCATCATTGGAGGCTTCAATGAGGGTTCTGTAGAGCTCCTCACTCTCCCTTAAGGCTTCTCCTGTCTTTTTAACCTCTGTTATATCCTCATACATGGCTACAATCTGTTTCTCTTTCAGGGTTTCTCCAATGGTAGCGGTACTGAGCCTGCAGAGAATGTCCTCACCATCCTTCCTCCGGCAGAAGAATTCATGGCTATAGGTCTTCTGTCTCTCAAGAACAGGGTAGAAGAGTTGTCCTACCTCCTCATATTCTTCATCGCTTCTGTAAAGGATACGGGTAGTCTTACCTATGAGTTCTTCTGGTTCATAACCAAATATCCTTTTTACCCTCTCATTGGCAAACATAATAATTCTATTCTTGACGCCAATGACAGCATGGGGGATGGCAGAGAGGATGGAGAAAGGGATACTGGCAAAAAAATGTTCCTGTTCCGAAGATTGTGTTGCCTGTATCCCTTCTAACTTTTCTGGAGGTCGGTCTTTCGTAACTCTTCCCTTCACTTTCATAAAAACGATTATAACATACCGGGGTGAAACATCAATTAAAATCGCCTTACACTTGATTAGTTTACTGAGAAGGGATTATATTTATAGACATTTTACAGGAGAAAACTGATGGCTGAGATTAAAAGCGCAATTGAATTGGCTATGGAAAGGACAAAGCATCTTATAATGGAAAAAGAGGAGAAAGAGGTTTTTGCCGCACAGGAAGTGGAAAGTCGGGTTAAGGCGCTTTTGCGGAGATATATGGAGGATATGATTGATAAAGAAAAGGTAGCGGAAGAGTATGCATTGATAAAGGGTGATGAAAGTCATAAAAAATCGGTTATTATCAGCTTTTTTATGGAACAGTTTAATTTTCGGGAAGATAATAAGAAACTCATAAATCTTTTTGATATTGCAAAAATAGATTTACCACATGCAATAAGGGATGAAATTGAGACCATGCAGAAGAAGTTTCAGGAAGAGATGGAAAAAAGAAGAATGGTTATGAGTGAAAGAGTGGCATCAAGGCTAAAGACAATGGGTATTGAAGGTGATGGTATAACACCTAACCTCGAAGCATGGAGTGACTGGGAGAAGGAGGTTAAGGCTTTAGAGGAGGTTTTTAGAGGTCAGCTTGGAAAATGGAAGGATGTACTTACTGGAGGAAAAACCAATAGGAAGGTACCGGATTAATCTTAATAAAATATACAAAGAAGAAAAGGAATCCTTCCTTTACGCAAAAGAGATTGACCCTGTTCAATTTATTCATATAAACCCGAATCCCGGGGATAGAGAAATCATAGGTTTTTTTGCCTCCCAATTTGCGTATGGCAATATTGTGGCTATGACAGGGTTCCTCAAAAATCTCTTTCTGCGCCTTGGAAAAGAACCATTAGCATTTATTAAAAAAGGTGACTTTTCAAACCTCAAAGGGTTGTATTACAGATTCCATAAGGAAAAAGAGATTATCTTTCTCTTTCGTATTGTGAAACGAATGGTTGATGAATTTGGCAGTATAGGCGGGATGGTTAAACATTTTTATAACGGTGATATTCGTAAGACCCTGTGGGATATAAGGAGCCATTACTTTCATAAAAGCAATGAACTTTTATTCTTTTTTCCAAAACCATCAAAAACAAATCCCCTGAAGAGGTGGAATCTTTATTTCAGGTGGATGGTGAGGAAGGATAAGATAGATANNAAAGACCTCATAGTTCCTCTCGATACCCATATTTTCAAGATAGGCAGGTGCCTTGGCTGGACAAAATGCAAGACACCTTCATATAAAGCAGCATGGGAAATCACAGAAGTTTTGAAGACCTTTTCCCCTGAAGATCCACTCAAATTTGACTTTTTTCTCTGCCACAGGGTAGGAATAGACGCTAAATGTCCGGGCAGGAGAACCCGTGCATGCACTAATCAATGTGTGCTTATTAAAAACTAATACCCAGGATAACTTACCATTGACATCATGATGATGTTTATATTATAAAACAATTNNTTCAAATCCCGTTTCCCGCTCCAGAAAACGGATCGGGTTGAAGCGTTTCCCGCTCCAGAATCCATGAAATTCAGTGAACAGTGAATGGTGATTAGTGAAAACTTCAAAAAAACTGACTCTTATACACTAAACACTGATCACTAATCACTATTAACTGATCACTAATCACTGATGTTGTTGGCGGCATAGCCAAGTGGTAAGGCGACGGTCTGCAAAACCGTTATTCTCCGGTTC
>DHGO01000079.1 GCA_002402795.1 Deltaproteobacteria bacterium UBA4796
CAGAGACAAGAATGGGGAAAGGCAAGGGCCCCAATGAAGGATGGGTTGCTGTTGTAAGACCGGGCAGGGTACTCTACGAGATTAAAGGTGTGGCTGAGGATAAAGCACGGGAGGCATTGAGGATTGCGTCATTTAAACTACCCATCCAGACAAGATTTATCGCACGGAGCGAGGAAGAATGAAGGCACGGGAGTTAAAAGAGCTTACAAACGAAGAGTTATTGAAAAAGAAGAAGGATTATAAAGAGGAGCTATTCAATTTACGTTTCCGGCATTCTACAGGGCAGTTAGAAAACAATGCACGAATGAAGCTTATAAAAAAGGATATAGCACGCATAGAAACAATTTTGAGAGAAAGGGAATTGAAGAAAAAATAGTTCAGCAATCATATATGTACCAGCGCAAAAATGTTTTTGCTGAACCTTCGAGGTAGGCATGGAAGTTAAAGGGAAAGAATATGGAAAAAAGATGGCTGGTGTTGTTGTAAAAAATGCGATGGAGAAGACTGTAGTTGTAGAGGTAGAAAAGTTTTTACAGCACCCCAAATATCACAAGTTCCTCAAAATGAAGAAGAGATACAAAGCCCACGATGAAAAGAACCTGTGTGATGTTGGCGACAGAGTAGTTATTGTTGAAGTGAGGCCTATCAGTAAAGAAAAGGGGTGGCTTGTAAAGGAAGTTGTGAAAAAGGCAGAGCCTGTGGTGGAGTTTAAGGATATCGACGAAGTTTCAGAGATTAAAGAGACATCAGAGCCAGTGGAAGAGGTTATAAAAGATGATTCAGGAACGAACTAAACTTGAAGTAGCAGATAATTCAGGCGCAAAGAAACTTGGTTGCATCAGGATTTTAGGTGGTTCGAGAAAACGATATGGGAGCGTAGGAGATATTATTGTAGCATCGGTGAAGGAAGTGATACCCAATGCAAAGGTTAAAAAGGGTGAAGTGGTCAAAGCAGTTATTGTGCGAACAAAGAAAGAGATTAAGAGGATTGATGGTTCTTATGTGAAATTCGATGACAATTCGGCAGTGGTTATCAATCAATACAATGAGCCGATTGGAACAAGAATATTTGGACCGGTTGCGAGAGAATTGAGAGCAAAAAAATTCATGAAGATTATCTCGCTGGCGCCTGAGGTTGTGTGAGGAGCTTCAAATGGATAAACAGTACCATATAAAAAAGAACGACCTTGTTATTGTAACAACAGGAAAGGATAAAGGGAAGACCGGAAAAGTACTGAGGGTACTGACAAAGAAAGACAGGATTGTTGTAGAAAAAGTAAACATGATAAAGCGCCACGTGAAGCCGAGTCAAAAATCGAAAGGCGGGATTATGGAGCGAGAAAGCCCGATTCATGTGTCAAATGTAATGATATATTGCGAAAAGTGTTCAAAACCTGTGAGAGTGGGAAAGAAGGTTCTCGAGGATGGAAAGAAAGTAAGATTTTGTAAACGATGTGAAGAAGTCATCGATAAGTAGGGGGTCTGTTTTTGAAAACGAAGTATATGGAATTCTATGAAAAAGAAGTTATGAAGGCATTGATGAGAAAATTTAAATATAAAAATATTATGCAGATACCAAAGCTCGAGAAGATTGTCGTGAATACAGGAGTAGGTGAGGCAATCCAGAACATAAAATCCCTCGATAGTGCAGCACAGGATATTGCTATAATAACTGGTCAGAAACCTATCATCACTAAAGCACGGAAATCCATTGCTTCATTCAAATTAAGAGAAGGAATGTCCATCGGGTGCATGGTAACACTCAGGGGGACAAGGATGTATGAATTTTTCCATAAACTTGTATTTATTGTATTGCCAAGGGTCAGAGACTTCAAAGGTGTCTCTGCAAAATCTTTTGACGGGAGAGGGAATTATACCTTAGGTCTCCGTGAACAGATTATCTTTCCTGAGATTGATTATGACAAGATAGATAAAGTACGGGGAATGAATATTACAATTACCACGACCGCAAAGACTGACGAAGAAGGCTTTGAGCTTTTAAAGTTGATGGGAATGCCTTTCAGGAGTTGATGGAGGAGAGTGATGGCAAGGAAATCCATGATGGAAAAGATGCACATAATTCCCAAATTCAAGACAAGAGCAGTAAATAGATGCCCTTTATGTGGAAGACCAAGGGGATATCTACGAAAGTTTCAAATGTGCAGAATATGCTTCAGGTTATTTGCTCTGAGAGGAGAAATACCGGGAGTGAAAAAATCGAGCTGGTAGGGAGAATGCCTATGAAAATTGTTGATCCTATTGCTGATATGTTAACCCGCCTGCGAAATGCAATAATGGCACGTCATGAGTCAATTGAAATGCCATACTCTAATATGAAGCTTGCCATATTAAAGATTTTAAAGGACGAAGGGTATATAAGAAATTACAGGACCTTTATCAATGAAGAGAGGAAAAAGGTTTTAAAGGTATATATAAACTATGATGAAAATAATAAAAGTGTTATTACAGGCTTAAAGAGGTTAAGCAAACCAGGAAGAAGGTTGTATGTAAAGGTACATGATATTGTCAAGATGAAGCATCGTATCGGTACAATAATACTATCCACTTCAAAAGGTATTATTACAGACAGGAATGCAACAAAAAATAAGGTGGGAGGGGAACCTCTCCTGGTTGTATGGTGAGGTGATAGATGTCGCGGATAGGTAAACAACCAGTTATTCTACCTGATGGTATCAAACTGCAATTGACTAATACCGAAGTAACAGTAACAGGCCCAAAAGGGACCTTGAAAAGGCCGCTACTGGAAGGATTGGACCTGGATATTTCAGGTAAGAGTGTAACAGTAAAAAGATTGAGCAATGAACAACGTGTCAGGGCATACCACGGGCTCATGAGGACCTTGATTTACAATATGGTGGAAGGAGTTCAAAAGGGGTTCGAGAAAAGGCTCGAGATTGTTGGTATAGGATACAGGGCGGAACTTCATGGAAATAATCTTGTTTTTTATCTTGGCTATTCTCATCCCGTGGACTTTCCTCTTCCCCAGGGGATTACAGCCCAGGTTGAGAAACAAACTCTTGTGACTATACGGGGTGCTGATAAGGAACTTGTGGGTCAGGTGGCAGCAAAAATCAGGTCACTCCGTCCACCCGATGTATATAAACATAAAGGTGTTAAGTACGCTGAAGAAGTGCTCAGAAAGAAAGCAGGGAAAAGCGGGAAGTAAGGGGTATTAGATGGAAAGAAAAGAAAAGGTAAAGGCTCGCTTACGAAGAAAAAAGAGAATCAGAAAGAAGATAGAAGGGACGGCAGAGAGGCCAAGACTCTGCGTGTATAAAAGTTTGAGACAGATATACGCCCAGATTACAGACGATACCAATGAAAAGGTTATAACAGGTGTATCCTCTCTCAACAAAGAGATAAAGGGTACAATAAAATATGGTGGTAATGTAGACGCTGCAAAAAAGGTTGGTACATTGATTGGCAAGAAAGTTATGGAGATGGGTATCACTGAAGTGGTATTTGATAGAAATGGTTTTAAATACCACGGACGGGTGAAAGCCCTTGCTGACGGTGCAAGAGAGGCAGGTCTTAAATTCTAAGGAGGTCATGGGTTGGCTGAAAAGAAACGTATAGAGGCGAGTGAGCTTGAATTACAGGACAGGCTTGTATATATAAACCGTGTTGCAAAAGTTGTGAAAGGTGGGAGAAGATTCAGCTTCAGTGCTATTGTTGTAGTCGGTGATGGAAATGGGCGGGTTGGTTATGGCTTGGGTAAGGCGAATGAGGTACCGGATGCAATAAGAAAGGCAGTTGAGAGGGCAAAAAAGGATATTATTGAAATACCTGTTGTAAAAGGCACAATTCCCCACGAGGTGACCGCTAAATACAGTACAAGTAAGGTATTTATGAAACCAGCGCGAGAAGGGACTGGTGTTATTGCCGGGAGGGCAGTGAGAGCAGTTGTGGAAGTAGCAGGGATTACAAATATCCTAACGAAATGTTATGGGTCAAGAAATTACCACAATGTGGTAAAGGCAACCATAACAGGCTTATCGATGCTTAAATCACCTGAAATAGAATCAAAACAGAAAGGGGAAATAAAGGCTTAAGGAGGTCTAAGGTGGGTTACCTTAAAATAAAATGGGTTAAAAGTGCTCTTGGCCGCACCAGGGATCAGCAGGACACTATACGGAGCCTTGGATTTAGAAGATTAAATGAAGAAAGAATTGTGAAAAATTCTCCTGAGATAAGAGGAATGGTTAAAAAGGTAATACACTTGTTGAAGATAGTGGAGGATGTAAGATAGATGAAACTTTCTGATTTAAATGCGCCTGCAGGTTCGGCAAAAAAATGTAAGAGAGTAGGCAGGGGGACTGGGTCGGGTCATGGCACAACTGCAACCTATGGTAATAAAGGACAAAGGGCACGGAGCGGAGGTACAAGGGGAAAAGGCTATGAAGGAGGTCAGATGCCTCTTGCCCGTAGAATACCAAAAAGAGGATTTCACAATCCCTTTCGTCTGGAATATGCATTGGTGAAGGTTAGTGATTTGAGTACCTTTAAAGATAAAGAGAAGGTCGAGATTAAAGATTTTATTGAAAGAGGCATTGTAAAGAAACTCAAAGATGGAGTGAAGTTGCTGTCTGATGGCAAGATAGATTTTCCTGTCCATGTAACAGTGCATAAGGCATCAAAGAGGGCAATAGAAAAGATAAGGGCACAGGGTGGTGATGTGGAGGTCTTAAGTTAATGGGAGGTTTCCAGAATATCGGGAAGATCCCGGAACTAAAACGCAGGATTCTGGCAAGTCTTGTGCTTCTTGCAGTATACCGTATAGGTGTTCATATTCCTACTCCTGGTATAGATGGAAGGGTTCTTGCTGGTATTTTTGAAAGGGCAAAGGGCACACTGCTCGGCTTTTTTGATATGTTTGCAGGGGGTGGACTGGAACGGTTATCAGTATTTGCCCTTGGTATTATGCCATATATCAGCGCTTCCATTATTCTCCAGCTCTTAACGGTTGTTGTGCCGACCCTTGAGCGTCTTTCAAAAGAAGGGGAGATAGGGAGAAGAAAGATTACACAGTATACACGTTATGGAACTGTAATTATAAGCCTCATCCAGGGTTTTGGGATTAGTATAGGGTTAGAACAGATGCGGGGAGCCGCCGGAGAGCTCGTTGTCTATAATCCTGGCTGGAGTTTTAGATTGATGACAATGATTACCCTCACTGCTGGAACTTCATTCATTATGTGGCTCGGTGAGCAGATTACTGAAAAAGGTATCGGCAATGGAATATCCCTTATTATCTTCGCCGGTATCGTCGCGCGAATGCCCAATGCAATAGCAGGTACTGCAAGCCTCGTCAATACCGGTGAAATGAACTGGTTTGTAGTTATACTGCTTACAGCTATGATGCTTGTTGTTGTTGGTTTTATTATTTTTATGGAGACATCTCAGAGAAGGATACCTGTTCAGTATGCAAAGAGGGTTGTGGGACGAAAGATTTTTGGAGGTCAGTCAACGCATCTGCCATTGAAGATCAATACTGCAGGGGTTATTCCTCCGATTTTTGCTTCTTCGATCATCATGTTTCCAGCAACCATAGCAAACTTTATCAACCATCCATGGATGAAGCGATTTGCCGAACTTTTAACGCCAGGAACAATCCTTCATGAGGTATTGTATATAGGATTTATTATATTTTTCTGTTTCTTTTACACAGCCATTGTTTTTAATCCTGACAATGTAGCGGAAAATATGAAGAAATATGGCGGATACATACCTGGCTTGCGTCCAGGAAAAAAGACAGCAGAGTACATTGAAAGGGTACTATCCCGGGTAACTTTTGTTGGCGCCCTTTATATATCATTTGTTTGTGTGTTACCGACACTTCTTGTAAAAAAGTTCAATGTGCCGTTTTATTTCGGTGGAACAGCACTGCTTATAGTAGTTGGAGTTGCCCTTGATACAATACAGCAGATTGAATCCCATCTCATATTGAGACACTATGATGGGATTGTGAGAAAAACATCACGTATGAAAGGCAGGAGATAAGGTAGCACAGTTGTCATATGATTTTTTTAAAAGGCAGAGAAGAGATAGAAAAGATTCGCACAGCCAGCAGGTATGCAATGGAGATCGTGCTTTATTTGAAGGAGTTTATGAAGGAAGGTATAAAGACAGTAGAGCTTGAACGATTGGCTGAAGAAAGAATAGAAAAGATTGAAGGCATTCAGGCGGCATTCAAAGGTTATAACGGATTTCCTTACTGCCTTTGTGTTTCAATAAATGATGAGGTTGTTCATGGAATGCCAGGTGAACGTATTTTAAGAGAGCATGATATTGTCAGTATCGATTTTGGTATTATATATGATGGATACTACGGTGATGTGGCAGTAACATACGGGATTGGCAGGCTCCCTTTCCGTACAGAGGAATTGCTTTCAATTACTGAAAAGGCACTGTATAAGGGCATTGAGGAGGCTCGAGAAGGAAACAGACTCCACAATATTTCGTATGCCATTCAATCCTGTGTTGAAGCTGCAGGATTTTCAGTTGTAAGAGAGTTTGTAGGACACGGTATTGGCAGGACGCTCCATGAAGATCCTCAGGTTCCAAATTTTGGTGAAAAGGGAACAGGCATGAGATTGAAAAAAGGAATGACACTGGCAATAGAGCCCATGGTGAATATGGGTAAAAGCGATGTGGTGATTAAAGCAAATGGATGGACAGCCGCAACAAAGGATGGAAGCTTATCAGCTCACTTTGAACATACAGTTGCAATCACTGATAGCGGTGCAGACATTTTAAGTTTAATGTAAGACGACAATGCCGAAAGGTGAAGGTATAGAGGTTGAAGGAACTGTTGTGGAGCCCCTACCAAATGCCATGTTTAGAGTTGAGCTCCCTAATGGTCACAGGGTACTTGCCCATGTGTCGGGCAAAATGCGTATGCACTATATCAAAATTTTAAAGGGCGATAAGGTGGTTGTTGAACTTTCACCATACGACTTGAGCAGGGGAAGAATTATATACAGGGTAAAGTAGAGGAGGCATAATGAAGGTAAAACCTTCTGTGAAAAAGAGATGTGATAAATGTAAGATCGTCAAACGAAAAGGTATACTGCGAGTAATATGCAGTAATCCTAAACATAAGCAGAAACAGGGTTAAGGAGGTAATTAAGTGGCAAGGATTGCAGGTGTTGATATTCCGAGAGACAAGAGGATAGAGGTGGCTTTAACGTACATATACGGTATTGGTAGAACTCTATCAAACAGGATCATACAGGAAGCAGGGATTGATCCTGACAAAAGAACAAATGCCCTGAGCGATGAAGAAATTGCAAAGATAAGGGATATTATAGAGAGAAATTATCAGGTGGAAGGTGATTTACGAAAAGAAGTGAGTGTCAATATAAAAAGGCTCATGGATATAGGTTGTTATCGGGGCTTGAGACACAGAAAGGGTTTGCCCGTGAGAGGTCAGAGAACGAGAACCAATTCAAGGACACGAAAAGGTCCCAGAAAGACTTCCATGAAAAGGAAAAAGTGAGGTGTATGAATGGTAAAAGCCCGAAAAGGTGGGAAAAAGAAGGTAAAGAAAAGTATTCCCACCGGTAACGTGTATATTCAATCAAGTTTTAATAATACAATAGTTACGATTACAGATCCCCAGGGGAATGTCATTGCCTGGTCTACTGGAGGTGTTGCAGGATTTAAGGGTTCGAGAAAGAGTACCCCCTTTGCTGCACAGCTTGCTGCTGAGAATGCAGCTAAGAAGGCTATGGAAAATGGTATGAAAACAGTAGATGTATTTATCAAAGGGCCTGGTGCAGGAAGGGAAGCAGCGCTCAGGGCACTTCAGAGTACGGGTCTCAAGATTCACCTTATCCGGGATATTACGCCTATACCCCATAATGGGTGCAGGCCACCAAAAAGAAGAAGGGTTTAGGGAGGATACAATTGTCACGATATGTTGGAGCTTCGTGCAGATTATGTAGAAGGGAAGCAATCAAGCTTTTTCTAAAGGGAGAACGGTGTTATACAGAAAAATGCGGGATGGAGAAAAGGGACTATCCACCGGGTGTACATGTTGCAACAAGAGAGAAATTCCTTGAATATGGCTTACGCTTACGGGAAAAACAGAAGGTCAGAAAGATTTATGGTCTAAGTGAAAAGCAGTTTAAAAGATTCTTTGAAATGGCAGAACGTAAAAAGGGTATCATAGGAACCAACTTTTTAATTTTACTGGAGAGAAGGCTGGACAACATGGTGTACCGGATGGGATTTGCAACATCACGAAAAGAAGCAAGGCAGCTTATTATCCATAGACATATTACGGTAAATAATAAGACCGTGAATATTCCTTCATATCTCGTAAAAGAGGGTGATGAAATTTCTGTAGCACACAGAGACCTTCCCAGTGTGAAAAATGCTCTTGAGTCAGTGGTAAGACGAGGTGTCCCCTCATGGCTGGAAGTAGATAAAGAGAACATGAAGGGCATTGTGAAACTCTTACCATCCAGGGAAGATATTACAATGCCTATCAAAGAACAACTCATAGTGGAGTATTATTCACGATAGTTTCTTACCCCCAAAGGAGGGTCCAAACATATGTTTGAGAAAAATTGGCAGGAGCTTATTAAGCCGAGCAATATTCAAATCGAAAAGAAAGAGGATAATTACATAAAGTTTTCCACTGAACCGCTTGAGCGAGGATTTGGAATAACCATTGGAAATTCTCTCAGAAGGGTCATCCTTTCATCCATTATGGGAGCTGCAATTACTTCTGTATGGATAGATGGTGTGGATCATGAGTTTTCAACTATCCGGGGGGTCAAGGAGGACATTACCGAAATTATTCTCAACCTCAAAAAGGTTGTTTTACGTATCGATGATGATAAACCAAAAACATTGAAGATAGACCTGAAAGGACCAAAAGAAGTTACAGCAGGAGATATTATATTCCAGGAAAGTAATGTAGAAATCATAAATCCTGCGCACCATATTGCAACCTTAAGCGAGAAGGCAAAGCTCTATATGGAGATGAAGGCAAAGATTGGAAGAGGTTATGTGCCTGCTGAGTTGAACAAGGATGATAATGCACCCTTAGGAACTATGCCAATTGATGCTGCCTTTTCACCTATAAAAAGGGTTAATTACTCTGTAACCCCTGCTCGGGTAGGCTACCGAACAGACTATGACAAACTTACGATGGAGATATGGACAAATGGGAGCGTAAATCCAAGGGATGCCCTCGCCTTTGGTGCAAAGATCATCAAAGATCAGATGCGTATCTTTATCGATTTCGAGGAAATTGAAGAGGCTGAACCCATTAAAGAGAAAGCAGCTGAAAAACCTGAATTTAATGAAAACCTTTATAGAAGCGTTGATGAGCTTGAACTTTCTGTGAGAAGCGCAAATTGTTTGAAGAATGCAGATATAAAATATATCGGGGAATTAGTGCAGAAAACAGAACAGGAGATTCTCATGACGAAGAACTTTGGAAGAAAATCATTGAATGAAATAAAAGAGATTCTTGCCTGTATGGGGTTGCGGCTCGGTGTTAAACTTGAAAATTTTCCCCCGAGGGATGAGCTGGATAAGATAGCGCTCAAGCGAAAAGATCATATTTAGAGGTTTCTCGTATGAAGCACCAGAAGAGAGTACTAAAATTGAATCGGACAAAAAGCCACAGGAGAGCACTACTTCAGAATCTGACAAATGCTCTTCTTGAATATGAGAGCATTAAGACAACTGTTGCCAAGGCAAAGGCACTAAAAAGAGCGGCAGAAAGGCTTATTACTCTTGCAAAGAGGAAAGACACCCATTCCATGAGGATTGCCTTTGCATTTTTAAGGAATAAGAAGACTATAGCAAAGCTTTTTGGTTCTATAGCTGAACGCTATTCCGCAATCAATGGAGGCTATACAAGGGTTTTGAAGATTGGAAAGAGAAAAGGCGATAGTGCACCAATGGCAATTATTGAATTGATTCTCAGGGGAGAGGAAGAGAAAGATAAGAAAGCAACGAAAGAGAAGAAAGTCAAGAAAGATAAGGCTTCCACCAAAAAAGCTAAAGAAACCAAAGAGCCCAAAAAGAACAAAAAAGCCAAAGCGACTAAAGACACTCAAGAAAAGAAATCATCATAATATTATGTTTATTGGGGGATCGTTCAACGGCAGGANNGTGAATCAAGGTTCAAATCCTTGTCCCCCAGCCACCATCGCATCAGGGGTTCCGTAAGACTTCCAGTTACTATTTATATTACGGTCAAAAAGACTTGGATTTTGTTACCCGGAAGGTTTTTTCCAGGTTGATGAGGTTCTGTCCAAATTCTATAGCATGTTTCCGCATAGCCAATGCTGCTTCTTCGGTATTGTGGGCAAGAACGGCGTCAACTACAGGTTTGTGCATACCTGCAGGATGGATTAAAGCTGTCTCTGAATTAACCATCTTAACTATTATTCTTGTAAGAGCCATAAGAGATCGCTCCAGTGCTTCCAGAAAATGATTTCCACAGACCTCTGCCAGAATATAGTGAACAGAAGTTTTTGTGTCGAGGTCTTCATCCAGAGAGCGAATAGGCAAATCTTCTGCTGCGAGGACCTCCTTCAAGAGGCGTGCATGTTTACGATCAATGCTTTTCGCTGCCAGCTTTGCTATCTCAGGCTCTACAAGTACACGTACATAGACAAGTTCAGGAACAGAAATCTTTTCTGCAAGAAATAGGTCAACAAAGGCATTGCTTAAGTGTTCAAAGGTAAGATCAGAGACAAAGGTTCCTCCTGTTATCCCTTGTCTGGTTGATACAAAACCGGTATTCTCGAGAAATCGTAAGGCCTCTCTAACAGCAATGCGACTCACCTGGAATTGCTCTGCAAGGTCCCGTTCCGATGGTAACTTATCTCCTGCCTTGAAGTGGCCAAGCAGGATAGATTGTTTCAATTGTGTAGCTACTTCCCCTGAAACTCTTGCCTGCTTGATGGGTTTAAAGGGGGGCATATGTAAAACCTCATTTACAGTTTTATTTATTTTATATCGAAAGGGGAAGTGTTTGCAATATAAATGTTTTAATATTTTCTTGACAAAATTATTTATTAGGTTTAATTATTATACCAGACTAATATTACGACAGAGATATTGGAAAATTTTTCGAGCAGGATGATACAAATTATTTTTTGAGGATTCAATGAATATTGCAACTAATCTCGAGAGGTCAGCGTTCTATTTTCCAGAACACCCTGCGTTATGCGAAGCTGGCTCAGAGATAACATACAGAGCCCTCAACGAGCGCGTGAACCGCATAGCAAGTAGCCTTATAAAAATGGGGATTAAGATAGGTGAGCATGTAGGTCTATGTGTCCCTAATTCGATAGACTGGATTGCTTTCTATTTCGGGATTCTTAAGGCAGGAGCTGTGGCAGTAACATACTCGAGCCTTCTGAGCAAGGATGAACTGGCATTCCTTGTTGAACATTCAAAGCCTAAGTTTATCTTTACCACTGATGATAAGCTTCCTGCTCTTGAAAATATGAGAGGTTCGGCAGGCCTTGAAAAAATTATATGTTCTGGAGGTGATCTTACCCTCCACCATATTATTGAAAAGGGGACGGTGTCTTTCAAGGCCATTGATAGGTCTCGCAACGATACGGCAGCAATCCTTTATACAGGAGGTACTACGGGAATCCCGAAAGGTGTTATGCTTACCCACGAAAATATAAACACATCTGCCCATAATGTATCCTACAGTGAAAAATCTAATGAAAAGGATAGGGCTGTTTGCTTTCTTCCCTTGAACCATGTTTTTGGACAGATGCATATTATGAATGCTACTATTTACAGCGCCGGTTGTCTTGAAATTTTACCAGGCTTTGACCTTGAGAAAATTCTATCTCTTACATCTGCCGGGAAGGTAACAAAATTGTTTGCTGTTCCTACAGTTTATACACGCCTTTTGAGCATACATGGACTTAAAGAAAAGTTAGGAAGTGTTCGTTATTGTTTTTCTGCAGCGGCAAGCATGGCTGCAGAGATTGTAAGGCAGTGGAAAGAAGTAACAGGTCTCACAATATATGAAGGGTATGGCATGACCGAATCTGCCTCTGCCGTTACATTCAACCACTATTACCGCCATGTTATTGGTTCCATAGGTACGGCAGTACCAGGTGTTGAAGTACAGGTAAGGGATTTGCATGGAAACCTGCTTCCTCAAGGCCAGGAAGGAGAAATATGTATCCTGGGTCGCAATATCATGAAGGGCTATCTGAATAACCCTGAAGCGACCGATGAAGCCTTCTGGGGCGATGGGTGGTTCAGGTCCGGAGACATAGGATTTTTTGATGAAGATGGCTATCTTTTCATTGTAGACAGACTTAAGGACATGATTATTACAGGTGGAGAAAATGTTTATCCGAAGGAGGTAGAAGAAGCTATATATCTGCGGCCAGAGGTGGAAGAATGTGCCGTGGTAGGATTCCCGGACAGGGAATGGGGCGAAAGGGTAACCGCCTTTATTGTACCGAGAGCAGGGCAGGCTGTTTTTCCTGATGAGCTAAAGTCTTTTTTGAAAACAAAGTTATCACCTTTTAAAGTGCCGAAGGAGTATATTATAGTTAAAGATATGCCCAAGAGCCCTGCAGGTAAAATATTGAAGCGGGAATTGAGAAAAATGTTTTCCAAGTAATATATAGTTTATGGTAATCTATGGCAAAAAAGAGCGTCATTGTTTCAGGTGTAACCTTGAGAGAATGACTGCGAAATTAAGACAAAGAGGAGGGATAGTTATGAGAAAGGGTTATGTATTGCGGATATTTATTGCCTTGATGGTTCTTTTGTTCATTTGCGCCGCTGGCAATCTGTTCGCTCAGGAAAAGGTTATGAAGCTCAGACTTTCCGTTTTTTGGCCACCACAACATCCTCATACGAAATTATTTGAGCAGTGGGGTAAGGATGTAGAGAAGGTAACAAATGGAAGGGTAACAGTAACGGTCTTTGCCAGTAGTACACTTTCGCCTCCAATGCAGGTATATGATAATACCGTAAAAGGAATTGTTGATGTGGGTACAGCATTACTGGCATATGCACCTGGTAGACTCCCTCTTTCTGAAGTATTGCAGTTGCCCCTCGGATACAGGAATGGCTATCAGGGAAGCAAGCTTGCCAATGCATATTATAAGAAATTTAAACCGAAAGAATTCGACGATGTAAAGGTTCTGTTTCTCCATGGTGCAGCTCCTGGCTTCATATTTACAAAAAAGCCTGTTAAATCAACTGACGAAGTAAAGGGGCTCAGAATCAGGGCAAATGCAGAGAATGCACCTATAGTAAAGGCTCTTGGTGCCTCTCCTGTAACCATGCCTGTCACCGAGGCCTATGATGCCCTTTCAAGGGGTGTTGTAGACGGAACCCTTTTTCCTCTTGAGGCATTACAGGGATTCAAGATTGGAGAGGTTGTAAAGACTGTCATTGAAAACTATGGTGTATCTTATCTGACCTCGCAGTTTGCCATTATGAACAAGGCTAAATGGAATCAATTATCTCCAGAAGATCAAAAGGCAATAGAGAAAATCAACGATGAATATAATGATAAGATAGGTAGGCAATGGGATGCACTGGATCAAAAGGCAAAAGAATTTGCCAAAGGTAAGGGTGTAATATTTTTAGAGGTTTCAAAAGAGGAAGAGGCAGTGACTGTCGAAAAGATGAAGCCGATCCTTGATGATTATGTTAAAATGGCAAAATCCAAAGGCCTGCCTGGCGATGAAGCATTAAAATTCTGCCTTGATTACCTTAAGAAAAATCCATAAGATTTATTCATGAAAAGGGGGCTGGAAAAACAGCCCTCTTTATATTTTAAGGTAATCATAATAGAAAGTCCTGAGCAATGGTTTGATTTTTCTATAAATCTGGGGGCAGGAGATGAAGAGTTTTACAGGAGCTATTGCCGTTATAAATAAAGCTTTGTATGTCATTTCCGGCATTGTTCTATCCTGTATGGTCATGCTTACTTTCATTGATGTGATTTTAAGAAACTTTGGGCATCCTATCACTGGTTCTATGGAATTCATACAATACGGGGGATGTATAGTATTCTCATTCTCTGTACCCTTTGGCACAATGCTTGGTGCTCAGGTGATTGTTGATTTAATAATAGAAAGAATAAATCCCAGGAAAAAGCGAATCATCAATATTATTACCAGATGCGTTGGCATCATGATATTCTTATTTATTGCATATAATTTTCTTATTTACGGAATAGATGTAAGAAAGACAGGCGAGCGTACAGCCAGCTTCAAGATACCCTATTATCCATTTGCCTTTGCCCTTTCTTTCAGTTTTCTCATGCAGAGTTTCACCATATTCTGTGATCTGATAAAAAAAGTAAAAGGAGCAGATAATGAGTGATACGGCAATTGGAATGTATTCGATAATATTGCTACTTGCCCTCTTCTTAACAGGACTTGAAATGGCTTATTGTTTGATACTTATTGGTTTTTTTGGATTTACTTTCCTTATGAGCTTCCCAGCTGCATCGAATCTCGTCATCAAGGATTTTTTCGATAACTTTACAACATACAGTTACACGGTAATTCCGTTATTTATACTTATGGGAGAGTTTGCATCAAATTCAAATATAGCAAAGAGACTCTATACAGGAGCACATAAGTGGTTTGGTCATATACCTGGCGGACTTGCAATGACAACCATAGCAGGCGCAACAGCATTTAAGGCCATGTGCGGATCAACTCTTGCAACGGTAGGGACATTTTCAAATCTTGCCATGCCTGAGATGGACCGTTACAACTATAGAAAAGAAATTTCAGCAGGTACGATAGCATCTGTGAGTACCTTAGGTATGATTTTGCCTCCAAGTACAGTGCTTATTATCTACGGACTTCAGGTTGAACAGTCCATAGGCAGGCTTTTTATCGCAGGAATTGTACCATCCCTTATGATAGCATTTCTCTTTATGGGAGTTGTAGTCGGATGGGTAAGTATAAAGCCTGAAATGGCCCCCAGAGCCGAAAGGGCTACATGGAAAGAAAGAATTGCCGCAATCCCTGAGGCATTAATTATCCTGATTGTCTTTGCCATTGTAATAGGCGGGATGATAACAGGTTTTTTCAGCCCTACAGAGGCAGGTACCATAGGTACTGTTGCTATTTTCATTCTTGCCTTGATTAGAAGGGAAGTTAATAAAGGCATGCTTATCAGCGCTTTTAAAGGAGCACTAAAGACCGCAATAATGGTTCTTATGCTTATTGCCGGATCTTCTATCTTTGGCCATTTCCTCGCTATAACTGAGATACCGATGATTGCAGCAAAGTGGGCTTCCAGTCTTCCCATACCAAGTACATTGATTATGATCGTGATAATACTTATCTATCTGATAGGTGGTTCAATAATGGATGATCTGGCATTCATGGTAGTTGCTACCCCGATCTTTTTTCCCACAGCCATACAACTCGGTTATGATCCCATATGGTTTGGTATCCTGATCTGCGTGACCCTTATGATCGGTGGCCTTATCCCGCCTATCGCGGTTTATGTCTTTATATTAGGGAACATAACAGGACTCCCCTTTGGAACGATTTACAAAGGGGTTATTCCATTCCTTTCAGCTCTTATCGTGGCTTTAGTAATCCTTTTCATTTTTCCACAGATTGCGCTATGGCTGCCGAATTTAATGATGGGTGTGGGGTAAAAGATTAAGAAGTTTGCCTCAGGGTATTTCATTTAATGACAGATGAGTTCGATTGATGATAAATCAAAAGACGATGAAAGAATCATTTTTCAAAGTAAATTACACTGGGCTATGCTTCTCGGACCGATACTGGTCATTGTTATAGGAGGTCTGGCTGTCAAATCCCAGGGGTATCATGCAGTAGCGCTTATTGTTTTTGGTCTTATCTGGGGCATTGTTTCCTATATAGATTTACAAAAATCTGTGATACGATTGACACGGAACAATGTGAAAATTGATGCCGGTTTCCCACTGAAAAAACCTTTCGAGATCTCACTTAATGACATCGTACTTATTGACTATTATCAGCCCTCTCTTGGTTCGATGTTAAATTTTGGCAAGATTATTATTATTGATAAAGGAAAGAAAAAACGGGTCTTCAGGTTTATTTCTTCTCCCATAGAATTTGTAAAAGAAGTTCGGAATTGCATTGTCGCATTGACCCCATCTTCACCGGACTCACGAACCTCATGATGGAAGCTGAATAAATGGATACATTAATGGCTTGCATCATTCTACCCCGGTTAAATTGATAAGGGGAAGGGTATTTCCAAAGGGAAGTATCAGGGTATGGCTATGTCCACCAACTATTCTGTTTATCTAACATTTTTTGTATTTTAATGTTTTATGAATAAGTCCTAAGCACCACACTTTCAAATGGGGAATTATTTCTCAGGAATGGCTCGCACCCTTTGCCCAGGTATCTCGAAGGGATACAATACGATTGAATACAGGCTTTAATGGCGAGGAATCTTTTAAATCCACACAGAAATAGCCGAGCCTTTCAAACTGATACCTGCTTCCTTGAGCAGCCTTCTGAAGACAGGGCTCTACAAAGCATAATGTAAGTATCTCAAGGGATTTTGGATTAAGATATTTACTAAAATCATCATCCATACCTGCTGGATCAGGAACCTGAAAGAGGCGGTCGTATAACCTGACCTCTGCAGGAATGGCATGTTCTGCTGATACCCAGTGAATAACGCCTTCCACATTACGCTTATCTGATTTTAGACTATCTTTTGATTCAGGCTCATAGGTACAGTGTACTTCAAGGATTTTACCTGTCTTATCATCCCTTACCATGTCTGCAAACTTTATGACATAAGCATTCCTGAGCCTGACTTTCCGTCCTGGAGCAAGGCGTTTGTATTTTTTTGGTGGATATTCATGGAAATCATCCTGTTCAATATAAAGAATCTTTGAAAGCGGTACCTTCCTTGTTCCCATGGCAGGATTCTGTGGATGATTGGCACACTCAATCTCTTCAACCTTTCCATCCGGATAATTATCTATAACAAGCTTGAGGGGTTTAAGAACAGCCATAACCCGTGGGGCGTGTTCATTCAGATCATCACGTACACATGCTTCGAGAAGGGCAATATCAACAAGGTTATCCTTCTTTGCCACACCTATTCTGTTACAGAATGTCCTTATTGCCTCAGGTGTGTATCCCCTCCTTCTCATGCCTGCAATTGTTGGCATACGGGGATCATCCCATCCGGTTACATATCCTTTTTCTACAAGCTCTATGAGCCTCCTTTTACTTAATATCGTATAACTGAGATTGAGCCGGGCAAACTCAATCTGCCGGGGACGGTCTCCCTCTTCGATAAGCTCATTTACAATCCAATCGTAGAGTGGACGATTGTTCTCAAATTCAAGGGTGCAAATGGAATGGGTTATATGCTCTATAGCGTCAGACAGGCAGTGGGCGAAGTCGTACATGGGATAGATTACCCATGTTTTTCCTGTCCTGTAATGGGGTTCACGTTTAATCCTGTATATAACAGGGTCACGCATAGTGATGTTGGGTGAGGACATATCAATCTTTGCACGAAGTACACGGGATCCATCCTCGAATTCACCAGCCCTCATGCGGGCAAATAAATCAAGATTTTCTTCTACAGAACGGTTTCTGTAAGGACTCTCCTTACCGGGGCTTGTAAGTGTCCCGCGGTATTCTTTAATCTCATCGGTACTGAGGTCGCACACATAGGCTTTACCTTTCTTGATAAGTCTAACTGCAAATTCGTAGAGTTTTTCAAAATAGTTTGAGGCATAATATAAGCGGTCTTCCCAGTCAAAACCAAGCCAGTGCACATCATTTATAATAGATTCTACATATTCCATAGATTCGCCAGCAGGGTCAGTATCATCGAGGCGCAGATTACAGGTACCCCTGTATTGCATGGCAATACCAAAATTAAGGCAGACTGACTTTGCATGACCTATATGGAGGTATCCATTGGGCTCTGGTGGAAAACGGGTGGCAACACGGCCTCCATACCTATTGTTTTTTATGTCTTTGTCAATAATCTCGCGTATGAAATCGGTTACGGGTAGCATCTCAGATGACATAGTAATGGACAATCAGCCCTTTATACAATATCATATTTTTCCATTGATTAAAAGGCCACAATAATTTTATGGAGCGGGCAACGGGGATCGAACCCGCGGCATCAAGCTTGGGAAGCTTGCACTCTTCCTGCTGAGTTATGCCCGCATAATATATAATTTAGTTGATTCAAGACAGTAAATCAATAAGTTTTAATAAGGTCAATAGAACTAAAAAATTCAATGGTTAAAAAATATTTAGCCTTTTCTATTGTACCCAAATCTTTCCTCGAATATGGGAGCAATGAGGTTATCAACAGGTGCATAGTCATCTCTTATGACAATTGAGTTTGGCCTGCTCATAAATTCACTCACAAGTTCTTCAGGCACAACAACCGAGGTGGC